>CANQTN010000011.1 GCA_947626815.1 uncultured Clostridia bacterium | reverse complement strand
ATTTAATTAATAAAAAATAAAAATTAAAGATAAATGGAGAAATTGAAAGATAATTACTTCATTTATAGAGATAGGAGTGTATAAAATGAATTCATTATGGATAAATACTTTAAAAAAAAATAAATCATTTCCTTCTCTATCTAAAGATATCGAGACAGACATATGTGTGATAGGAGCAGGAATTTTTGGACTTTCATGTGCTTATTACTTAAGCAAATTAGGATTTAAAGTAATTGTTTTAGAAAAAGATTCTATAGGAGAAAAAACAACAGGACATACTACTGCAAAAATTACAAGTCAACATGGTTTATTTTATGATTATTTAGTAAATTCTTATTCTGAAAAATTTGCTTCTGACTATTTAAAAGTAAATGAAATGGCAATAAAAAACATAAAAAAGATAATAGATTCTGAAAAAATTAAATGCGATTTTGAATATCAAAATAGTTATGTTTATACAACAAAAAAATCTGAATTATCTAATATAAAAAAAGAAGTAGAAGTTGTTCAGTCTTTAGGATTACCATGTGAATTTGTGACAAAAGTAGGTCTTCCATTTAATATTGAAGGTGCTATTTGCTTTAAAAATCAAGCTCAATTTAATCCATTAAAATATTTATATGGGTTATGTAATGGCATTACTTCTAATAATAATAAAATTTTTACAAATACAACTGTTACAAATATAGAAAAATTTACTGATTATACTTATCTTATTTCTTCAGAAAAAAATTTAGTAAGAGCTAAATTTGTAATTGTTGCTACACATTATCCTTTTATTAATTTTCCTGGATTTTATTTTACAAAAATGTATCAGTCAACTTCTTATATTATAGCTATTGATACTAAAAAAACCCTTTTTAATGGGATGTATATTAATTCTACAGATCCTATTTTTTCATTTAGAACTGCCAAAATTGCTGGAAAAAAACTTTTATTAATTGGTGGGGGAGAGCATAAAACAGGAAAACCATCATGCTATGCCGATACTTATGGCATTTTAGAAAAAGAAGCAAAAAAGTATTATCCAGATTGTGAAATTTTATATAAATGGAATACTAGAGATTGCATACCTTTAGACAAAATTCCATATATTGGGGAATATTCTACTTCTTTACCAAATGTATTTGTTGGAACTGGTTTTAAAAAATGGGGAATGACATCTTCTAATGTTGCTGCTACAATTATTGTTGATAAAATTTGTAATAAAAAAAATAGATATGAATATTTGTTTAATTCATCACGTTTAAAACCTATAAAAAATAAAGATGAATTAAAAAATATGATTGTACAGTCTGCTAATTCTTTAGTTTTTGATAAATTAAAATCAGCTAACATGTCTTTTAAAGACATAAAAAATGATTCTGGATCTATTATTGAAATTAATAATGAAAAAGTTGGTATTTATAAAGCACCTAACGGAAAAGTTTATGCCGTTAAACCTGTATGCACACATTTAGGATGTTTATTGAGTTGGAATGATATTGATAAAACTTGGGATTGTCCTTGCCATGGATCTAGATTTGATTATAGAGGTAAGAATATATATGATCCTGCTTTTAAAGATTTAGAGTATTATGATTTAAATAATGATTATTAATAAAATTAAATAAATAATGGCAATTACTAGATTAGTAACAGTTCACTGATCAATGGTACAAATGGTCAAGTAAACTGTAATCTAGATTAAGTAAATTTTCTATAATTTTATTGACTTATATATATTTTTTTGCTACAATCCTAATAATAAATCATATATTTATATGTTTATTTTTTGTTTATTGAACTAGATTCTCCTTAAGAAAGTAATCTAGTTCTTTTTTGTTGTAGTCTACTTATCAATGGTACAAATGGTCAATGATAATATATTATTTATTTGTAACTCCCAGCTGCATACAGATTGTACCTAAAATTTTATAATAAATTATAAAATTTTATTAACACTCTGTACTTTGCTGGTCCCCCCGAATTGTTACTACATAAATAATATATTATCATTGACCATTTGTACCATTGATAAGTAAACTGTTAATTTTTTTTATATTCTATTTGCATAAAATGTTGACATGCCCTATGATATATGATAATATAATCAAATAAGAAAGGAGGTATAACTATGTTTAACACAAAAACATATGGATATTCTTTAAACAATGTTATTAGCAATTCTATATGGATTATTGTATCTTTGATATTAGCCATTATAGGAGGAATTTTAGTATATTTTCTATTCTTAAACAAAAAAAATGACGGGAAGTTTAAAGGATTCCTTGGATGGCTATATGATTTTTTATCATTTAAAAAAATGTTTTTAGAAGTATTATTAAAAATTACTTACTTAATTTGTGCAATTTATATTACACTATCTTCATTTGCATTAATAGGAACTAATTTCTTAAGCTTTTTAATTTCTTTAATCTTAGGAAACGTAATTGCAAGAGTTATTTATGAATTCTCAATAATTTTATTAGTAATATGCAGAAATACTTCAGAAATTGCTAAAAATATTAGAAAATTAAAAGATAACTAAACATAAGAAACTTAAAAAATAACTAAAGATAAGAAATTTAATTATTCACAGAAAGGGAATAAAAGTTGCAAAAATATTTGAATTTTAAGAATAAAATAGATTATGAAAAATTAGAAAACATATCTAAAATTATAAAAAATGGAAACATTGTTGTATTTCCAACAGATACAGTATATGGAATAGGGACAAATGGTTTAGATGAAATAGCAATAAAAAAACTTTATGAAATAAAGAAGAGGGATTTTAATAAACCGATTAGTTTATTGGTAAATAGTATTGATATGATAAATGAAGTTGCAGAAGATGTTACAGAAGTAGAATATGCTTTAATAAAAAAATTTTTACCAGGTCCATTAACAATTATTTTAAAAAAGAAAAAAATAGTTCCTAACATTTTAACTGCAAATAGTAATACTGTTGGTATTCGTATACCTTCAAATAAAATAGCACTTGAATTAATAAATTATTGTAATGTTCCTATAGCTACATCAAGTGCAAATATTTCTAACAAACCTAATGGAATAAATTTAGAACTTATTATGAAAGAATTTAAAAAAGATGTAGATTACTTTATAGATGCAGGTATAAGTGATAGTTGCATTGCTTCTACTGTTGTTCAAGTAATTAATGGTATTCCACACATATTAAGAGAAGGGGCTATTTCAGAAAAAGAAATTAATGATGTTTGTTTAAAAGTTTTTTAAAATAATTTTAAACTAATCAAATATTTTTTCAAACCATTTTTGCATATTAAATAATAAGTCATCTAATGAATAACAGCTTTCATTTCTAAAATATTTTAAAATTTCCATTAATATTCCATTCATAAGAAATGAAATATTTAAATCAAGATATTTATCTGTATAAACATCTTTTAAAGCATCATAGATTTTTTGACTAGCAATTTTTTGCAATTTTTCCAAAAATAAAAGAGATTCATCAGCAGATAATAATAATTTATATATTTTTTCATTATTTTTTAAACATTGTATAATATTATCAAAATAATTAATAATGTCTTGTTTTGAATGTAATTTTAAATTTTCACTACATAAAAGTTCAATAGTTTGTAATTGATAATCATGAGCAACTTCATATATATTATCATAGTGTGTATAAAATGTACTTCGTGTTAATTGGGCTCTTTTAACTAGTTCTGTAACAGTTACTTTATCTAATTGTTTCTTTTCATTGATTAATTCAGCAAAAGTTTTTTTTATTAAATTTCTTGTCTTTACAGATGAAGAATTTAGACATTGTACTTTCATAATTGCTACTATTCCTTTCTATAAATATAAAAAATATTATAACATACTTTTATTGAAATAAAAAGACAATTTTTATAAAAGTGTCTAAATTTAGACACTTTTATAAAGTTTATACTTTCATTATAATAAGAAAAATAATATAATATACTTTAAACTATAAAGGAAGGAAGGATTTATTTTGAGAAAAATTACAGATTTCATAATAAATAAGAGACATTTTATTTTAATTCTATTTTGTGTCTTTACAATAATTGCAGCCATATTATCATCAAAAGTAAAAATTAATTATGATATAGCTGAATACTTACCAGATACATCAGAAACAAGAATAGGCATGAATATTATGGAAGAAGAATTTTCAGAAACTGAAACAAGTACACTAAATTTAATGTTTGAAAATTTAGTAGACGAAGAAAAACTAGAGATAAAAAATAACTTAGAAACCATAGATGGAGTAGAAAGTGTGGACTATGATGACAGCGAAAAATATAACAAAGAAAATTATACATTATATGTTATTACAGCAAATGATAAATCTGATTCAAAAATAGCAACTAACATATATAATCAAATAACAGAAAAATATAAAGATTATACAATTTATACAAGTGGAAATATATCTGAAAATAATAAAAGTGTATTACCATTTTGGATTGTTGTACTTGCAATTGTTAGTGCTCTAATAATTTTGCTTATAATGTGTGAATCCTATGTAGAACCATTTTTATTTTTAACATCAATATTAATGGCAGTAATTTTAAATAAAGGAACAAATATAATATTTCAAAATGTTTCCAATATCACCAATTCAATAGCAGCAATATTACAAATGGCATTATCAATGGATTATTCGATAATGCTAATGAATAGATATGATCAAGAAAAGAAAATTGAAAAAGATAATATAAAAGCGATGAAAAATGCTCTATATAAAGCATTCCAAGCTATATCTAGTAGTTCTGTTACAACAATAGTTGGGCTTTTAGCATTAGTTTTTATGAGTTTTAAAATTGGAAAAGATTTAGGATTTGTATTAGCAAAAGGAGTATTATTTAGCTTAATTTGTATATTCTTTGTACTTCCACCTTTAATATTAATGTTTGACAAATGGATAGTAAAAACAAAAAAGAAAAGTCCAAATATTAAATTAGATAAATTAGGAAAATTTAGCTATAAAATACGATTTATTGCTGTTCCATTATTCCTTACAGTATTTATTATAAGTTTTGTAATAAAAGGAAATTTAGGAATTAATTATACAGATTCACAAGCAGATGAAATAAGTAAGGTATTTGTTGAAAATAATCAAATAGCAATTATATATAAAAATAAAGATGAAAAACAAATTTCAAAATATTTAGAAAAACTTGAAAGTGAAGAAAGAATAGACGAAGTATTAGCATATAGCAATACAATCAATGAAAAATTAACTTATGATAAATTAAATAAAAAATTAAATGATTTAGGTTCTAATACTAGTGTAGAAGAATATTTATTAAAAATATTATATTATGATTATTATAATCCTGATGAAAATAATAAAATGACATTTAACGAATTCATTAATTTCATTGAAGAGGAAGCATATAGTAATGAAAAAATAAATGAAAAAATTGATGACAAAATCAAAAATGATATTACAAGACTAAAAAATTTTATTACTATACCTTCTATGAACGAAAAAAGAACATCTAGTGATATAGCCAATATATTAGAAATTGATAAAAACAAAATAGATGATATTTTTATATACTATCTTTCTAAAAATAATAACATAAAAATTAATTTGAACCAATTTATTGATTTTATGAATAAAGATGTTTTGACAAATTCAAAATATGCAAATAAAATTGATTCAGAAAGTAAAGCTAAGCTAAATACTTTATCAAAATTTACAAACAAGCAAACAATACAAAAGAAAATGACAAGTAATCAAATAGCAGAATTATTAGATATTGACAATAATACAATTAGTGAATTATACAAATATTATATCTTATTAAATGACATTGATATAAAAATGACAATTTCAGAATTTTCAAATTTTGTATTAAATGAAGTATTAAATTATAGTAACTATGCAAATAGTTTTGATAATGCAACAATTCAAAATATAAAATTATTAGCAACATTTAGTAATACAAATACAATTACTAAACAAATGAATAGTAAAGAATTGTCTAATTTATTTGGTATAGGAGAAGAAAATATTAATCCAATTTTACTTTTAAAATATAGTAAAGAAAACAATGTAAGCAAATTTAGTATAACAGAATTTATTAATAATACAATTACAATTAAAAACAATACGCACTATTTGGATGGAACAGACATAAGCAAATTGGAAAATATATCAGTATTTGCACAAAATAAAAACAATATTAATACAACAAAAATGGATAAAGCAAATCTAAATAAGATATTTGCTAATTTTGGAACAGGATTTGTAGATAATATATATACACTTACAGGATTACCTGATGAAAAAACATTTACACCACAAGAATTTGTAAATATAGTTTTAGATAATTACAGTAAAATAAATAATGAATCTATAAATACAAATACTTTAACTAATTTAAAAATATTAAAAATGATAATAGATGATAGTGTTTCTAATAATAAAGTTAAATATACAGCAAAACAATTAGCACAAATATTAAATATGAATACAAATCAATTATATCAACTATATAGCTTAATTGATTATACATCTGGAAATACAAATAAATGGACAGCTACACCAAATGAATTTGTAAAACTAATATTAGATAATAAAGAATTAGAAAGTATAAAAAATGGTATTAATAAAAATACAATGGAACAATTACAATTATTATCTATTATTATAACAAATACACTAAACAATAAGAGTTTTACATATGAAGAATTCTCTCAAATAATAGGCATAGATAGTAATAGCACAAAAAAAATATATACTTTGTATGCTTCAATGAAAAATCAAACAACTCTAACACCACAAGAATTTGTAAATTTTGTGCTTGCACATAAAAATGATAGCACACTTGCAAATAAGATAACAAGTAGCTCAATTAAAAATTTAAATTTACTTCAATCAGTTATGAATGGAATTATTAATAATAAGAATTATGATAGTAGTGCATTGTCCTCATTACTAAATATAAATAAAGAAAATATAAATCTACTTTATGGTTTATATGACTCTAAATATATAAATAAAAATTTAAATTTATCATTAAAAGAATTTGTAAATTTTTTAATTGAAAATGTAGTTACAAATAAAGATTATGCAAATAATTTTAATGAAGAAAAAATTTCAAAATTAAATACAGTAAATAGCATTATGAATGCTACAACAAATAACGTTGAATATACTGCAAATGAAATGTTTGCAATTATTGGCAATTTAAGCAATGATGTAGAAAAAAATACAATAAAAATGCTTTATACTTATTATGGTAGTAATAATCAATATAATAATGAATGGAAAATGACAGTAGAAGAATTTATAAATTTTCTTAATAATGATATTTTACAAGATGAACGATTTACAGATTTTATAGAAAATGATATGAGAAATGATATAATAGAGGCAAAAACAACCATAGAAGATGCAAAAAAATTATTAATAGGGGATAAATATTCAAGAATAGTACTAAACACAACATTTGCTCCAGAAACAACAGAAACTTATAAATTTATAAAAAATGTAAAAGACATGTTAGGTAAAGATATAGAAGATTTTTACGTAATAGGTGATTCACCAATGTCTTATGAAATGAGTCAAACCTTTGATAATGAATTAAATGTAATAACAATAATAACAATGATAGCAATATTTGTAGTAGTAGTAATGACATTTAAATCAATTACTATACCAACAATATTAGTACTAATAATACAAACAGCAGTTTATCTAACAATGGGAATATTATCAATTGTAGGAGAAAATGTGTATTTCATTTCAATACTTATTGTTCAAAGTATTTTAATGGGTGCGACTATTGATTATGCTATTCTTTATACATCTTATTATCTTGAACACAGAAAAAATAAAGGAATAAAAGAGTCAATTATAGATTCATATAATAAATCAATACACACTATATTAACTTCAAGCTCTATACTTATTATAGTAACTTTAATTATTGCTAATTTTGCATCAGCTATTGCAGCTAAAATATGTAAAACAATTTCAGAGGGAACGTTATGTTCTACAATTTTAATTTTAATATTATTGCCAGCAGTTCTTGCTTTTTGTGATAAATTAATTGTTAAAAATAATAAATAATTAAAATATAATAATTAAGAGTAAATTCCAATTTAAAAATAAATATGGAATTTACTCTTAATTTAATGTTCTTCAGGTGGTAATATACTACCATGCACTTGTATATCTGCTATATTTGGTGAACTTATGACAGATTTAATATCATCTTGTTGTTTTTGCATATCCAAAGTAGTAAATGTTGATTGCAAAATAGCACTCTTTATAGAATCTATAGTTATAGTATTTTGAGGAGATTGTGTAAAACTATCATTAGACTTTCTAGATGTTATTTTTCTTTGCAATAATATCTTGGTTTTTCTTGCAAGAATTTGTAGTTGTTCATTATTACTATTTCCAAAATTAGCTAAAACCTTTTCAATTGAAGTAACATTAGGTATATTAATATTTTCAAACATTTCAAAATAATAATTTTCAAAAAAAGATCGATAACTATCTATATCTTGTTTACTAAAAATATTTCTACTAGAAACAATTTCTAATAATTCATTAAATTTTTTTATTTGATGACAACATTCTAAAAAATAATAATTATAAACCTTTTCTAATTCTTTAGAAATATTTAAATTGGACATAGTTTGATTATATGTATTAAAATTAGTATTTTTTAATTCTCTTAAAGCTAATGCATTATAATGTGGTACTTCTACAAAATTATTAATTAAAATTTCTATTTGTTTTGCAGTGTAATTACCACTATTTATTTTTGCTCTTAATAAATCCATAGGAACGTTATTTAAAGTATGATTACAAAATTCTCTTCCTGCATTGGTTGTAGCTATTGTTTCTTCAAATAAGAAATCGGTCTTAATTCTACCTTTCTCATCAAATATCTTAGACAAATTTTTATAGTTTTTTAAAGCTTCAGGATGTTCTCTTATTATAGACATAGTTTTTTCAACATCAAAATCCATATATCTTTTTCGCAATCCGTGTTCATCAATTTTTACCGAAAAAGCTCTTCTGTTACGTACATCTCTTAAATTATCATAACATTGAGAAAACAAACTTTTTTCATCTTTCATAAATTTATATGCAAACCATGCACAATGTAACCATGATTTTTCATCAGCTTCAATTTCAATTTCATCTGCATCATGATTTTGATTATAATAACTACTATCATATTGTCTCAAAAATCTATTAATTTCCATAGCAGCACTATCAAATTTATTACCTGATAATAAATCATTTCGCTGCTTTTGATGAGTAAACTCATGAAATGCAATCATTGTTAAAAGCATAATATCATTTTTATCAAATGTTTTTGTTCTTGAAGAATTAACAGATTGATATGAAGTCAAATCTACATTTTTAAATATATCAAATTGAAAACATGTATAAGGAAAAGCAGCTGAACTATGAGCTATATGAATTTTGTTGTTATTACTACCATCAATTGAGGCTAAATATGCTCTAGAGTCTTGAACTTCTTGTCCATAAAATTTTGGTAAATATGTTAAAATTGCAGAAACTATTTGAGGTGTAGACTTTACACCATTTTTAGGTTCAAAAATGTATTCCAAATATTTTGTATAATCTTCCATTTTTAAATCTTTTTTATTGTCAAAATAATCAGATATTATCTGCAATTCTCTAAAACTTAATTGTTGCTTATTTCTGATTTTACTCAACATAATATTCAACATATCTTTATTTTTTGAAATTACACTATTAATTTTATTTCCAGGATAAATTTTATCCAGCATATTTTGATTTAAATATTCAAAAACTATATTTGTACTAAATTCTAGATATATTGGATAACCATTGTCATATATATATTTTTTTTGATTTGATATTTTTTTTAAATAATTAGCATAATTTTTAAATTCTAAAGTATTAATATAATTTTTATTTTCACTTATTTGTTTGGCTATATAATGATCTAATGAATCTTTAAGAGCTAATTTATGTGCATCAACTCCTGCAGAATATCTATTTAAATAATTATTTGCGATATCATCTAATTGTTTAATATCATTTAAAATAGATATATATTGTTCTTCTTTAAATGATTTTACATATTTTTCATTGTACATAATATCATCCTTTATCTTTATTTTCTTTTAAATAGCTTTAATATTTTTTGCCAAATAGTTTTTTCTTTATATTCAATCATTTGCATATTTTCTTTATATGAATTACTGTGTACTTTATTTTTAAATAAATTATTTGGATTATATTTTTCTTCTAATTCCTTTCTATTTTTATCATTTTCAGCTAATTTATTAAAAAATTCATTTTTTTCTGCTTCACTTTCACACCAGTAATTTAAATTTAATATTCCTAATATTACTAGAGTTTCTTTTTTTAAATTTTGCTCATTTAATGGCTTAGATGCATCTATTTTAGGAATATATGTTGTATCTCTTTTTTCTTCAAAAAAATTCCTTACACTAGTTGGTACTTTTTCTCTATATTTATACTCTAACAAGTTCAATATTTGATTAATTTCTGAATATGCTAGCATATTATCTTTTAACATTTTCATTTCTCCTATGTTAGTTATTTAATGCTTTATATTTGTATATTTCTTTTTCAAGTCAAAAAATTTTACATTAAACTTTAATTAAATAAATATTAAAAAAAATATAGCACAATAATATTAGAAAGTCAACAAATCAAAATTTTTAATATTTTTATAAAATTCATAAAAAAATTTTCTACATAAAAAAATTTTTAAATACAAAAATAAAAAGGAACAGAAAATTACTATCCATTCCTTTTAATTTTAAACTTTTCTTTTTAAAACTATTATTGATAATGTTAATATGAATACTGTTATTAATGCATGTACTAAATAATTTGAACTTCCCGTTTTAGGTGTTTCATCTTTTTGAGTGTTTGAAGTTTGAGTATTTTCAACAGGAGTTTCTTCTTCTTTATAAATAGCAGTTAACTCAATGTTATCAGTAATTGGTGTATCTTCACTAAAAATTTCATTATTACTGTTAACAAAATGAACAAAAACTTGTCCATCTATATTTTTTACATTAGATAAATCATACTTAGATAAAGATTCATTTTTAGTTACTACTAATTCCATAGTTTTATCAGTATAATGAATAGTTACGGTTGCAAATTTATCTTCTGACATATCAGCATTTTCAATATCTATATTGCTATAATTTTTAGCTTTATAGATAACAGCATTATTGCTGTCAGTAATAAATACTGAATCTTCAGTAACAAATAGCTTATCTGCTGAACCAGTTTTATTTTCAATAGTTAATGCAGATGGTGTTTTAGTATCTTGATAAAGAAGAGATTGACTAGTTGTTTTAAGAACACCATTCATTATTATTGTTGGAGTAACTTCTATATTATTAGTAGATGACTTTCCAATCTCTATACCTACAGTAGTATTTAAATTTAAATTTTTAATTTCAATTATACCACCATTTGCTATAAGACCAGAATACTTACAATCACTAATTGTTACACCATCTAAAACAAGAGTTCCATTACCATAAGCTTGAGCTCCTTGTTTAGGACCATGTTCTAATCTTATATTTTTTAAAGTAAGAGTTCCAGCTGTAGAAGTAATTATTGATTGATTACCACTTCCTCCAGTTGAATACCACTGATCATTTCCTGATATTTTAAAACCATTACCATTAATGGTTACATTTTTAGTTACATCAGGTAAAGGAGCAGATATTGTTATAGAATCAGATAATGTAATAGTGGTTGCATCACTACTAGCATTTGCATTTTGTATAGCAGATTTTAAAGATTCTTCATCTGTTACAGAAATATCAGCAGCACTACAAAAATTTGGTACAAAAAGTAAAACTGCTAATAACATTACTAAAAATAAATAAAATTTTTTTACAGAATTCATTTTTTCACCTCCATAAATTATATTTTGTTTTAACAACATACATATAGTATGCCTAAAATTGCAATAATTATAACAAATAGCATAAATTTCAATGATAAAAAAATAAATAAATAGAGATAGAATAATTTTTAATGGTATGATATAATTAATTGCATAAATATCATGAAAGGAAGGTAAGAGAAATATGTGTACAGCAATAACCTATAATACAAAAGACCATTATTTTGGAAGAAATTTAGATTTAGAGTTTTCATATAATGAAACTGTTACGATAACTCCTCGTAATTATCCATTTAAATTTAGAAAGGTAAATGACATTAATAAACATTATGCCATCATTGGAATGGCATATGTATCAGATAACTATCCACTTTATTATGATGCCATTAATGAAAAAGGATTGGGTATGGCTGGACTAAATTTTCCAACCAATGCTGATTATAAAGAAGAAGAAAACAATAAAGACAATATTGCTCCATTTGAATTTATTCCATGGGTATTATCACAATGTTCAAATATTGAAGAAGTAAAAAAATTATTAAATAAAATAAACATAGTAAAAATTAATTTTAGTGAACAACTACCAACTTCACCATTACATTGGATTATTTCTGATAAAGAAGCTTCAATAACTGTGGAAAGTGTTAAAGATGGATTAAAAATATATGATAACAATGTGGGAATTCTTACTAATAATCCAACTTTTGACATTCATATGTTTAATTTAAATAATTATATGAATTTATCTATTGAGCAACCAAAAAATAATTTTTCAAAAAAATTGAATTTAGATATATATAGTCGTGGTATGGGAGCACTAGGCTTACCAGGAGATTTATCATCTGCTTCAAGATTTGTAAAAGCAACATTTACTAAAATGAATTCAATTTCTGGTAATTCAGAATCTGAAAGTATTAGTCAATTTTTTCATATCTTAGGTTCAGTAGATCAACAAAGAGGCTGTGTACATATGGGAGAAGATAAGTACGAAATAACTATTTATAGTTCTTGTTGTAATATGGATAAAGGAATATATTATTATACAACTTATGAAAATAGTCAGATTACAGCTATAAATATGCATAATGAGAATCTAGATGGAGAAAAATTAATAAATTATAATTTAATAAAAGGACAACAAATTTATATGCAAAATTAAATTGACTTAAATACTAATGAATTACGATTTCTATACTATAAAAAACGCTATACAAGTTTGTATAGTGTTTTTTAAGTGAACTAAAACTTTTTAAATATGAACCTTACTTTAAAAGGAAAATTCAACTAATTATATTAACTTAATTTTATAAAACACAATATTAAGAATTATAATTATCTACATTCATGTTTATTTTTTCTTTTTTAATATTGAAATTATTAAAAAAGAAACTATCAATACAATTACCACTATGGCAGGTAAATTATTTATACCAGTTTTTGGTGTGTTATCTAATTTACCAGCTTCATTAGGTTTATCTATTAATTCTAGTGAATCAATAGCAGCATTAATAGCATCTGCCATAGCATCTACTTCACTTTGCTCCAATACGCTTTTACCTTTAATTACTGCATTAATTGCCTTTTCAACAGCACTAAAGTCTTTATAATCAGCTTTATTTAATTTGTTAGCTCTAGCAATTGCTTCTTCAACTTTACTGTAATCTGCCTCAGCGAATATTATTTCATTTCCATCACCTTCCACGACTTTAAATGCTTCTTTTTTTATATTATCAGTATTTAAGCTGTTCACGTGATATACTTTAATACTACCATTTTTTGTATAAAATCCATACTCTCCATCAAGGGTTATATTGCCACCATCAATTATTATATTTTTATTTTTTAACATTCCTGTTGATACTACTGCTACATTAGAGGCTTGGGAGCTAAGAGATATATTCCCACCACTTATTACTATTCCATCATCTTTGGTATCCCAATCGTTAGGCGTTCCAGAAACAAGGATTGCTGAATCGTTTGATTTAATATCTACATTTCCACCAGTAATTTTTGCTTGTACTAAAGCATAAATACCATTTACCTTTCCTAAACTAGTTTTCATATTTTCAGTATTAATATTAACATTACCACCATTTATAGCTATAGTTCCATCTACCCAGAATCCACCCCTACTGTTTATAGTTCCAGATTCAATGTTTAAGTCATATGCATAGTTAATGGTATTTCCTAGATTAAACCCTGCTCTTGCATCTACCTCGGTTACTTCTAAATTTAAAATGCCATTATTTGAACTTTTAAAAGTGAGGCTTCCGTGAGTACCTTCTGTATTACTCCCAACTCCATAGAATACAGATTTAGATTCCGCCTTTAGAGTATTTATCCCTTCATATATAACTGTTATATTATCATTTTTGTTAAAAGTAAAACATGGCTGATCACCTATCACTTCAAAGTTTGCATTTTTTAAAGTTAGTGTTTTTGTTTGACTATCCCATTTCCATCCATGAGTGTCAAGATTATCTTCTGTTCCATAAGTTCGTAAATCTAGTGTTTGAGTCTGCTTTTCTATATTTGCTGCTGAAACAAAATTTGGTATTACACAAAATATAGAAATTAAAAATAAAATAATAAATATTTTTGATTTTAACATCATAACCTCCTTTTACATTAAAAATACATTATAATAAATTTAAAAGTAAAATATAATATTATTATTTTCATTATAATATAAAATATACACGAATAATTACGAGGAGGTTCTAAAAATTTATAAATAAAAAATACCTTCTAAATCCGAAACCTTTATATTATCAGATTAAGTTATTATAAAAATTTACGAAATAAAATAATTAGTAAAATTTTACTTGTTATTTACATACTTTTTGTTGAACTTGCAATAGTAACTGTTGTCGCTATTGCCTTATTTGTAGCCTTAGTGGTTATAATAAGAAAATTAGACAACAAAAAAATACATCTCTGTATGGTCAATAGAGATGTATTATATTTATTAGAACAAGTTTATATTGACACGCCACATTTCTGTGGTCATTAATCTTCTAAAATTATTATACAAAAATTTTTATGAAAAGTCAACTATTTTTAGTGTCACAAAATTTCCCATTTACCCTATCTAAATTTGTTTCTTCTTTTACTTCTCGTTTAGCTCCATCCAAAATTTGTCTTGCATTTGCCAATAGCAATATTCTTCCCATGCTTTAGAGATAAAAGAAATATTATTCATTTTCCATCGCCTCTAATTCTCTCATAGTTTTTCTAACAACTTTTCCTTCTTCTAATTGTTTAATTGATTCATCTATAGCTTTCATATTGCTTTCAGAATAAAATGGGTCAATAGATAAATCAAAGGGAATTCTTTTCTCACGAATCATTTTTTTAGCAAAAATATTAAAGGCTGTAGACATTGTTATTCCAAGTTCATTGCAAATCTGTTCCATTTGCTTTTTAGTTGTTTCATCTATTCTAAAATTAATTAATGTTTGTGACATAAATATTACCTCTTTCAAATAATATTTTAGCATATTATAAAGACAATGTCGATACAAAGTATTTATTTTATATACTAAATAAAGTGAATTTATTCTATAAGAATAATTGAAAATAAATTAGATATGATATATTATATAATTTATTTGAGTAGATTTTCAGAATAATTATAAAAGTTAATATTATTTATAAAAGATAAATTAAAGGAGAAATAAATTATGCAATATTTTAAAAAATTAATAGGAGATAGAATATATTTATCTCCAAAAGATGTATCAAATGAAGAAATAGAAAAATTTACTGAATGGATGAATGACTTTCAAGTTACAGATTATACTGGTAGGAGTGAACAAATAACAACATTAAGTGGAGAAAAAGAATGGCTTGAAAATTCAACAAAAAATACTGATAACAGAAATTTTAATATTATTGAATTAAATAAGGATAAATTAATTGGAACAATAGGATTAGAACATTTTAATTGGATTGAAAGAAGTGCAGTACTTGGCATATTTATTGGGGATAAAGATTATAGGAACAATGGATATGGTACAGAAGCTATAAGACTATTATTAGAATATGGATTTAAATATTTAAATTTACATAGCATAAGATTAGACCTTCTTGCAATAAATGAAAGAGCTCATAAATGTTATTTAAAATGTGGGTTTAAAGATACAGGAAAAAGTAGAGAAGAAATATTTTTAAACGGAAAGTATTATGATAAATTACATATGGATATACTTGAAAATGAATTTGATGGGGATTACGTTAGAAATAAAAATATAAAATAATAAGTAAATGCATAATTTATATTAAAAAACATTACTAGTCTCAATAACCGGTAATGTTTTTTATTTAATACAAATTAATACAAAAACGCTATCCGAGTTCGGATAGCACTATCTTGGTGAGCCAGGAGGGGTTCGAACCCCCGACCCCAGGCTTAGAAGGCCTGTGCTCTATCCAACTGAGCTACTGACCCAATTACTAAATAACAATAACTATATTATCACAAAAAAAATAAAGTGTCAAGGAAAAAAAGGTAAATAAGTAAAAAATACTAGATTTTTTATTGATTTTATAGTAAACTATTAATAATTAAAAAATAAGAGGAGAAAAACATGGAAAAAATAGCAATAATATCAGATGTACATGCTAACCTAACAGCATTAGAAACGGTAATGGAAGATATAAAAAACAGAAAAATCTCACATATATTTTGTTTAGGAGATAGTATAACAAAATGTACAAGACCAGCAGAAACAATAGACATGCTAAAAAAAGAATGTGAAATAATATTACTAGGTAATTGTGATTATACCATATGTAGACCAGAATCAATAAATAAAAAATTTTGGACACGTGAATTAATTGGAGAAGAAAGAGCAAACTTTATAACAAATTTACCAGTATCACATGAATTTTACCTTAGTGGACATCTAATAAGGCTTTTTCATGCATCTCCATATGGATTATCAAATATATTTAATCCAACATTTTGTAATAAAGGCACAGCATATGCAGAAAAAGAAATAGAAAATGTAATGAAGTTATTTAAAAATACAGAATTTATTGGAAAAACAGAAACAGATAAAGTACCAGATGTAATAGGATATGGTCATACACATACACCTTGTATATTTAGAATAAAAAATAAAACAGTCTTTAACCCAGGCAGTGTGGGAAATCCAGTAGAAATGTTAAATGAAGATATTGATGAAGAAAGTAACAAATATTCAACTGTTGCATCATATATAATATTAGAAGGAGAATATAATTCTACTCAATTAAGTACGATTTCATACCAATTAGTAAGAATACCATATAATATAGAAAAAGAAATAGAATTATTAAATCAGTCTAATATACCTAACAAAGAAAACATTATCAGAACAATAAAAAGTGCAATGCCTAATAAATACACATAAAATTTTAATTACTTAAATCGTAAACAAAGCGAAAGGAATGAAAATTAAAATGGAAAAAGATTATGTGCGAGCAAAAGAAATTTTAAAAAAATATGCTCAAGAACATTTATTGGATTTTTATGAAACTCTTGACGAAAAACAGAAAAAAAATTTAATACAACAAATTCTAAACATTGACTTTGACGAAATTATAACATTATATAAAAATTCAATGATTAATGAAAAATTAACAGATAAAATTACACCACTAAAACACTATGAAAAAGAAAAAATGAGTTCTAAAGAAAGAAAAAAATATATTGAAATAGGAGAAAAAATTTTAAAAAACAATGAATTTGCAGTAGTTACCATGGCAGGAGGACAAGGAACAAGATTAGGATATAAAGGTCCAAAAGGTACATATTTATTGGACTTAGAAAATGGAAAAAAATCATTATTTCAAATAATGTGTGAAGATATAAAAACGAAAAACGAAAAATACAAAATTACTATACCATGGTTTATTATGACAGGTCAAGAAAACAATGAACCAACAAAAGAATTTTTTAAGCAAAATGCATATTTTGGATATGAAAAAGAAAAAATAATATTTTTTACACAAGGAAAATTGCCAATTATTAATACACAAGGAAAATTAATTTTAGACAGATTTGATTGCATAAAAGAAGCCTCTAATGGAAATGGAAATGTATTTATTTCTATGGAAAAACATGGAATAATAAAATTAATGAAAAAACTAGGCATAAAATGGGTTTCATTTGGAGGAATAGATAATGTTTTACTAAAAAATGTTGACCCATTATATATTGGAATGACAATTGATAAAAAATTACAAATTGCATCTAAATCTATTTTTAAGCAAGAACCATTGGAAAAGACAGCAGTGTATTGTAAGAAAAATGGAAAACCGTCAATTTTAGACTATGATGATATAGATTTAGAAATATCTGAAAAAAAAGATAGTGAAGGAAGATATCTATATCGTGAAGCAAATATGTTATCACATTTAATGAATATAGAAGCAATAGAAAAAGTATCAAACATACAATTACGTTACCATAGAGCATATAAAAAAAATGATTATATAAATGAAGAAGGAGTAAAAGAAGTTCCAAGTAAGCCAAATACATTTAAATTTGAAAATTTTATATTTGATGTATTTGAATATTTTGATGATATGCTTTTATTAAGGGTTTCTCCAGAAGAAGAATTTGCACCAATAAAAGATTTTACTGGGATATACAGCCCAGAAACAGCCAAAAAAAAGTACGAAAAATATTGGAAAATTTCATAATGCAATAATTATTAGTAATTTAAGATAATACTAATAATTCCAAGTAAACCAAAAATTATAAAAATTAAATTAGACAAAGATTCAATAAAATTTTGTTTTAAATGATTGCCTAAAAATTTACCACAAAAAATAGCAAGACAATTGCTAAAAACCATACCAAAAACAGAACCAAAAATAAGAGGAATTTTAGAATATGGATATTGCACTCCTAAACTTAAAGAAGCTAAAAAAGTTTTATCTCCTAATTCGCCAACGAAAATACAAAGTGCAATCATAATTATAGGATTTAATTTTAAATTAGAAACTTTTTGTAAAATGCCAGATGTATCACCAGATTTATCAAAAGAAGCCGAATGGCTTTTTTTTTGCAAAAATCCTAAAAAACCCAATATCAAAAAAGAAATATATGTGAAAATTTTAAAGTAAAATTGAAAAATATCACTAGAAAAATAAGCTACATTACTTCCAAATAAAATAGCAAAACCATGACTAAAAAAGGTACCAATAGCAACTCCTAATAATATATTTTTAGCTTTATTTTTTGTAGAAAAAGATAAAACTAGAAGCTGTGTTTTATCTCCTAATTCAGAAAAAAATACAAGAGAAAAAGTAATTAAAAAAGGATAGATAACTTCCATAATAAAAACCGCCCTTTCTAACTTTAATAAAAAGCTAATTACAAAAATTTAATCCTTTTAATAAATATGCATATAAAAAATATATATGAATTTTTACAGTATTGTTACAGTCTACTTATCAATGGTACAAATGGTCAAAGATAATATATTATTTATGCAGTAACAATTCGGGGGGACCAGCAAATTAAAGATTGTAATGCAAATTTTATAATTTATTATAAAATTTGGTATACAAGCTGTTATGTAGCTGGGAGTTACAAATAAATAATATATTATCTTTGACCATTTGTACCATTGATTAGTAGACTGTTACATAGTATTGTGAATTTTTTGTGAAGTACTTTACATTAAAAACGTAACATGATAATATATCAAAGAACAAGCCATTATAAAATATCAAGGAGGGATTTTTGTGATAGAACTAAAAAATGTTACAAAAAGGTATGGAAAGTTTGTAGCCGTAGACAATATCAGCTTTAAAATTGAAGAAGGCGAAATCATAGGATTGCTTGGACCAAATGGAGCAGGAAAAAGTACAACTATGAATATGATAACAGGATATATAGAACAAACTGAAGGAGAAGTAATTGTAAACGGATATGACATGTTAAAAAAGCCAAAAAAGGCTAAAAGAGAAATTGGATATATGCCAGAAGGAGTACCACTTTACACAGATTTAACAGTTAAAGAATTTGTAACATATATGGCAGAAATCAAAAAAGTAGATAAAAAAGTAAGAAAAGAAAAAGTAAAAGAAATACTAGAAAAAACAGGCTTACAAGAAGTACAAAAAAAATTAATAAAAAATTTATCTAGAGGATATAAACAAAGAGTAAGTTTAGCAGGAAGTCTAATAGGGGAGCCTAAAATATTAATTTTAGATGAACCAACAGTTGGATTAGATCCACGACAAATTACAGAAATAAGAAGTTTAATTAAAGAACTTGGAAAAACACATACAATAATTTTAAGTTCACACATTTTATCAGAAGTAAGTCAAATATGTAACAAAGTAATTATAATAAATAAAGGAAAAATAGTGGCAATTGATACACCAGAAAATCTAGAAAATAAAGTTAACAGTGATAATAATATATATATAACTGTTGAAGATACAGAAAATAAAACAGAAGAAGTAGCAAAACGAATAGAAGAAATACAGAAAATAGAATTAGTAAAAGAAAATCAAGATGGAACAAAACAATATATAATAGAATCAAAAGGAAATACAGATTTAAGAAAAACAATATTTTCAGAATTTGCAAAAGAAAATATTACAATATTTGAAATGAAAAAGGCAGATACAACCTTAGAAGATGCTTTTATGAAATTAATAGAAGGAGGTAAAAACTAATGTTAGCAGTAATAAAAAAAGAAATGAAATCATATTTCTACTCTCCAGTAGGATATATATTTATTGGGCTATTTTTAATTATGTTTAGCATATTTTTCTACATAGATGTAGTTCAATATACAAGTTTAAATTTTGAGTATATATTTTATTCTGGCTCAACAATATTAACATTTATAGTACCAATACTTACAATGAGGGCTATAGCAGAAGAAAGAAAAACAGGTACAGAACAATTATTACTTACATCACCACTTAGTATTACAAAACTAGTATTAGGTAAATTTATTGCAGCAACATTAGTTGTAGTAATAACATTACTTTGTACATTCCTATATTTTGGAATATTATGCTTTTTTGGAAAACCACATATTACGCAAGCATTAGTAACAATGTTTGGATTTTTGTTATTAGCAATTAGTTATATATCATTTGGAATATTAGCCTCTAGCATAACAGAAAATCAAATAATAGCAGGAGTAATAACTATAGGCTGTTTCATATTATTATGGTTTTTACCACAATTTAGTACAGTATTTACAAATTTTTCACTTATTAATATGTTTTCAAAGTTTCCAACCGGACAAATTGACATTGCAGATACAGTAACATTTATAACATTTTCAGTAATGTGTTTGCTAATTACAATTATATTTATGCAAAGAAGAAAAAGTGTAAGATAGGAGGTAAGGAAAATTGAAAGAAAAAAAGGACAATAAAGAAAAAATAGAGCAAAATAGTAAAAAAACAAAAAAGGCAAAAGAAAACAAAAATAAAAAGCCAAATAAAATTATTGAAGTAATAAAAACAAAATGGTTAGTAAAAGGAAGTACAACATTTTTATTTATATTATCAATAATATTTGTTTTTGTAGCAATAAATTTTCTAATGCAAAAATTAGAATTAGCACCAATAGATTTTACGGAAGAAAAACTTTATACACTAACAAATGAAAGTAAAGAAAAAGTAAAAAACATAGATAAAGAAGTTAATCTTTATTTTATAGGATACTCAGAAGATAGTAATATATTAGACTTAGCAAATCAATATAAAAAAGTAAATGAAAAAATTAAACCTGAAGCAATTGATATTAATAATAGACCAGATTTAGCACAAAAATACGGAATAGACCCTCAAGCACAACAAGTAGCTATTATCGTAGAATGTGGAGAAAAATCAAAAGTATTATCACAAAGTGATTTAGTAACATATGATATAACTACTTATGAAACTATAGATATATCTGAAGAAAGACTAACAAGAAGTATAGTTTCTGTGACTAGTGAAAAAGTACCAAAAGTATATTTCTTATTAGGATATAGTCAATTTTCATTAAACCAAAACATGAATTATTTGAATATATACTTAGGAAATGAAATAAATGAAATAAAAACTTTAAACATATTAACAGAAGGAAAAGTACCAGATGATTGTGATACACTTGTCATAACAACTCCAAGCAAAGATTTTGATGACATAGCTACAAATGCAATCATAAATTATATACAATCAGGAAGAAATATTTTATGGATGAATGCTGCAGTAACGACTACACAAAATATGCCAAATGTAAATAAAATATTAGAGATGTACTGTGTAAAACCATTTGAAGTAGGAATAATAAGAGAAACAAATCCAGAAAAAATGTTATCTGGTTCATCAGATTTTATAATACCAGATATGCAATATGATGAAATAACAAAAGACATATATAATACAACAGGTGTTATATTAATAAATGCTACAAAGATAAATATAGATGAAAATAAGCTAGAAGAATCAAAAGTAGAAAAAACCGACTTATTACAAGCAAGTTCAAATTCATATTTCAGAACAGATTTTAATAAACAATCAGATAATGCAGAAGAAGGAGAAGCAAAAGGTACATTTTTAGTAGGAGCAAAATTAGAAAAGACCATTACAGAAAAAAATGAAGAAACAAATACTAAAGCAGTAACTTCAAAACTAATTATATATGGAGAAAATTACTTTATTTCAGACTATCCATTAAGTCAAAATTCTCAATATGCAGCAATACAACTTAACTTTAATAAAGATTTAGTATTAAATTCAATAGCATACTTAGTAGATAGAGAAGAAGATATAACAGCAAGAAAGAGTACAGGAGCAGTAACATATTCACCAACAGAAATGCAAGACATTATCATTAAAATAATTATATTTACAGTTCCAGTATTAATAGTAATAGCAGGAATTATAGTATGGCAAATAAGAAGAAGAAAAAAATAAAGAAAATAGGGGATGTTTTCAAAATAATTCTTGAAGTAAATCAAGAATTTTGAAAACATTCCTATTTATTTTGAATAATTTTTTTTAAAATTCCATAAAATAATAAAAAAAGGATATATTTTTATGGATAATATATTAAAAATAATTTTTGTAATTATAGGAACAATAATAGGAGCAGGATTTGCATCAGGGCAAGAAATATATCTGTTCTTTTTTTCTCATGGAATAAAAGGATTATTTGGAATTTTAATTTCGAGTATAATAATAGGAATAGTAATATATAAAACTCTTCAAATAATAAATAAATATAGTATAGAAAATTATAAAGAATTTTTAGAAGTATTAATAAAAAAAAATAAAAAAATTATAAAATGTATAGATATAATTATTAATATTTTTATACTTATTACATTTTTTATAATGATAGCAGGATTTGGAGCATATTTTGAACAAGAAATAGGAATTAATAGTTTAATCGGAAGCGGAATTTTAGCAATTATAACTTTTTTCATATTTATGACAAGTATAAAAGGGGTAGTAAAAGCAAATGAAATTTTAGTACCAGTATTAATAGGATTTTTAATATTAATAGGAATTATCAATTTAAAAAATTTACCAATATGGGAAATACAAAAATATATAGTTGAATCAAATAATACTAAATATTATTTAAATGCCATTTTATATAGCTGCTATAACAGCATTTTATTAATACCAGTATTAATAACACTAAAAAATTATTTAAAAGATAAAAAACAAATAATAAAAATTTCAATAATAAGTACAATAGTAATTATATTATTATCAATTATTATATTTTTATTATTGATAAGAGTAGATGTTGATATAACAAAAATTGAAATGCCAGCTGTTTATGTTGTTTCTAATATATCAAAAATTTTAAAATATATTTATGGATTTATTATATTAGGTTCCATTTTTACAACTACAATTTCATTAGGAACAAGCTTTTTAAAAAATATAACAAAAAACAAGAAAAGTTATACACAAATTGCGGTTATTATGTGCATAACATCAGTGCTAATTTCAAAAATTGGATTTTCAAATCTAGTAAATGCATTATACCCAATTTTTGGATATTTAGGTATTTTGCAAGTTTTAAAAATATTTTTCTATAAATAATAACAACAGATTTAATATAAAAAATGTCTAAAACCATTGAAAGTTTTAGGCATTTTATGATAAAATCAAACCATAAATAAATTAAAACAAAAGTTAAAATAGCACAATTGAAAGGAAAAAGATTATCAGTGAAAGATTATTGGAAAGAAAAAAAAAATAAAAAAATAAATAAAAGAAAAATAATAACAACTATAGTAATTATTTTTATTATTATATTCATAACAGTAATCACAATTATTTATAAAAATAATAAAACTGTAAGTAATTGGATAGATAGAGTTATACTTGGAAAAGAAGTAATGCAAGACAAGGTTGCTACAATAGAATTGAAAGAAGATCAAAATTCAAACATTTATGCATTTAACAAATATATAGGAGTACTAGACAAAAATCAATTTTCAATTTATGGAAATACTGGAAACAAGGAAAAAAGCTTAGAAATACAAATATCAAATCCAATATTTAGTTCATCAAATAGATTTCTTGGAATTGCCGAAAAAAAAGGCAAAAAAATATATTTAATAACAGACAAAGATATTTCTTGGGAAGTAAATACAGAAGGAAATATATCACAAATACATGTCAATAAAAATGGATATGTAGCAGTTGTAATAACAGACACAAGTTATAAAACAGTAATTGCAATGTATAATCCAGAAGGAAAAGAAATGTTTAAAACATATCTATCTTCTACGAGAACAGCTGATATAGCAATATCAAATGATAATAAATATTTGGCAATAGCAGAAGTAGATACTTCAGGAACGATAATACAATCCAACATAAAAATAATTTCAATTGAAAAAGCAAGTAATGATCCAACCAATTCATTAGAAAATACATATCAAAGTGAACCAGACAAATTAATAACAAACATAAAATATCAAGACAAAGATAAATTAATATGCATGTACACAGATAGTATACATATAATTGAAGAAAATAAAGATAGTGAATTAATGGACACTAAAAATAAAAAACTAATATTTCAATCAATAGAATTAACAGACCACGCAGTTGAAATAGAAGAAAAACCATCAGGACTATTTTCAGCAGATTCAATAATCAATATAATAAATATAAATAACAAAGGAATAAAAGAATATACAGTAGATACAGTAGAAAAAGATATTTACACATATGGAGATATTATTGCTTTAAATCTAGGAACAGAAATCGAATTTATCAATACAAATGGATGGCTAGTGAAAAGATACATAGCAAACCAAGAAATTACAAATATTGTATTATCAGATAGTATCGCAGGAATAATTTATAGAGATAGTATAGAAATCATAAATTTATAATTTTGTGCAAGGTTTATAGGTAAAACCATAATAAAAACCTAAAAATACATATCAAGGAGAAATATATAATGGGAATTATAGTCGATATAATAATAATTGCAATAGTTTTATTATCAACATTTTTAGCATATAAAAAAGGACTGGTTAAACTAGCAATACACCTACTTTCTTTTATCATTGCAATAGTAATAACATTTTTACTATATCAACCAATTTCATATTTTATTATAAATACAACACAAATTGATGAAATGATAGAAAAAGCAATTTATGAAAAAGCAAATGATGTTATGCAAGATGATGTAGAAAATGATGAAACAAAAAATCAAATTATTGATACAGCAAAAGATAATTTATTACCAGAAGCTGCAAGAACTTTAGCTATTAATATCGTAAGAGGAGGAATAATTATCATTCTTTTCATAGGAATAAAAATAGCTTTAAGATTTGTAACAGCACTTGCAAACATTGTTACAAAATTACCGATACTTGAACAAGCAAATCAATTAGGTGGATTAATATATGGAATTTTAAGAGGAATGATAATTATATATGTATTACTATTATTACTAAATGTATCAGGACAAATTATACCAGAGAACATAATAAATAAAAGTATAAATCAATCATTCATTGGAAAAAGTATGTATGAAAATAATATTTTAGAAATATTTGCATATAAATCAAAATAATTAAGCATCTTGATACATATATTATAGCTTTTGTATTAATATTATGTTATGTAAAATATAACAAATTTGATTTTAAGGAGATTTTTATAATTTCCTTTTATTTTTTTGATTAACTCATACTATATAATATGAATTATTCATTTTCTATACCGTTCTTCCATAAAATAACACCGTTTATCCTCTAAATATATGAAAGCGACAATAATTGTATTATAATTAATATAAGGAAGGGGAAAAAATGAATATAAATATAAAAAAGAAAAAGAATGAAGAATTAAATAATGATGAAATAAATGTATTAGTAGAATATTCAACAGATACAAATATTGAAAAAATTATAGAACATATTAAAAACTATAACGATCAAAAAGTATTAGTAAGACAGAATAATGAATATGTACAAATAGATTTTAAAGATATAATCGTATTTTATAGTAATAAAAAAGATATTTATTGTAGAACTAAAATTGGAGAATATAAAATAAAACACTCATTGAGTAAACTAGAAAATCAAACAAATGACCTTGTCAGAATATCAAAAAGTTGTATTATAAATATTAAACATTTAGATAGCTTTGATATAGGAAAAACAGGAGCAATTGTAGTAAAACTAGATGATGGAACAAAGGAAACCATTTCTCGTAGAAAAGTAAAAGAAATATTAAAATACATTAAAGGAGGAAAATTATAATGAAAAAGAAGATATTAATAATTATATTAATAATCACACTAATTGCATTAAGTATATTCATTTTTACACTTATCAGAAAAGCAAATATTATTGGAGAATATTCGAATAAACTAAAAGAATATCAAAATTTAACAAATTTTTATGCTAAAATTGCCTATACTAGTTTAAAAGATAATGATATTCGAACAAGTGAAATTTGGAAAAAAGATAATATTACAATTATAAAAAATATTGAAGAAGATGGAACTATGCAAATAAATTATTTTGACAATGATAATATATTAATACTTATGGACCGAGAAGGTGTTAAAGAATATGTAAAAATGGAAAATACAGAAAACTTTGGAAAACATATTGTGTTAGAAGATGGTATATTTTCAATAGAAGATAATTTATGGGAAAAGATTAAAGTAGCATTTACAACTAAAATATCAACTGAAGATATGGATGGAAAAGAATGCTATAAGTTTTTTATAAGTGATAACTTCCAATTCATTGTAGATAAAGACAATATGCTAAAAATAAAAGAAATAAATGGAAGTCAAAAAATGGAATTAGTTGATTATAGCATAGGAAATTTAACAGATAAAGATGTAAAAATGCCTAATTTGGAAGGATATACATTAAAGAACAATTAATTATATAATTTACAAGGCATTGATTCTATGAAATGATAATATAGTAAAATAAAAGTAAGAAATTATCAATAATTTCTTGCTTTTATTTTATAATCGTAGTAGTAAGTTATAGCTAAAAATGTTAAATATACTTACTAAAAAGTGTAACGAAATATAAAATAAATTGTCATATATATAGAAGGGGAAAGAGATGGAAAATGTAGATATAGAAAAAATATATAATGAAAACTTCATAATTGTATATAAATTCTTGATTTGCCTAACTCACAATAAAGAAATTTCAGAGGATTTAACACAAGAAACTTTTTACAAGGCAATAATGAATATCGACAAATTTAAAGGAAACTGTAAAATGTCAGTATGGTTGTGTGAAATTGCTAAAAACTTGTGGCTTAATGAACTGAAAAAAAGAAAGAAAATAATTTTTACAGATATAGATACAATTGAAATATATAATCAGTACAGTATAGATGAAGAAGTTGAAAATAAAAAAGAAATAGAAAACTTAAATAAAAAAATTTCAATATTAGACAAAGAAGTGCAAGAAGTAGTATATCTAAAATTATATGGTGATATGACATTTAAGGAAATAGGAAATATACTGGGAAAAAGCGAAGTATGGGCAAGAGTTAATTTTTATCGAGCAAAGCAAAAAATAAAGGAGGTGGGAGAAGATGTATAATTTTTGCAAAATAGTTCAAGACTTATTACCAAACTATATGGAAAAAATAACATTTGATGAAACAAATCAATTTATAAAAGAACATTTAGAGCAATGTGAAGAATGTACCAAAATATATAATAATATGAAATCAAACTTAGAAGTTCCCACAGAAAATATTGATAAGGGGGTGGACTATATGAGAAAAATTAATAAAGAAGTAAAACATCTAAAATTTTGGAAAAAAATTTTAATATTAATTATTGCAATAATATTAATAATTTTAGGAATAATTTTATACAGATATTCAATAATCACAAAAATTTATGACCAAAGTGAGAAAAGCAAACAAATAACAAATATATATTATTCATATGAAGATAATACAATATTTAAAGAAGTATGGAGAAAAGGCAATTTAATAAAAGAAAATGAAACTCTAAAAAAATCAAAGGATAATGTGGAAACTTGGAGGAATATCGAAACAGGAGAAAGTTATTTGATCTTATATAGTAGTAAAACTTACACAAAAGCACCAAGTTGGTATCCACCAGAAGGATTACCTTCATTTACAGGATTTTCTAATGAAGATAGTATTATTGAAAAATTAAAATGGGCTATAAATCCAACAATCTCAATAGAAAATATAAAATATGAGGATAAAGAATGCTATAAAATAAAATTTTCGCAAGAAGGAATTCCTTTTGATAGAGAATTAATATTTGAAAAAGATACAGGATTTTTATTATATGAAGGAGGTTTAGGACAAAAACAAAATAGCAATGAATGGGAAAATCGAGAAGTAAAGTACAGATATAAAATAAATATAGTTACAGATAAGGATATTGAAAAACCAAATTTAACTCAATATAAATTAATGTAATAAACAAGATAGGAAAGAAAGGATTGCAAGATAATCCTTTCTAATTTTAATGTAAATTGCATTTATGTTAAAACTAAAATAATATTTGTATAGGTAATTATCAAGCTAATAAAATTTAAAGAAAAGCAATAATCTAACAAAAATCACAGCATTTTTTTTATTAAAATAGTAATATTTGTTGATTTTTAAAAGTAATTTTGCTATACTAATAGCATAAAGCTTTAGGAGTGAAAAAATTGGAAAAAAAACAAATCAGAGAAAATAAGAAAAAAGAAATAAAAAAGAGAAATAAAAAAACAAAAGTAAAAACATGGAAAAAAGTACTACTAATGATATTTTTAATATTAGCAATTGCAGCTGGCATATTTGCTTATAGAGTACATGTAAATGGAGGCGGAGTTTCAGGAATTTTAGCAACAGCTATGGGCCATGATGAGAACACAAAGAAAAATTTAGGAGAATTTAGAGTTTTAATATTAGGAATAAGCACAGATCAAGAAGAAGTAGACCTAACAGATACTATTATGGTAGCATCATATAATCCGAATACACAAAAAGCAACACTATTATCAATACCAAGAGATACCTACACAGGAAAAAATCCTAAAAAAGCAACAGCATATGAAAAAATAAATTCGTTATATAGCAGAAAACACAGACCAGATGAAACATTAGAAGCAATAAACGAAATTACAGGACTTAATATTGAATATTATGTAGTAGTAAAAACAGAAGCATTAATCAAATTAGTAGATGTAATAGGAGGAGTAACCTTTAATGTTCCTATAGACATGGACTATGATGATCCAACACAAAATTTACATATTCACTTAAAAGCAGGAGAACAAGTATTAAATGGAGACACTGCTGAGCAAGTAGTTCGTTTTAGACATAACAACAATGGAACTAGCTATCCAGAAGAATATGGGGATAATGATGCAGGAAGAATGAGAACACAAAGAGAATTTATTATGCAAGTTTTAAAACAAACTGCGAAACCAGACAACATACTTAACATAAAACAAATATTAGACATAGCAAAAGAATATGTAATAACAAATATAGACTTCAATGTAGCAAAAGATTATATACCTTATGTAGTAGAATTTAACACAGAAAACTTACTAACAGCAACATTACCAGGAACAAATACAAATGAGAATCCAAGTGGTGTATGGATATTTATACATAACAAAATTGAAACAGAAGCATTAGTACAAGAACTATTTTTTGACAGAGATATAGAACAACAATTAGAATCTACAGAAGAAGGAATAGACAGTAACACAACTACAACTGGAAACCAAGTATCAATAAATAGTACAAACAAAAAAGAATTAAAAATAGAAGTATTAAATGGTAGTGGAGAAAGCAATAAATTACAAAAAGTTGTTAATCAATTAGAAGGAGCAGGATATAAAGTTACGAGAACAGGAAGCACAAATGTTACAACAAAAACAACTATAGTAAACAAAAGAGATGTTAATAGTACATTATTAAAAAACATGAAAGATGTAATTGGAGCAGGGGAGATATCATCAAGTGAATCAAGTTCAAGCAAAGTAGATGCAACAATTATTATAGGGAAAGATTATCAATAAACTAAAAAAACCACGAAAAATTGCTAAGCAATTTTTCGTGGAAAAAATTAATTTATCTAATACACTTTTATATTCAAAGAAAAATATCAATAATAAATTTAATATAGAAAACAAAAATTAATTTCATTTTTTATTCTGAATCTAACTTAGCTTTTTTTCTATTATGCAATATCAAAACAACAACAATAACAAGTGCTAATCCAATTAAAATTTCCATAACATAAAAAACTAAATGAGACTTTTCAACAGAATGAGAAGCTATTAAATCAATTTTATATTCTTCATTATCAATCACATAAGAAATATTCCCTAAAACATCATCTTGCTTAATAGGAGCGGAAATATTTTTATTCAAATTTATGTTATATTCTAAATCATCTACAGAAACAGAATTAGGCAACAATTTATTAATTGAACCATTAGATAATAAATTTAAATCTCTAGTATTAATTGTACCATTTTTAATTTTTATCTGTTTAACGAAATCATTTTGATTTATTATATTTTTAATAGAAAAATTATTATATCCATATTCATATAAACTTTTAGTTTCACTAAATCTAGTAGAAACTCCATTTATAGTATCACCACCTAAAACAACACAAAGAAATTCCAAATCATTTTTATAAGCACAAGAAACTAAACATTCACCAGATTCAGTAGTATAGCCTGTTTTACCACAAGTAACATAAGAATAATAATTTGAATCATTTGGAACAATTAATTTATTTGTAGATTCATAATTTCTAGAATCATGTTTGTTAGTAGCAGGTAAAGCACAAGAAGCCATACCAGAAAATCTTCTAAAATCTTCATTTTTTATACAATATTGCATAATAGTAGCTAAATCACGAGCAGTTGTATAATGATTATCATCATGAATTCCAGATGGATTAGTAAAATGAGTATTAGACAAACCTAGCTCATAAACTTTGGTATTCATCATAGAAGCAAAACTTTCAACTGAACCACCAACATGAATAGCAAGAAGGTTAGCAACATCATTTGCAGAATGAACCATTAAAAGCTCTAGCAATTGTTCAACAGTAAATTTTTCTCCAATTTGTAACTCAACAGTAGTATAGCCATAAGGAATAGTAGAGTCTATATCAGATTCTACAGTCACAACATCATTTAGCTTACAATTTTCTAAAGTAAGAATAGCAGTTAAAATTTTAGTTGTACTTGCAGGATACAATTTTTTATCTTCATTTTTACTGTATAAAATCTTGCCTGTATTAGTATCAATCAAAAGAGCAGCTTTTGCAGTTAAAGAAGGTTCATCATTTGCAGCAAAGGCCAAAGGCACATTTATAATAAATATCAAAGTAATTAATTGCAATAATATAACTAATTTTTTAAATTTCATTTTATCATTCTCCCAATTTATAATATCATAACCTATTTTTATAAAAAATTCAACAAAATTCAACAAAATAAAGGAGGTATTTATGTATAATTTAAATAAAAAACAAAAAATAATGTTAGTAATAACAATAATAATAATAATAGGATGCATTTTTTACTATATATATGCAAAAGATGAAAAAACAGAAATAAATTTAGAAAACAATTTAGAAATACAAAATATAACAGAAGAACAAAACAAAGAAAATTTTAATAATACGATTTTTGTACATGTATCAGGGGCAGTAAATAAAGAAGGAGTAGTAGAATTAGAAATGGGAAGTAGAATGTCAGATGCAATAAATAAAGCACGGTGGAACTACACAAGAAGCATATTTAAAAGATATAAATTTAGCTTACAAATTAGAAGACGGAATGAAAATATATATTCCAACAATCAAGGAAAATGAAGAAAACAACAGTAAAGAAAATGCAAACAATGAATATTTAACATCTTCAAGTGGCCTAGTTAATGACAAACTAAGCAATAGTTCAAATGTAAAAAAAAACAAAAATGAAAAAATAAATATAAATACAGCAAATATAGAGCAATTAGAAACTTTACCTGGCATAGGACCAACAACAGCAACTAAAATTATTAATTATAGAGAAGAAAATGGAAAATTTAAAACCATAGAAGATATTAAACAAGTAAGTGGAATAGGAGAAAATAAGTTTGAAAAAATAAAAAACAATATAACAGTAAAATGATAAAATAAAACTAAGATTTTCTAAATAAATTTATTACATAGAAAATCTTAGTTCCATTTTCTTATTATTTTGATACATATTCATTTACCCAATTTGAATAAAATTTGAATCCATTTTCTTTCCATGAAAATTCAGGAATGTTATTTTTATAATAGTTTTTAGGTTCTTGAATATCTAAACCACTTGATAAATCTCTCTTATATTCGTTATCTAATGTATTTAAGTCATATTCTAAATGACCAGTAACAAAAACTTGAGTTTTAGCTTTATTTTCTACAATAAAGACACCAGCATCATCTGATTTTGCTGCTAAAGTTAAATTAGGATTTTTTAAAATATCATTTTCAAAAATTTCAGTATGTCTAGAATGAGGAGCTTTAAAATTTTGTGACATACCTTTTAATAATGGAGTATTTTCATCCAAAATTTTATGTTCAAATATTCCAAACATTTTATGTGGTAATAGATGTTTTGGAATGCCATAATTATAAAATAAACCTGCTTGTGCCCCCCAACAAATATATAAAGTTGTTTTAGAGTGAGTTTTAGTCCACTCCATAATTGTAGTAAGTTCATTCCAATAATCAACTTCACTAAAATCCATTTGCTCAACAGGTGCCCCAGTTATTATAAAACCATCAAATTTTTTATTTTTTACTTCATTAAAAGTAGAATAAAATTTTTCAAGATATTCTGGGTTAGTGGTTTTAGAAGTATAAGATACTACATTTAAAAATGTAACTTTTATTAGCTTATTTGCACTAGATAATTCTCTTAATAGTTGAATTTCTGTATCTTGCTTTTTTGGCATAAGATTTAAAATTCCTATTTCTAAAAAATCATTTGATGTATTACATTCTTCTTCTATCATTTGAATATGTTCTTCTTTTAAAATTTGGTTTGCAGCCAAACCTTTTTTAGTAATAATTGGCATTTTTATCACCATATAATTTTTATATCAAAAATATATAATTATATATCTTTATCTACTATATTTTACCATTAATTGAAGAACAATACAAGTATTTTTAACTAATATTATTATTTTAATGTCACAGTTCACTGGTCAAAGATAATATATTATTTATGCAGTAACAATTCGGGGGGACCAGCAAAGTACAGATTGTTAATAAAATTTCATAATTTATTATAAAATTTTTCGCATATAGGTATTTTTTATAAAATTTTTCATATAATATATAATAAAGCACTTGACATCATAAGTCTTTAGTAGTAAAATTATAAATGTTAACTAAATATCGCGGGGTGGAGCAGTTGGCAGCTCGCAGGGCTCATAACCCTGAGGTCGATGGTTCGAGTCCATCTCCCGCAACCAAAACTGTTGATACTGTAAGGTTTCAGAAAATGAAAACTTACAGTATTTTTAAATTTTCCTCATTTTTACCCCATTATTTTTTATGGTTGCTTGTATAAGTTCATTTTTTTGCCCTTCAGCAAAATTTGAAAATAAGGAGGTGCATAATATGAGCAAAAGAGAACAACCAAATTATTATGCAATAATACCTGCAATAGTTAGGTATGACACTAATTTAAAATCTGCTGAAAAATTATATAAAGAAATTACAGCACTAGCAAATAAATTTGTAAGGAGCATAATATAGAATAAATAATGAAAAGTTGCAAAGTAAGTGAAAATTTTGACTTTTTTTAAAAAATATGGTAAAATTAATATGTAAAGTAAAAAGCAAAATAAACGAAAGTTTATGACGCAAAGCCATAGGTCTAAAAGTTCAAAAATGAATTCATGATAGCTAGGTTGCCTTCCAAAATAAAATAAGGGAGGTTTTTTTATATGAAAATGAAAAAAATATTAATGGTTTTAGGAATCATAATAGCAATTTTAGTAGTAATCGTTCTAGTACATACAATTAGAAACTATATGATAATTACAGACTTACAAAATAAAATTTCACAATATGCTGATAGTGTAAATTATTATACTAAATCTATCTCAACAGTTAAAGATGGGACTATAACAATGGAATATTATAGGAAAAACAACAACCAAGTTGTTTTCTTAGAAAGAAATCTAAATGGTACAATAAATAAAATAGCAATGTATAATAATGGAGAAAAAACAGATGTATTTACTCAAACACCAGACACAAAAAAAGCTCAACTGAATAGTGGAGCAATAATGTCAATAGGTATTTATAATCATTTAGAAATAGAAAATAATTGGCAAACATTTCTAGGAAGTATGTTAGCAAGTGTAAAGTCAACTAATTATAACGGAAAAGATTGCTATATTATAAAAGGCTTTATGTCATCAACATCTTTAACTTTTGAAGGAGCAGAAACTTATATAGAAAAAGATACAGGATTATTTATAAAAGACATAGAAGGAGAAACAATAACTGAAAAAGAATATGAATTTGATAATGTAGATGATTCAATTTTTGTAGAACCAGATATAAGTCAATATACTTTAATTAGATAAATAGTAATTTGTGGAGGTCCAAAAATGTTAGTGTTAGATATTTTTCTTTATATTTGGATTTTTGGTATTATATTCTTGCCATATATAATAAGTATCATATTAGGTGCTATAATAATTATAATAATAGGGCTAATAAGAAAAAAAATAATTAAAAAAGATAATAAATTTACAGTTGTAATATATGCAATTATTATAATATTTTGTATAGTAGTATCTAAAAATTTAGGATATTCAGTTACGAAATATTTAAGTGCAAAACCTGATAGAGTCTATACAGAAATGAAAGAAATTAACGATAGCAAAAGGCTTATAGGATTGTCAAAAGAACAAGTTATTCAATTATTAGGAAAACCAAGAGGTAAAGAAGAAAAAGATGTATATTACTACGATGCGGGAAAAATAACTGATTATTTATTTTTTGGGGAAAGAGATTTTTATGAACTTAGAATTATTTTTGATAAAAATGATAAAGTAAAAGATACTTTGATAAAAGAGGTTGTTTAGAAACAGATAAGAAAATTACAATTTGTGTTAGTAAGATAAATGGTAATTTTTTGTTAAAAATAATATTTTACTATTGAAAAGTATAAAAAATATAATATAGTAGTAAGCATAGAAAGTGAGTTAAAGCAGGTGTGTGTGTTACCTTCTACCTTGATTTCTAATCAAGAGTCAGGAGGTGAGGCTATGTTAGAGATTTTTGCATTCCTAATAATAGGTTTAATGATTTCAATAACAATAAATTTAGCCTTGCTATGTATTATTTACATACAATGGGTTAATAGTCAAATAAAATAAAAAAACACCACATTTAGCTTTGCCTAGCTGTGTGGTGTTTATCTAATCTTTTTAGGTAACGCACATTGTCTGTGGCTACTTACTTTCTATCTTTATTATATACGCATTTTTTATATTTGTCAATTATTTGGGTATATTTTTGTTATCAGAGCGACAACTTACAAGTTATCTTTATAAAAATATTTATAAAAAATAAAACTGCCTCATTGCATATATAAAATAATCTTATATAATTTAGGTAGAAGGAGGAATTTTTTATGGCAAATGAAAGTAAAAAAGATTTTAATGCTATGCTAAAAGATAGCAAAGATATGCCTAAATATGTAAAAATCACAGATGAGGCAAGTATTAAAAAATATGGTGGAGATAATATGTATTTTGCACCACCAATGGCTTATGATGAGATTATGAAGAAAATACCTTATGGAAAAGTAATAACAGTTGGAGAAATTAGAGATTACTTTGCAAAAAAAAAATAATGCAGACTTTACAGATCCAATAACAGCAAGAATATTTACATCTTATGAATATAAATTTAATACTATAACTGATGAAGATGTAAAAGGACCAGATATAAATGAGTATAGAGTTCAATAGTTTATTTTCCGTGCATTTTAATAATTATATGGTTGGTCTAGTAGAAATACTAGACTTTTTTATATAAATCTTAAAAAAGTTCCAATAAAAAATAAGAAAAAATCGTGTAAATATTAGAAAGAGATAAAAGGTGATAACAATGAACAAAAGCTTAAAAATAATAATAGGAATAGTATATTTATAATGATTACTCAATATTAAAACAAAATTCTTAGATTATATATTAAAAGAGAATATATTAGCAAACTATAAGTCCTAAATATAAGCAGATTATATATAAAAAAGAGCAAATAAAAGTGAACTATAATTCTTAAGAATTACATAAAATTGAATAATTATGTTGAAATCCAATTTTTTTTGTAGTATAATATGCTAGTCAATGAGCAATTGTTTAGCTTTAGAGAATCATAAAACCATAGAAGGAGTAATTAAATATGGAAGAAGACCTTTACAATATTGGAATAGAAAGAGAAGGTTTAAGGTGTGATGAAGAAGGAAAATTATCACAAAAACTACATCCAGAGGCTTTTGCAGATAGAATGAAAAACAATTTTATTACAACGGACTGGGGTGAAGCACAACTAGAATTAAGAACGCCAGCATGTAAAGACACTAAAGAATGCTATGAAAAGCTAAATGAGATTACAAATGTTGTTTTATGTGAGTTAAACAATAGAAACGAACTAATATGGCCATATAGTATGCAATGTATACTTCCAAAAGAAGAAGATTTCCCTTGGGGAGATTATGGAGATTTTGAAGATGAACATGAATATGAAATGTATTTATATAAAAAATACGGATATAAAATGCATTGTATGTCTGGAATACATGTAAACTTTAATTTTACAGATATTCTTTTTGACAGAATAAAAAAGAAATATGGGGGTATTCCAGAAAAAATAGATGATGCATATTTTAAAATAATGAGAGTATTTATGAAAAAAGCATGGATACTAATGTATGTTTTTGGAGCAACTCCATTACAATTAGGAGAAGATGTGACAAGCAAATTATCTTTAAGAAATACAGAAAAAAGTGGTTTTACAAATACTAGAAAAATAGAGGTAGATTTATTAAACAAAGAAGAATATATAAAATCAATCAGAAAGTCAATAGAAGATAAGCAAATTAGAACAGCAAAAGAAGTTTATGAACCAATTAGAGCAAAGTCAAAACATAAAAATTTTACACTAAAAGAACTTGAAGTGGGAACAATAAATCATATAGAAGTTAGACTATGCGATATAAACCCATTTGATAAATGCGGAATAAACAAGGAACAAATGGACATAACAGTAATGTTCTTAATAAAATGTCTACTTGAGGACGAAGATAAAGTTAAGGAATATTACTATAAAGATGTTGCAAGAGAAGGCTTAGATGAAATAAAAAAACAAGAACTTATTGAAGAATTAAAATCATATAAAGAAATAAATGAAGAATTAGGACTTGATTTTGAAGAAACTATAGAAAAATATCTAAACAATGTTATGACAGATGGAAATACTTTAGCAGAGGATGTACTAAAAATTGCTGACAAAGATGGTTTGTTAAAAGGAATATTAAATTTAGCAAACAAATATAGCAAAGAAGCAGAAGAAATGAGATATAAAATAACAGGATATCCTGAATTAGAAGCATCAACACATATATTGATAAAAGATGCTATTTCAAGAGGTATTAATTATAGAATAATAAATGAAAAGAAAAGTTTTGTGGAATTTGACAATGGTAAAATAAAAGAATGTGTAATTCAAGCATCAAAAACTTCTAAAGACTCATATATTTATCCATTTATCACAGATGATAAAATGTATACTAAAAGAATAATGATAGAAAATGGAATAGATACTCCTAAATGTACATATCTTAACAACAAAATGAGCAAAGAAAAAATGAAAAGAATAATTAAAAGTTTAGTAGGTAAAAAAGTAGTTGTTAAACCTAGAAGCACAAATTATGGAGATGGAATTACAATATTAGATAACCAAGTCTCAGAAAAAGAGCTAACTACTGCAATTGACTATGCTTTTACATTTGATACAGATGTATTAATAGAAGAATATGTAAAAGGAAATGAATATAGATTTTTGGTAATAGACGGCAAGTGTATACATGTAGCTTGGAGAAGACGTACAAGCGTTGTTGGAGATGGAGTATCTACAATAAAGCAACTAATAGCTGAAAAAACTAAAAGTCCAGCATTTGTTAGATTGGATAGAAAAATAGTAGTAAATCAGCTTATGCTTGATTATCTCGCAGAACAAGGATATTCATTAGACTATGTACCAGCAAAGGATGAAAGAATATTCCTTCATAAAGTTTCAAATGTAAGTAAAGGTGGAGAGCCAATTGCAGTATTTGAAGAGATGCCAGATTACTTCAAGAAAATTGCAGAAAAATTAGTAAAAATATATAATGCAAAAATATGCGGAGTAGATATTATAATAGATGATTTTAACTCAACGGACTATAAAGTTATAGAGTTAAATGATAACCCTGGAATTCTTGTAAATGAATGCCCTGCAGAAGGAAAAGGAGTTAAAGCAGGAATTGCAATACTTAAATTACTTAATTTAATAGAAGATTAAGTTTAATATATCAAATAAAAGTGATGGACAATATTTGGATGAATATATGGAAAGTAGAGGATTTCATTCTGTACCAAAAGAACAAATGGGAGCAATGTTAGTATATAGTAATGGTAATGAAAAAGAGTATGTTGTATTTTCTACAAACAAATATTACTCAAAATGGGAATGGCAATAACAAATTACAAGTTATAGAGCAGATAGTTAGTTGCAAATTATCTATTCTTATAATAATATATATAAATAAAATAGTAATTTATGCGGAGATATTGAATCATGGTTTTAATTGCACTTTTGACTGGAATACCAATAATGCTAGCTGTTATTTTTTGTGTTTACATTTTTTATAAAGGAATAAAAGAAAAAAATAAAATAAAAATAATTATTCCATTGATATTATTTGTAATGGTAATAGGGAAAATTAAAGGTATTATTCTTGGAATTTTAATGGTTTTCTATTTTTTGGTAATACTTTTTTTCCCATATATAATAGGTGTAATAATAGCTATTATAGTAACATACTTAATAAAGAAAAAAGTAAAAGAGGAAAAACAAGAAATATTATATATAACAACTATAGTTATTTGTAGTATTACAGCTTTAGGATTAACTCCTTTATGGTATAAGTTTGCAAGTGAAAGACCTGATGATACTTATGTAAAAATGAAAGAAATAGCTGACAATCAAAGTCTTATAGGATTATCGAAAGAACAAGTGGTAGAATTATTAGGCGAACGGAAGTCAAAGTAAATATGATGAATATGTATATTACTATAATGCAGGACAAATATCTGATTATATATCAAGTCATAAAGATTTTTATTATCTTACGATTATATTTAACGAAAATTGGAAAGTAAAATCCACCTATATAAAGATGTCGGATTAGATTATAGGCAGATAGTAATTTATATTTTGGAAGGTATGTTATGAAAAAATGTATAAAAATATTTCTAATAATTTTTGTTATTTTAGTTGTTATTATATTAATTGACACAATACAAGCAAAAGTATTTGATAATAGACCATTAATAAAAATTACCGAAGATTATAATAGTGGAAATGTATATCAAGATGAAAACGGTAATAAAAATGAGGTAAATGAAACTATGGAAAATGTTATAAACATTAATGTGAGTATAAATAGCAAAAAATATAATGCAACAATTGAAAATAATGAAACTGCAAAAGAATTTATAAGTCAATTACCACAAGAATTTAATATGAAAGAACTAAATGGAAACGAAAAATATGTTTATATGGATAATTCATTACCTACAAATCCAATAAATCCTAGACATATTGAAAGTGGAGATATAATGCTTTATGGTAGTGATTGTTTAGTTATTTTCTATAAATCATTTGATACGAACTATAATTATACTAAAATAGGTCATATTAATAATTTACCTGATTTAGGGAATGATAATGTAATTGTTAAGTTTGAAAAATAATTTACAATAAACAGAAGCAGAGGATTAGTTGTTAATTATCTATTTTTATGATAATATAAGAAAAAAGTTTAAAAGGAGGAATTTTAATGAGAAAAAATATTAAAAATACAGAGGCAATATTCCCAATGCCAGTATTAATGGTTGCAACATATAATGAAGATGGAAGTGTTGATGTAATGAATGCAGCATGGGGGACTATGTTATCAAGAAATCAAGTTATATTAAACTTAACAGAAACCCATAAAACTGTAAAAAATATTAAAGAAAGAAAAGCATTTACAGTAAGTATTGCAGATAGTAAACATGTTACAGAAGCAGATTATTTTGGAGTGGTATCAGGAAATAATACATCAAACAAATTTGAGAATACTGGACTTTCAGTAACAAAATCAGAAAATGTAGATGCACCAATTATAAACGAATTTCCAATTTGTTTTGAATGCGAATTTATAGAATACCAAAATGATGAGTATGGAGCAGGAGTTATTGGAAAAGTGGTTAATGTAACAGCTGATGAAAGTGTAATGAATGAAGATAAAATAGATATTGCAAAAGTAAATGCAATTGCATTTGATCCATATACACATGGATATTATAAAGTTACTGAAAGAGTTGGAGAGGCTTTTAAGGATGGATTACAACTAAAAAAATAAGTTAGAAAATATTTGTCTTTTATATTATAATTATTTTGACAAATCACAATTTGTATGAGCAAGTAAATATATTTACAATTACTTGCTTTTTTGCTATAATTTTATCAAATAAATAGTAATTTATAAGGAAGACAAATAAAATGGTGATTATTAATTCTATAGTTAATATTTTAGGGATTTTATGGATGATTTTAATGACATACACAAAATACATAGGAATAGCAGCATTAATTTTATTTATTACAATATGGATACTGAAAACAAAATCTATAAGTAAAACATTTAAAATAATATTAATTGTTATTATTTCAGTTTGTGTATGTATTGTGCTAAGTAATTATAGAAATGAAATAATTGATGAGAAATACATAAAAAGAAATGAAATGGTTGATAATAAAAGCCTTATTGGATTATCCGAAGAAGAAGTTGTTGCATTATTAGGAGAACCAGCAAACAAAGATACTTATCAATTATCTGGAAAGAATTATACAGATTATAATTATGGGGCGGGAACAATACGTGAAGAATGGCTTTGGGGAGAGTGCTATAGTACAAAATATTATGAACTAGATATTAATTTTGATGAAAAAGGTATAGTAAAAAGTGCGTATATAAAAGAATGTACTTAAAAAGGATTAAGAGAAATTACAAGAAAGTTGTATTTTAAAAAAATTAGTTTATTTTTCCAAATAAATATGATATAATTGAACACATTAGAGGAGAAAGGTTGAAAAATAATTACAATTTTGGCGTTGCCAAACATCATTTGAAATTTAATCAACGTACCAAAAGTACGCCTCATAAATTTCAAACTCGTTTTCCTAGCCAAAATTTAATTCTTTTCAAACCAGATTTGTGCCTTAGGAAGGAATGAGATTAAATATGGAAGAAGATATAACTGTAAAAATAAATGAAGCAATTAAAGAAGACTACTATAAAGAAAACTATTCTAATGATGGACAAAGATTTGTTGCATGGTATTTAAGAAATATACATAATTTAGACATAGTTGAAACCAAAGAATGTATAACTGATGGAGCAGGAGACAAGCAAATAGATGCAGTTTATATTGACAATCAAGACTCTATTATATATATAATACAAGGAAAATTTTATTCAGGAGAAACAATTGATGCTGAACCATTAAGAGAAGTTTTATCTTCATGGGTTCAAATAAAAGACTTACAAAGATTACAAGAAAATGCAAATGACAAATTGAAAATAAAAATAAATGAAATATCTCAAGCAATAGAAGAAGACTACTCTATATGTTTTGAACTTATAACTACAGCTACTTTAACAGAACCAGCCTATAAAGATTTTCTTGTTTTTCAAAAAGAATTAAATGAAAATGAAGACTTAAGTGCTAATATTTATTTAGTTGATAAAACAACTTTACAATTTAAATATGAAGAAGCATTAAATAAAAATAGACCATATATCAATTTTGATTTTAAAGTTGATAAAGACAAATGTATTGAAATCGATTTAGATGGAACTAAAGCTATAATCGCAGCTATTCCATTAAAAGAATGTATTCAAATACCTGGTATTCACGATGGCAGTTTATTTAGAAAAAATGTAAGACAATCATTAGGAACCAGTAACAAGGTCAATAAAGGGATTGCAAAAACTATAAAAAATAATTCTGAAGACTTTTTTCTATTGCACAATGGAATAACTGCAATTTGTTCTAAAATTACATTAGAAGGAAACACATTAAGTACAAAAGAATTAAATGTAGTTAATGGATGCCAATCTTTAAGTACAATTTATTCTTGCAGTGAGTCTGTAAAAAATTCTTGTGGTGGATATGTAATGTTTAGATTTTATGAAATAGACAATCAGGAAAAAGCTGATAAGATTAGTATATCAACTAACTCACAAAGTACAGTTAAAGCAAGAGACTTAAGGAGTAATGACAAAGCGGTTTTATCAATGAAAAAAGCATATGAACAAAAATACACAGATGGATATTTTATAACAAAAAGAGGAGAAAGTGCAAATACCGCTAAATATAATACCAATCATATAATTGACTTAACAGATTTAGGAAAACAATTAATAGCTTGGCATTCTCAAAGACCAACAATATCTTATAGTGAAACAAAAATATTTGATAAATATTTCAATCAATTATTTTATAAAGACTATGCACCTGAAAAAATGCAGGCATTAAATGAATTATACAAAGCTGTAATAGAAAGATGGAATTTTGAAAACCCTATGAATTTGAATCCTGCTTTACTTGCGATGAAAGCATATGCATCATATCATCAATTATATGCAATTTCAGTTTATTTCTGCGAAGTAAATAGAATGCCAGAATCAGTTCCAAATCCTGCAAAAGCATTAAAATTACTAAAAGACAGCAACTTGTTAGAAAAAATCATAGACATGGCAGGAAATAGTTTAAATATGGCTTTTGAAAGTGCATCAGCAGAGGCAACAGATAATGGAAAAATATTCAGCCCTCAAAATTGGATTAAAGCAAAAGCATCATTAAAAAATATAAGAGATTCAGTAAGAAATCAAATGGGTACATTAAAATTTATTGAGGGTGGAAACGAAATTTCAAAAAAAATAAATGAAGGACTAAAAATGGAAACAACTGATTTTGAGAGCAGATGGACAGCAGATTAAAATATTTACTTATTATGACATAAAATCTTTTGATTTAACTAAATTTCATGCGTATGTCCTTGATAATTGCATTACTACTTTTAGAGTAATTAAATCATTAGGATATAAAACAGTACAATGTGGAGTTATAAGTGAACATGAAAGAAAAATGAAATTTAGAAGAAGACATTATATTAGATTTATGATTTAAATATAAATTAAAAGTGCCTGGATTTTTAAAAGATTCAGGTACTTTTATATTTTTAATGAGGTAGTAAAGTGGTGATATAAATAGGATATTTTTGAATTAGAAAGCAATGAATTTCATCAGCTCGAAATTCAATATGGGGAAAATTCCCCAATTTCATTTTTATAAAAAAGAAAGGAGAAATTTTATGGCAACGACAAAATTATGGAAAGTGGAATAAAGAATAGATAACGCAGTAAATTATGTAACAAATAAAAAGAAAACTAAAAATGAATATTACGATTATGGTATGGATAAATATGAAACTGTAAGAGATGTTTTAAGATATGCAACGAATAGTAGTAAAACAGAAAAACATCTGATGAAATTTGTGAAGAATATGGATTAAGTGTTTTAAAAGAAAAAAGTTGCAAGTCTGGAATTAACTTTGAAAATTATTATAAGAAAGACACTAGAGAATCTGAGTATGTTCAATTTGTAAAAGAAGATTTAGATTATGCAATAAGCCACGCATTAAGTTTAAGACAATTTGAAAGTATATTAAGTTCAATGGGATACAAATATTATTATAGAGCTGGAAAGTTGAGTATTAGAAAAGAACCACATAAAAGAAATATAAGAGTTTATCTAAAAAAACAGCAACAATATAAGATGTCTCCAGAGATGACAAAAGCAGTAAGAAAATTAGATCAATATACAGCAGAATCAAATTTAATTTGTAAATATAAGTTGGAAACTTTAAAAGATGTAAAAAGTTATAAGGAAAAAAGTATAGAAAATTTAAGAGATTTATACAATGAAAGAAACAGATTATATTATAAGCGAAAGAGTATGGATGTTGGTGCTGAAAAAGATGTTATTACTGAAGAAATTATAAAAGTAACTGACAAGATTAAAAATACGAAAAAGGAAATTTGGTATTGCAATGATATTGTTGAGAGAACTAATGAGGTGGTTGAAAATATTAACTATATTGAAGAGGAGAAGTGGAAAAAACAAAATGAGAAAAATAAATCTAAAGATAAAAATAAAGTTAGATAAAACAATAAAATTTTGTTCTAAAATAAAAATATCAAACAAAACAATAAATTTTTACTTGACTTTTTTAGAAAAATATGATAAAACTTTGTTAGAACAGAAAAAAGTCTCCAACAACTGGTACTTGTTAAAGACTTAAAACATAATAATGTATGTTTAATTTATATTATAATTATATCATTTAGATAATAAAAATGCAACATTATTAATGCCTTTTCTGTTCAATTTAAGAAGAAAGGAGCAGAAAAGATGGAAAGATACTATGTAAATAGAAATGCACAACCAACTGGAGAACATGAAGTTCATAAAGATGGATGTCATAGAATGCCAGAGCCACAAAACAGAATATATCTAGGGTATTTTTCAGATGCCAAAGAAGCTGTGAGAGAAGCTAGAAGATATTTTGATAATGTGGATGGATGCTATTATTGTGCAAGTGAAGCACATAAAAAATGATAAAAGGCAAGTTAATATCTTGCCTTTCTATACAAGGAGGTATAGATGTTTTTAGAAGATATTACTCAAATTACAATTGGTGTTGTTTTAAAAAGAAAAGAAGCTAAATATCCAAAGGAAAACAATTATAAATATGAAGTTTTTAATTTAAGAAGCTATGAAGAAAGAATAGAGTATGATTTATTTTTTAGTGAAGAAAATCTTGAAAACTTTATTGCTAAAAAAGGAGATATATTATTTAGGTTATCGTTTCCAATGAAAGTAATCGAGGTAGATGAAGAAATAGAGGGAAAATTAATTAATAATCAGTATTGTATTATTAGAATGATGAGTTTATTTAATATAACTTATAATATAGATTTTATAAAATGGTTTTTGGAAAGTGATTTAGCTAAACGCCAATTTGAAAAAATACTAATAGGGACAACAATAAAAAGTATACCTGTTATGGAATTAAGAAAACTGGAAATACCTGAATTAAATTCTAAGGAACAGGAGCAAATATCAAAAATAGTTAATACTTGGAATAAACAAAAGAACTTATACAAAAAAATGTTAAAAGAAAAAGATAAGTATTATGATTCAGTAATAAACAAATTAATAAATGGAGGTAATAAAAAAAATGAATGAAAAACAATTACAAGACAAAATCAATGGAACAATTTGGGCTGCCTGTGATACCTTAAGAACAAGTATACCAGGAGGTAATTATAAAGATTATGCTTTAACAATGCTATTTGTGAAATACTTAAGTGATACATATAAGGAAGAAAAAGAAAAAGCTGAGGAAAAGTATCAAGGCGATAAAGAAAGAATAGAAAGAGCATTATCAAGAAGTAAATTTGTTTTAGAAGATGAATGCACATTTGATTACCTTTATGAAAATCGAAATGATAATAATATTGGGGAAAAAATTAACAAAGCATTAGAAAGAATTACAACTTTAAATGGAGTAAAGCTTTTGAACTTATTTGCAGGTGTTGATTTTAATAGTGAAGTAATATTTGGAAAAACAAAAGAAAAAAATGCAATATTAAGAACATTATTAGAAGATTTTAATAAACCAGAAATAGATTTAAAACCATCTAAAATAGGAAATTTAGATGTAATTGGAAACGCATATGAATACTTAATAGCAAGATTTGCAGGAGATTCTGGAAAAAAAGGAGGAGAATTCTATACTCCTGCTGAAGTTTCTATTTTACTTGCAAAGTTAGTTGAACCGAAAGAAAATGATAGAATTTATGATCCTGCATGTGGATCTGGTTCATTATTATTAAAAGCATCTAAAGAAGTAAATAGCGAAAGATTTAGTATTTATGGACAAGAGAGTAATAGTTCAACATATAATTTATGCAGAATGAATATGTTTTTACATGGTGTTAATGATGCACATATTGAATGGGGAGATACTTTAGCAAATCCACTACATCTAGAAAATGATAAATTGATGAAATTTAATGTGATTGTTTCTAATCCTCCTTTTTCATTAGATAAATGGGCTAAAGGCTTTGAAAATACTAATACAATAATAGAAAATGGTAAAAAAAGAGATACATTCAAAATGGAAGCATCAATGGATCAATATAATAGATTTGAATACGGAGTACCTCCTAAAAGTATAGGAGACTATGCTTTTATACAGCATATGTTAAAAAGTTTAGCAGATGATGGAAGAATGGCAGTTGTATTACCTCATGGAGCATTATTTAGAGGGGCATCAGAAGGATTAATAAGACAAAGAATATTAGAAGATAATTTAATAGATGCAGTAATAGGATTACCAGAAAATCTATTTTATGGAGTATCAATTCCTGCAACAATAGTTGTATTCAAAAAGAATAGAAATAGAGATGGAGTTTTGTTCATAGAAGCAAGTAGAGAATATGAAAAGGGTAAAAATCAAAATACTTTAACAAGAAAGAATATAGAAAAGATATTAAATACATATAAAAATTATGAAGAAATTGAAAAATATTCTCATATAGCTACAATGGATGAAATAAAAGAAAATGAATACAATTTAAACATTAAAAGATATGTTGATACATTTGAGGAAGAGGAAGAAATAGATATAGAAGAAACAAAAAAGAACATTGTAGAAATAGAAAAAGAATTACAAGTATTAGAAAAAGAATTACAAGAATCATTAAAAGAATTAGGATTATAAAAGGAGAATAAAATGGCAGATATAAATGGAAAGAAAATAGAATACATTTAAAAGGTTGTTTCTCAGAAAGAAAAGGCATAAAACATTTTTCTGATATAGTACAAGTAACAAGTTTAAATGAAAGAACTAGAAATAAAATATGTACAGCTACTAAAGATGTGTTTGAGTTAATGAAAGATTATAGTAATGTAAAAGAATATGTAATAAAATATATTTATGAAGAATTATTTTCTTTAACTCAAAGAGATATTCCCAAAATACCTATGTATTCAGATTATTCATATGCATCTGCATTTGAACAAATATATACTGTGATTATTGATGAAGACTATAGTGGTGTTTTAACTTTTGTTGAAGGTATAATAAAATGTTTTAATATTATTGATAGAAGTAATGGAAGTAGACTAAATTAAAAAAATAGGCATATAGAAAGTATAGAAGAAACATTAAATAATCCATATAAAGTAGTTTCAGAACATTATAGTAAAGCAATTGAGCAATTATATAGTTTAAAGATTATGCTAATTCAATTAAAGAGTCAATAAGTGCTGTAGAGGCAATGTGTCAGGTTATAAATGGAAGTAAAGAAGAACTAAATAAAGCATTAAAAAATTTGAAAATAAAAATACATCCAGCATTAGAACAAGCATATATAAAATTATATGCATATGCTAGTGATGAAAATGGAGCAAGACACGCAAATGGATTAGGAGAATGAAATTCAACATTTGATGAAGCAAAATATATGCTGATTAGTTGCTCTGCATTTGTAAATTATTTAAAAGAAAATTTTGAAAGTAAGGAAAAATAAAAATGAAAGAATGGAAAAAAGTAAAATTAGGTGATTGCATAAAGGAAGTAGTAGAAAAAACAACAGAAAATAATCAATATAAAGTTTTGTCAGTAACTAAAGATGGTATTTTTTCACAAGAAGATTTTTTTAAAAAACAAATAGCTAGTGAAAATAATATTGGATATAAAGTAATTAGAAAAAATAATCTTGTGTTTAGTACAATGAATTTGTGGATGGGAAGTCTTGATGTACTTACAAATTATGATATAGGTATTGTAAGTCCAGCATATAAAATATTCAAATTTAATGAGGATTTAATGCTACCATCATATGGAAAATACTTCATGAAATCTTATTATATGTTAGAACAATATAAAAATTGTTCAGAACAAGGTGCAAGTATTGTAAGAAGAAATTTAGATTTAAAAGCTTTACTTAACATAAGCATAAATGTTCCGTTGATATCTAAACAAGAAAAAATAGTAAAAATATTAGAGACAGCTGATTTAATAATAAATAAATATAAAATTTTATTAAAAGAAAAAGAACAGTTTATTAAATCACAATTTATTGAGATGTTTAAAGAAGAATTTAACAAGTCAAGAAAAAAATTAGCTGAATTTACAAGTATAATAACGAAAGGAACAACACCAACAACTGTTGGATTTGATTTTATTGATGATGGAATTAATTTTATAAAAATAGAGTCTCTTTCAAATGATAAGAAAATAAATAAAGAAAAGTGCCTTCACATTAGTAGTGAGTGCAATAAGAAGCTTAGTCGATCACAATTAGAAAAAGATGATATACTATTTTCAATAGCTGGAACAATGGGTATGATTGCAAAAGTTACAGAGGATATATTACCAGCTAACACAAATCAAGCGTTGGCAATAATAAGACTTAAAGAAAATACTAACATAAATGTTGACTTTTTAATAGAATTATTAAGATCTTCTTTTATTACTAGTCAAATTGAATCAAATAAAAGAGGAATAGCACAATTTAATCTATCTTTGGAAGATTTAAAAAAATTAGAGATTATTCTACCATCGATAGAAAAGCAAAAATATTTTTCTAATATAGCTCAACTAATTGATAATCAGAAATTAAAACTAAAAAAGATAATCAAATACTATGAAAATTTAAAAAAAGGTTTAATACAACAATTATTAATTGGCAAAACAAAGGTAAAAATATAAATTTTAATTTATGGGGGCAAATTAAATGGAAGAGAATATACTAGTATCAAATGAAAATACATCAAGTCAAAGACCAGCAATTGAAGTATTAGAAAAACTAGGATATAAATATATTTCGCAAGAAGAAAATAGGAAGTTAAGAAATAATATTTTAAGTGATGTATTATTTAAAGAAATATTAATAAAAAAATTAAATGAAATAAATAGTTATGAATATAAAGGAGTTACTTATAAATTTTCTCCAAGTACAATAGGACAAGCAGTAAAAGATTTAAATGAAGATTTACTAACTGGTCTTATTAGTACTAATGAAAAAATATATGACATGCTGACTCTTGGTAAATCATATACAGAAAGAATGGCTGATGGAACTACTAGATCATTTGATATAAAATATATAGATTTTGAGCATCCAGAAAATAATGATTTCTATGTTACAGAAGAATTTTCGGTACTTAGAATGAATGGAAAAGATAATGCTAGACCTGATATAGTTTTGTTTATAAATGGTATTCCATTAGCAGTAATAGAATGTAAAGATTCTTCAGTACCTATTATACAAGCAATTTCACAAAATATAAGAAATCAAAAAAATGATTACATACCACAACTATTTAAATTTATTCAAATAGCAATGGCAGCAAATAAAAATGAAACTAAATATGCAACATGTGGTACACCATCAAAATTTTGGTCAGCATGGAACGAACAATACATAGATGAGCAAAATGAGATTCTTTCAAACATTATTGTTAATAGACAAGTAACAAAACAGGATAGAGATATAGTATCATTATTTAGAAAAGACAGATTTTTAGAATTAATTAAGGATTTTATTATATTTGAAGCTGGAACTAAGAAAATATGCAGATATCAACAATATTTTGCAGTTAAGGCAATGTTAAATAGAATAAAAGAAGAAAATAAAGGGGGAGTTGTTTGGCATACACAAGGTTCAGGAAAATCAATAACTATGGTATTTATTACTAAAAAAATAATGGAAGATAAAGACATCAAAAATCCACAAGTAGTCATAGCAACTGATAGAATAGATTTAGATAAACAAATACATAAAACATTTAATAGAATAGGCATACCAGCTAAAAGAGCTTCAACAGGAAGGGAATTAACAGAATTAATTAAAGATGAAAATATTAGAGTAATAACAACAGTAGTTAACAAATTTGAAACAGCTGTAAATAGTGGAGTAAAAGTTGATTCCAAGAACACATTTATTTTAGTTGATGAAGGACATAGAACTCAATACGGTGAAATAAATAGAAGAATGCAAGAAGTCTTTACAGGAGCAGTATATATATCATTTACTGGAACACCAATTATGAAAAAAGATAAAAATATATTTAATAAATTTGGTGGACTTATACATAAATATTCTTTAGATGATGCGTTAAAGGACAAGGCAATTGTACCATTGATTTATGAAGGTAAGATGGTGGATCAAGAAGTTACAAGAGAAGCCATTGATATGCGACTTGAAATGTTAACTAAAAACTTAAAAGAAGAAGCCAAAAATGAAGTAATGCAAAAATGGAGTAGATTTGAAAAAGTAGCTTCATCTGAACAAAGATTAGAATTAATAGCATGGGATATTGCAAGTAATTATAATGAGACTTTAAAAGGAACTGGATTTAATGCAATGCTTGCATGTAATAAAAAGATAGAAGCTGTTAAATATTACAATATTTTTAAAAGTGAATTTCCTGAATTAGAAGTTGCAGTTGTAATTTCAGCTCCTGATATGAGAGAAGGAGAAGATGATTTTGAAGAAGATACAAATGATATAGTAAAAAAATTTTATACTAAAGCACTTGAAAATTATAAAAATGCTGAAGAATATGAAGAAACAATTAAGTCAAAATTTATTAATGGAGATATAGATATTTTAATAGTAGTTGATAAACTTTTAACGGGATTTGATGCACCTAAAGCTTCTACATTATATCTAGATAAACAGATAAAAGAACATAATTTATTACAGGCAATAGCTAGAGTTAATAGACTTTGTGATGGAAAAGACTATGGATATATAGTAGATTATAGAGGGTTATTAGGAGAACTAGATAAAGCATTAACGATGTATCAAGAAGTTGGATTAGAAGAATTTGAAGAAAATGACATTAAGAATACAGTATATTATATTGATACAGAAATAGATAAATTATTTAAGATATATGAGCAATTAAAAGAAATTTTCAGTGATGTAAAAAATAAAAATGATTTAGAAGAATATGAGGAATTACTTGAAGATGATGAAAAAAGAAAATATTTTTATGATATATTATGTAAGTTTGGAAGTAGTCTAACAATTATTTTAGCGAGTGATAATGCATATTACAAAATAGGAAGAGATAAAATAACTGAATTAAGAAAGGCATTAGCTTTTTATCAAAAATTAAGAGCTACTGCAAAATTAAGATATTCAGAAACAATTGATCATAAAGAATATGAAGCCAAAATGCAAAAACTTCTTGATAATTATGTTGTTGCCAAAGAAATGATGAGAATAACTGAGCCAGTTGATATTACAGATTCAGAAAACTTTGAAAAAGAACTTGAAAAGATTGAGTCTAAAAGAGGTAAAGCAGATACAATAAGAACTAGAATTACACGAACAATCAGTCAAAAATCAAAAAGTGATCCAGCTTATTATAAAAAATTTTCTCAAAGAATTGAAGAAACTATTGAAGAATATAGAAATAGGAGAATTTCTGATAGTGAATATTTAGAAAAGATGCAAAATATAAGAGAGGACTTTGTAAAGGGAAACTCAGGAATTAATTATCCGTCAAATATTACTACAGAGAATGCTAGAGCTTTTTATGGTGTAATATATGATAGATTAGTCTCTAAGATGAATGAAAAAGCAAATATTGAAGAGTTAGGAGATATTACATTAGTAATTCAAAAAGAAATAGAAAGTAAAGTAAAAGTTGATTGGCATAATAATAAAGACATTCATAATGAATTAGCTCAATTTATAGAAGATACAATTTATACATATAAAGCAAGAAAAAATATAAATATTTCATTTGATGAAATTGATTTAATTATAGAAGAGATAATAGAAATTGCTTTAATTAAATACTAAAACTAGAAAGGATATAGTTATGGAAAAAGAATCTATTGAAATCAATGGAGAAAAAATAGTATTTTTTGTGCAAAGAAAAAATGTAAAAAATATTAATTTAAAAGTTAATTTAGATAAAAAAGTAACTATGTCAATACCAATGAAAATGGATATTGAGACAGCAAAAGAATTTATAAAAAAGAAAGCGGAATGGATAAAAAAACAACAAAATTATTATGAGTCATTTACTGATAAAAAGGAAAACATTTCATTTGAAGAAGGAGAAACAGTTTATTTATTAGGAAAACAATATAAAATGAAAATAATATCTGATATCAAAAATGAAATTTTAATAAAGGGTAAATATTTTGAAATTCATATAAAAGAAAAATATACTGAAAATAGAAAATATATTAGAAAAGTATATGATAAATGGCTAAAAGAATATGCATACGAAGTATTTAGAGGTTTAGTTGAAAAATACCAAGTAATACTTAAAAAATATAATATAAAGATTCCTAATATAGAAATAAGACAAATGAAAAGTAGATGGGGAAGTTGTTTGCCAAGTAATAACAAAGTGATTTTTAATTTGAATTTAATTAAAACTCCAATTTGTTGTATTGAATATGTCGTACTTCATGAGTTATCACATTTTAAATATCCAAATCATAGTAAGAAATTTTATAATTTTGTTACAATTTTTATGCCAGATTGGAATAAACGAAAGAAATTATTAGATGAAGAATTTATGGGAGTAGTATGAAATGAATAAACTTAAATTTGATTCGTTATATAAATTTATAGTGTCTATAGGGCTAGCTCTGATATCATTACCATTTGTATTTGGAGTTTGGTTTTTAGATAGTAATGATATATTAATGATAAAAGAAATTGACTTGCTAGAATTAACTAATAATGCTCAAGAAATTATAAAAACAGAACAAACCTATAAACTTAATATAATAAATAATTTTGGTATTTTCATATGTATAGGTGTGTTGTTAATTCTTATAGGTGTTATTATTGTTATATATGGAATAATACAATGGAACAATAGAGTTCAAAAAAATGAAAATAAATCAATGGAATTATCTAATATATTGATGGAAAATCAAATTAGAGGAATGACAAAAGAAGAAAAAGAAGCAAAGATAAAAGAAGAGATAAAACAATATGAAACGGATAATCAAGAACCAAATAATAAAATGGAATATAAAGAAAGGTATATTCGATATATAGAAATTCAAAATGAAGTAATCGAAAAAATAAAAAATGTTTTTAAATATAATAAAATATTTGAAGATATAAAAATAGAGAAGGAAAGATATGATTGTATAATTCAAAGAAAATATATGGATTATATTTTTGAAATTAAATATGTATCAGATATAAAATTAATAAAATCAAGATTGCTTAAGATTTCATCTCAAACAGCTAAGAGACAGTTGACATATTTGAGAGATACTAAAAGAACTGCTAGAAGTATAACAATTATTATAATAGATTATATAGATGACAAAATAAAATTGGAAAATAAAAAATTATTTGACTTAGTTGAACAAGAGAATAAGAAGAAAGATTATTTAGAGAGAATAATAATAACTGATATAAAAAATTTAGAAAGTGAGCTAATTGATATAAAAGGAGACTATAATGATTAGTTAGTTTATATTTTTAGGAGATGTAAACCAATGATTTATATAACAGGTGATACACATTCAGATTTCACAAGATTTACTGAAGACCAATTTCCAATACAATCTGAAATGACAAAAAATGATTATGTAATTATTTGTGGCGATTTTGGTGGCGTATGGACATTTGAAGAAGAAAGCAGCAGAGAAAAAGAAGCTTTGGATTGGTTAAATAATAAAAATATTACCACTTTATTTGTTGATGGAAACCATGAGAATTTCACAAGGTTATATAATGATTATCCAGTAGAAGAATGGCATGGAGGAAAAGTACATAAAATAAGAGATTCAGTCCTGCATTTAATGCGTGGAGAAATATTTGATATATATGGTAAAAAGATATTTGCATTTGGTGGTGCTAAATCTCACGATATTCAAGATGGAATATTAAATTTAGATGAAGAAGAAAGAATATATGAATATCGAAAAAGAGGAGCTTATTTTAGAATAAGAGATTTTTCATGGTGGGATTTGGAATTACCAACTGAAGAAAAAATGCAAAATGAAATAAAGAATTTAGAAAAAGTGAATTATAAGGTTGATTATATTATTTCACATTGTTGTCCAACAAGTATTCAATCTATAATAGGTGCAGGAAAATTTGAGAAAGATTATTTAACAGACTATTTTCAGAGAATAATGGAAAAATGTGAATTTAAGAAATGGTATTTTGGACATTATCACGATTATAGACAAGTTAATTCACAATTTGTTTTGTTATATGAGGATATTGTTCCGTTAGAATTTATAATATAAACGTTAAAAATGAAATATAATAACATAGTAATTATATGCATATTATATAAAATAATACATATAATAATATGAAACTTTATAAAAACATTTGAATTCAAAAAATTAAAGCAACAAAATCAACATAAAAAAATAGACACATATAAAAATCAAATATATAATGTTA
>CANQTN010000010.1 GCA_947626815.1 uncultured Clostridia bacterium | reverse complement strand
AACTTTAAAGAAAGTGTAAATAACGGGGATGATTATACAGGAAAAATAATTAAGCAAACAGCAGATATAGATATGGGGGGAGCTCAAAATGAAAGCTGGACTCCTATTGGAACAAAAGCCCATCCATTTAGTGGAACATATGATGGAGGAGAACACTCAATAAAAAATTTATATATAAGAAGTGAGGAGCAGGCTGAAACTATTGGATTATTCGGCTATAATACAGGAACAATAAAAAATGTAATAATAGAAAGTGGAACAATAGAGGCAAATGCAACAAATGTTGGAGCAATTTGTGGATGGAATAAAGGAGGGACTATAGAAAGATGTTTAAATAATGCTACAATAAGTGGAAATGGCAAATATTTTGCTGGAATATGTCCTTACCTTGAAGAAGGTGGACTCATTTGGCAATGTCATAATTTAGGAAATATTTCAGTGAGCACTAGCGTAGATTATTCAGGTAGTGCGGGGATTTGTTGCAATTCTAGTAGCAGTGTTGAGAATTCTATTAAAGAGTGTTGTAATTCGGGAAATATTACGGTTAAGGAATTGAGCACACAAAAAAATTGTAGGGCAAGTGGGATAATAATTCACTGGTGTGGTGGAAATATGGACTCTTGTTATAATACTGGAACAATAAAATTAATATCTGAAAATCCAGGTGATAATTGTCCTGTTTCATCTGGGATAGTAGGGCAACTTGCCGGTCAAGCTTTTCCTTTGAAAAATTGTTACAATAAAGGAGAAATGATATTAGAAACGGACAATGAGATGGGAAAGGAATTAAGGAGAGCTGGTATAGTTGGGTGTGTTCAAGATAACTATAAACAAACCATTCCCGCTTTAAACTGTTTTTGGTTAACTGGAACAGCAAGTAAGGGAATTGGGCAAATAGGGGGAGAACAATCTGATACTACTATAGAAAAAGGTGTTGAGGAATTGAAAAAATTAACAGAAAACGAATTAGGAGACGCATTTACCGCTGATACAATAGGAATTAATGATGGATATCCAATTTTAAAATGGCAGTTAGAAAGCAAGTATTATTAATTTAATTAAGAAAAATATAATTCTATAATAAAATTGTGCAAAAATTTTCAAGTACAATTACTTTGTACTAAATTACTCGTACCTCGTAATGGAACGAATGATAGAGAAAGAGCCCAATATCTTGAAAATGTATTAAACCTCTAGTATAATAGATTATGTAACTTGAAGTTGCAAATATATTATAAGGGAGGTTTTTTGATGACTAATCAAGAAATACTAGAAAAAATGAAAGAGGACATGAAGTTAAGAAATTTTTCACACTATACATATGATTCGTATTTAGGGAAAACAAAAGATATGATGAGATACTTTGAAAAAGAAATGGAAAATTTAACAACAGAAGAATTGAGAAATTTTCTATTAAAATACTTGAAAGACGAAAGAAAATTATCAGATAGAAGTATCAACTATTATAACAGCGTAATAAGATTTGTATATGAAGTAACATTAGACAAGGTATTGAATAAGAAACAATTACCGATGAGAAAAGAGAAAAAAACAGTGTATAAAGTACTAACCAAAGAAGAGTTAAGTACTTTTTTTAATGTAATAGAAAACTATAAATTCAAAACAATATTTATGCTAGTATATGGATCAGGTTTAAGAGTAGGAGAAGTAGTAAATTTGAGAGTAGAAGATATAGACAGTAAAAATATGAGAATATTTGTAAGAGAAGGAAAAGGAAATAAAGAAAGATACACAATATTGCCAGAAAGCAGTTTAGAAATGTTAAGAAAATATTGGAAAAAATACAGACAACATAAAAGAAGAGGAAGAATATTTTTAAGAGAAACAGGAAAGGCAATAACAGTAGGAGTAATAAGGGAACATTTTAGAAAATATAGAAGGAAAGCAAGATTAAATGAAAAGGTTACAACTCATACATTGAGACATTGTTTTGTACAGATTTAATAGAAAGAGGAGCAACATTAGCGTAAATAGTTGAAAAATAAATAAAAATAATATATAATAAATACAAAATTTAAATCTTTTACTATATTTCTAATAGTAAACAATTCCAAAAAATAAAAAAAAGAAAGAGTGAATATTTATTGAACTTAGATTTTAACAACATATTAAAAAACATAAAAGAAAACAATTTTGTTCAAAACTTTATAAAAGAACTATCAGAATTTTTAGAACAAAAAAATAATGAAATAGTTAATAATGTAGAAACAAACAATTTAGAACAAAAAGAATGTCTATACCAAGTTGTAGAAATAGGAACAAATTATGCATTTTTACAAAGCACAAGCAATAATCAAATATCAAAAAAAACCGACATTCCAAAAGAAATTTTAGAAAAAATAGAAAATGACACAGTATTACAATATAAAAATGGAGAATATAGTATTGAAGAAGAACTAACACAAAAATTTATGGACAGTCTTATAGGAATCAAAGAATATAAAACAATAAAAAATAACTTTGAGAAACATAGTAATATTTTAAAAATAGATCAAAACATGACATATGAAATTCAAGAAAAAAGAAAAGATTATTGCATATTAAAATATGGACATGATGAAAAAAATACTATAGAAGTGCCAAATGAACTTATACCATTTTGGGCAAATGAAGGCGAAAAATTATATTATAAAAATGGACAATTCAATAGAAAATAATAAAATGTGTTCAAAAAATGAATTATCCATAATATTTGCACAACTTTTTTTACGATAATCTCCATAGTCCCCTCAAAATTAACAAGATTTAACCTGTCTATAAAATTAAAAGTTCTTTCATCATGTGCCCTTCAAATACATAATGTTTATTACACAATTCTTTTAATTTAGGTCTATGAGTTACTATCACATATGTTTTATTTTTCAAATATTTTTCTATCATATGATTTATTTTTTCCTCAGATAAGGAATCTAAATTAGAAGTAGGTTCATCAAAGAAATATAATTCTTTATCAATCAAAATTCCTCTTATTAAATTTAATCTTTGTTTTTGTCCTGCTGATAATTTTATTCCTCTTTCTCCTATCATTGTTTCAAGACCTTCTGGTAACTCTTTGTACCAATTTATCAAACCAGCATCTTCTAACAATTGTAATATTTTACTATCAGGAATTTCTTTTCCCAAACATAAATTATCTCTTATACTTAAATCAAACAAATTGACCTCTTGTGATACAAATACTAAGTCTAACCTACTATTTTTTATTTCTTTATTATCAACTAATAATGTACCATTCTCTAATGGATATAATCCAGCTAAAATATTAATCGCAGTTGTTTTTCCTTGTCCAGACTCTCCCATTATGCTTATTTTATCTCCTTTTTTTAGTACAAAATCTGGAATTTTAATATTAGTAGAACCTTTTGTATATGAAAATGCAACATTTTGCAATTTTATTTCTTTAAAATTATTTAATATATTGATTTCTTTATTATTCTTAAAGTAGTCATCTAATTGTTTTTTAGATGTCTTAAACCTTTCACTTATATCAATTAATCTAACCAAACTATTTAGATTTGAATATAATTTACCTAATGCAGTTATGAAAAACAATATATAAGGTAATGCATCTTCTCCATTTGATGTCATTACTATCGCCACTACTAAAATCACAAAATATAGTAAATCCATTAGTCCTGTAAATACGCTATTTGCCGCTGATCTTTTTCTTTCATTCACTTTAGTTGCCTTTAAATATTCATTTGAATTTTCTGTAATTTTGTTTTCACAAAAATCTCCAATATTTAATTTTCTTACAGTCAAAATATTTTGAATAAAATCTATAAATTTTGCATTATATTTGGATGAGGCATCATTTACTTTTTTTTGATATTTTTGCATATTTCTAATCATTTTATATTTTGTAAATACCGCTAAAGCTGATATTACAATACATATTAAACCAGTCAAAATTGATTGTTTACAAATTATAAAAAATATTGAAAATCCACCTATTATTAATGGAATAACACTTAGCTCAAATTGCCAAGTCATTTCAAAAAAATATCTTGAAACATTAGTTATTAATTTATGTATATATCCTGTATGAATATTGGAAATTTGTTCCATTGTCATAGATTGTAATTTTCTAAAATAATATTTTTCTATTGCAGTTTGTGCTTTAGTTTCATTTATATTATCTATATATGAACCAATTTTTCCAGTAATTAATTTTATTATTTCAATCAACATCAAACATATTATTAAAAAGATTAGTTTATTTAATAATAATGGACTTGTTCCAAAATATGATAAAGCAAAGGACTCTCCATAGTCTGCAATTGAATATATAGTATTTATTATAATAGACCATATAAAAAGTTTTTTTGTTATTACTTTTAATAATTCTTTCATTATCTTTCTCCTCTTTGCTTTATATACCAATCATCTATTTCTTTATCTTTTTGCTTTTGATTATTCTTTGTGTTAGCACTGCTATATATTTCTGTTGCTCTGACTAAAATATTATCTACTTTGTAAAATTCTTTTGTTATAATGGCTGTTGGATATTGGACTTTTAACTTTTTTATATATTCTTTAATATCATTTTCCATAGATTCTTTATTTGGATAATTATTTATCATAAATATTTTTTTCGCTAATTCTTTTTCCATTGTAATTAGAAACCTCCTAATAATCTTTTTTCTTTATAAGATGTAGATTAACTCTAAAATCTATATTCAAAGTCATTAAAATAAAAACAAATCATACAATAATAATAACACTAAAACTAAAATTTTACTATATTTAGTTACTAATATTTGTAAAAAGACCTATTCCCAAAAACTCTTGACCTAGAAATAGAAAGATAGTATAATATAAATATATATGATATATGGGGATGTAATGGTTTCGACATATTACTAGAAGTATAGATAGCAAGTAGTGGATGTTCGCTTCGGCCACTATAAAAAAGCGAAAATAAATATAAACGCTGATAAACAAGAATTAGCATTAGCTGCCTAAGAGCAACTACACTTTACTTTAATTTCCCACAAATTTTAGTAAAGTGTCATAACCTTGTGGGACACAAAACTATTCTTGCTTTGGGAATAGTAGGTAATTAAAAGCTATATTTTACTTTAACTTGTTTGTAGGTGAAAGTAAAATGAAAATAAAATACAAACTAAACTTGTAGAAATCTATGTGGAAAGTATTATGGACAGGAGTTCGACTCTCCTCATCTCCACCATTAGAACACCAAGTGGCTTTTATTTGAGAATTTTATTGAAATATGTATAAAAATAAAATATAATGAGACCATCCTTTTCAAAGGAAATCTTTGAGAAAGGAGGTACATATAAAATGTCTTCATTTGATTTAATATGGCGTTTAATTGTTTTACTACTATTAAGTAGTAATTGCAATGATGACGACTATAACAACAAAGACTAAAAATAGTCAAAACTAGGTGGTCCGACAGCTACCTAGTTTTTTGCATAAAAAAAGATGTGAACCGACATTCACACCTTCGTACATATTGTCATCTTCATTTGACTTTTTGCTTAAGCTATTCTTAGTATAGCATTATTTTAAGTATTTGTCAAACATTTTAATTTTATGCAATATTCAGCGTTATAGTATCATAGTATTAGAAAGAAATCAATAAAGATAACTATGAAAGGGGCTTCTAGCGAAGGGTACATAAATTATTTAATCTTATGCTAGATAATTTATGGTTGGCTACTCCAAATCCAAATAACATTGTAATTATTTATTTAAATGTGTCAAGGAACTAGTTGAAACATTCATATATTTATGATATTATTATTTCGTGGCAATAATAGCAAATTTTATATGTTACCTGGAGGAAAAGTTAAAGAATTAGAAAAAAGCAGTGCAGCAATAAAGAGAGAAATAGAAGAAGAAATTGGATGGAAAAATATAGAATTTGATTTTTTAGGTGTAAGTGAAGAAATTGTAAAAAGTAAAGATGAAAATATTCATCAATTAACATTGACATATAAAGGTACTTATAATGATATAGTTTCAAAAGAAAAGTTTGAAAGCATTGAATCTGATTGGATCAATTTTCAATGGATAAAAATAGCAGAACTTGATAAATATGAAATTCATCCAACTAAAATTAAAGATTTTATAAAAAATAGTGGAAAAATAAATCATATTGTAGAAGAAATTATAGAGTAGATTACGGAATAAAAGTAATAAAAAAGATATATAGTTTTTTTAAAACTGTATGAAAAATATAATATGTATGTTATAATGTATTATATAAAAGAGAAGGAATTATGAAAAAATAAGTATAAAAAGGGGAAAGAAGAAATGGAAGACTTATATCAAAACTTTATATCAAAATTAAAAATTAAGCAACTAAGGGCAGAATACAATGGACAAAAAGAAACAGGCGAAAAATATAAAAACATGTGCAAACAATTAGAAGAAATAAGAGAAAGAAGACATCTTGGGCTATTAGGAGAAAAAAGAGAAGAAAGTGTAATATATAATCAAATTTTAGAGACATTAAATGCAAAAGGTATAGAAGATGAAGCAGTAGAAAAAAGTGTACAAAATTTATTAAACAATGTTCAATATAGTACAAAAGAGAACCAAGAAAAACCAAAAGAAGAAATAGAGGTCGAAATATGAAAAAAATATTAATAGCAACAAACAACCAAGGAAAGCTAAAAGAAATAAAAGACATACTAAAAAACTATGAAATAGTAACATTAAAAGACATAAACCAAGAAATAGAAATAGAAGAAGATCAAGAAACATTTGAAGGAAATTCGAAGAAAAAAGCAAAAGAAACATCAAAAATAACAAACATGCCATGTATAGCAGATGATAGTGGTTTATGTATAGAGGCATTTGACGGATGGCCAGGAGTACATACAGCAAGATTTTTAGGAGAAAATGCAACACAAGAAGAAAAAACACAAGCAATTCTGAAGAAAATGGAAAATTTAGAGGGAGAGCAAAGAAACGCAAAATTTGTAACAGTTGCAGTATATTACGAAAATGGTAAATATGTAATAGCAAAAGGTGAAACAAAAGGAAAAATAGCAAAACAACCAAGAGGTACAAACGGATTTGGATTTGATCCAATATTTGAATTAGAAAACGGAAAAACATATGCTGAACTATCTGTAGAAGAAAAAAACGCTGTAAGTCATAGAAAAAAAGCACTTGAAAATTTGGAAAAAGCACTTAAAAATCTATAAAAAGAGTTACAATTTGCTGGGCAATGGTACAAATGGTCAATGATAATATATTATTTATTTGTAACTCCAAACTGCATAAATAATATATTATCATTGACCATTTGTACCATTGCCCAGCAAATTGTAATTAAAAAGCATTTAAAATCTCGAAAAGCAATTGACAAATAGATAAAAATATGATAAAATTTTAAACTGTAATCCGCTTAGTCAAGGCACCTAAATATTAACAAAAGTTAATTGCCTGAAAAATAAGGATTAGCGAGTATACCAATAAGGGAGGTGCATTTTAAATGTACGCAATAATTGAAAGCTGTGGAAAACAATACAAAGTAGCAGAAGGAGATATTGTATTTTTTGAAAAATTAGATGAAGAAGAAGGAAAGAAAATTACTTTTGACAAAGTAATACTAGTATCTGAAGAAGAAAAAATACAAATAGGAAATCCTTATGTAAAAGGAGTAAAAGTAGAAGGAAAAGTAATTTCTCATGGAAAAGCTAAAAAAATAATTATTTTCAAAATGAAACCAAAAAAGAACTATAGAAGAAAACAAGGACATAGACAACCATATACAAAAGTAGAAATTACATCAATAAAAACAGCAACATCAAAAAAAGCAGAAACAACAGCTGAGAAAAACACAGAAAAAAAAGAATCAGCAGTTAAAACAGCAGCAAAAGAGAAAACAAAAAAAGCACAAGCATAATAAAAAATAATATAAATCAACATAAAAACCGAAAGGAGTGAGGAAGATGGCTCATAAAAAAGGTCAAGGTAGTAGCCATAATGGAAGAGAAAGTGAATCTAAACGTCTTGGTGTAAAAAGAGCTGATGGTCAATTTGTCTTAGCAGGAAACATTTTAATAAGACAAAGAGGAACAAAAACACATCCTGGAATTAATGTAGGAAAAGGTAGTGATGATACTTTATATGCATTAGTAGATGGAACAGTAAAATTTGAAAGAAAAGGTAAGGACAAAAAGCAGGTAAGTGTTTATCCTGTAAACCAATAAAAAATAAATAAAAAAACTCTAATAAGAAAAAAATCTTATTAGAGTTTTTTCTATTCTAGGAAAGTCATCGTTGAAAAAAGGATAAACTTTAATAATTATATTTTGAATAACTGCGCTAGCGATCAAACGAGCTTTGCGAGTGCGATTGGAGCAACTTACAAATTATTTTTTGAATTCTGAAAGTTGCGACAAGCAAAGTTATGAACAAATATAATTATTAAAGTCTATCATTTGCTGATTTCATCAAATTGTTATAAACAAAAATATAATAAACTTTTTATAGTTAAATAGTAATCAAAACATGTTACATGTTCACTGGTGAATGGTACAAATGGTAAAAGATAATATATTATTTATGCAGTAACAATTCGGGGGGACCAACAAAGTACAGATTGTTAATAAAATTTCATAATTTTTTATAAAATTTTAGGTACAATCTGTATGCAGTTGGGAGTTACAAATAAATAATATATTATCATTGACCATTTGTACCATTCACCAGCAAACTGTAGTCAAAACATTAGAAAGAATAACCAAAAATGTTTACAAAAGCCCAATAATATAGTATAATTGACAAAATAAAACAACTAAAAAGTAAAATATATTTTAGAGGAAGGAAGGTATAAGAATGGCAAAAATATTAGAAGATATTTCAAGAACATTCAATGAATACTTATTATTACCAAACTTAACAGACGAAAGATGCATACCATCAAATGTATCATTAAGAACACCACTAGTAAAATATAAAAAAGGAGAAGAAGCAAAATACTATGCCAATATCCCAATGGTATCTGCAATAATGCAATCAGTATCAGGAGAAGAAATGGGAATTGCACTAGCAAGAGAGGGAGGAGTAGCCTTTATTTATGGATCACAATCAATAGAATCACAAGCCAAGATGGTAAGACATGTAAAAAAACACAAAGCAGGATTTGTTGTAAGTGACTCAAATGTAAAATCAGGAACACCATTAAGAGATGTAATTAGCTTAGTAGAAAAAACAGGGCACTCAACAGTAATAATAACAGAAGACGGAACAGCAAGAGGAAAATTTTTAGGACTAGTAACAGACAAAGACTATAGAATTTCAAGAGACAATTTTGACGAAGCAATAGATAAATTTATGACACCAAAAGAAAAAGTAGTATGGGCAAAAGAGGGAATAAGTTTATCAGAAGCAAATGACATGATTTGGGAAAATAAAATTGCGTGTCTACCAATATTAGACGATGAAGAAAACTTAAAATATTTAGTATTTAGAAAAGACTATGAAGAAAGAAAACACAATCCAGAATCACTATTAGATGACCAAAAGAGATATATTGTAGGAGCAGGAATTAATACAAGAGATTATGAACAAAGAATTCCAGCACTAATAGAAGCTGGAGTAGACATATTATGTATGGATTCTTCAGACGGATATTCTGTATGGCAAAAAAAGACAATAGACTATGTAAGAGAGAAATATGGAGATACAGTAAAAATAGGAGCAGGAAATGTAGTTGACAAAGAAGGATTCTTATATTTAGCAAAAGCAGGAGCAGACTTTATAAAAATAGGAGTAGGACCAGGATCAATATGTATAACTCGTGAAACAAAAGGAATTGGACGTGGACAAGCATCAGCATTAATAGATGTAGCAACAGCAAGAGATGAATATTTTGAAGAAACAGGAATTTATATACCATTATGTGCAGATGGAGGAATAGTACATGACCATCATATAACAATAGCATTAGCACTTGGAGCAGATTTTGTTATGATGGGAAGATATTTTGCAAGATTTGATGAAAGCCCAACAAAAATAGTAAAAAGAGGAAACACTTATATGAAAGAATATTGGGGAGAAGGTTCAAACCGTGCAAGAAACTGGCAAAGATATGACATGGGAGGAGAAAAAAAGCTTTCTTTTGAAGAAGGTGTTGATTCATATATACCATATGCAGGAAAATTAAAAGACAATGTGGCAATAACTTGTAGTAAAATAAAATCTACAATGTGTAATTGCGGAAGTATTACAATACCAGAATTGCACGAAAAAGCAAGATTAACATTAGTATCTCAAGTAAGTATAACAGAAGGCGGTTCACATGATGTTGTATTAAAAGAAATTGATAATCAATTTAAATAATAAACAGGAGAAACAAATGGACGAAAAAGTAGATATTTTACTAACTACATATAATTCTAATATACAATATTTAAAAAAACAAATAGAAAGTATATTAGAACAAACTTATAAGAATTTTAGATTATTAATTAGTGATGATGCATCAGCAAACATAGAAATAAAAGAAACATTAGAAAAATATAAAAAACAAGATGAACGTATAGAAATATATATACAAGAAAAAAATATAGGATATAATAAAAATTTTGAATTTTTATTAAAGCAAAGTACTGCACAATATATCTTGTTTGCTGATCATGATGACATTTGGTATCCACAAAAAATAGAAAAAAGTATTGAAAAAATAAAAAAAGAAAATGTTGACTTGGTATATGTAAACTGTAACCAAATAAATGAAAAAGATGAAATAATAAAAAACAATTATTTTAAATACAAAAATATTCCACTAATACACGGTAAAAGTAAACTTGCAATATCAAGATGTATAGGAACAGGATGTTCACAAATTATAACAAAAGATGTAAAAAATAAAATGATACCATTTAAAGAAGAAGTAATTGCACATGATTGGTTAGCAGCATTTATTGCAAATGAAGGAAAAGGAATAGACTATATAAGTGAGCCACTATTTGGATATCGCTTGCATAATTCAAATGTATTTGGAGGCAGAAGTTTATCACAAAATATAGGAAAATGGAAAGAAGAAAATGGAAAAACTTACAAAAGCTTTTTAAAATATAGAAAAGAAAAAGTAATTGATAATGCATATTTGTATGGAGCAAAAATGTGCTTAGAATATAGCCAGATAGAAGAAAATAAAAAATTCCTAGAAAAAATGATAAAATATTACCAAAAATTAGAAAAATCAAAATACATAAATATTCATATATTCAAGTATTTTAAATTTTTAGGTGGTAAAAGCAATTTAGCAAAAAAAATGATAAAAGAAATAGTCTGTTTTCATTTACCAATCTTAGGATATTTAGCATTATTTAAATTATAAATAATATCAAAAATTTTTATTATTTTTGGCAATATAAAAGTTTAAAATATTTGCAATTGACAAAAGGAAAATTTAAATATAAAATATAAAAATATTGAGAAAAGGTAGATAGGAGTAAAAGAATGGAATTTATAAAAACCATTTTTAAAAATAGAAAAATAACATGGAGACTAGGGAAAAGTGATTTTAAAAATAGATTTGCAAGTACTAGCCTAGGAAGTATATGGGGATTTTTACAACCATTTGTATTCATGATTACATATGTAATAGTATTTCAATATATATTAAAAACACCAGCCCCAGGAAATTATCCTTACACAGTATGGTTTTTACCAGGAATGGCAATGTGGTTATGCTTAAATGATAGTATCATGAGTGCAAGCAATTCAATCAGAACATATAGTTATTTAGTAAAAAAAGTAGTATTTCCAATAGACACAATACCAATAATATCATTAATATCAAGTAGTTTTGTATCAATATTTTTAATAATAATAGCAATAGTAGTAAGTGCAATTTATAGCTTTTTACCAAATATATTTATGCTATTATATGTAATATTTGCAGCATATTGTTTTTTAATAGCATTTACAAGATTCACCTCAGCCATAACAACATTAGTACCAGACTTTTCTAATTTGCTAGGAATATTAATGCAACTATTTTTTTGGTTTACACCAATTATATGGAATTTAAATATGTTAGAAAGACACAAAGTAATATTACAAATTGTAAAATGTACGCCATTTACTTATTTAGTAACAGGAATCAGAGACGTATTCTTAGGAGGAAACATCATAACTGATAACTATTTTATATACACAATAGCATTTTGGATAATAACAACTTTGCTATTCTTGTGGGGGAATTATATATTTAACAAAAATAAAAAAGACTTTGCTGATGTACTATAAAAGGAGGAAACATCAAATATGGAAAATAGTGATGTAGCAATAAAAATAGAACATCTATATAAAAACTATAAAATGTTTGGTAGAAAAAAAGATAGATTGTTAGAAACGGTTTTTCCAATGTATCAAAAACACAGTGAATTTAGTGCCATAAATGATCTAAACTTAGAAGTAAAAAAAGGAGAAGTTTTAGGAATTTTAGGAAAAAATGGAGCTGGAAAATCTACTTTATTAAAAATGATAACAGGTGTTGTAACACAATCTTCAGGCTCAATAGATATAAAAGGTAAAATTAGTTCACTACTAGAATTAGGAACTGCTTTTAATATGGAATTAACAGGAGAAGAAAATATATATCAACATGGACAAGTTATGGGATTAACAACAGAAGAAATAGAAAAAAAGAAACCAGAAATAATAGAATTTGCAGATATTGGAGAACATTTAAATCAACCAGTAAAAACTTATTCTTCTGGTATGTTTGCACGTTTAGCATTTGCATGTGCAATAAACGTAAATCCAGACATTTTAATAGTAGATGAAGTTTTATCTGTAGGAGATATGGCATTTCAGCTAAAATGTTTCAAAAAATTTGAACAATTTAAAAAAGAAGGAAAAACCATTTTATTTGTAACACATAATGTAGCAGATGTCATCAGAAACTGTAATAGAGCAATTATAATATCAGAAGGGACAAAAATATTTGATGGAGATGTAAAAACAGGTGTAGATAAATACAAAAAAATGATAGTAGGAATTGAAGAAAATGAAGTACAAGAAGAGGCAGTAGAAACAAATAAAAATGCAAATATTAACAAAAATGATAATCAAGAATGGAAAAGTAAATTTATGCAAAATCCAGACATGCTCAGCTATGGAGATGGTAAAGCTGAAATAATAGATTATGGAATTTTTGACAAAAACGGAGATTATCAAACAACCATAAATAACAATGACGAATATATCATAAAAACAAAAATAAAATTCAATGAATTTATTGATGAGCCAATATTTGCAATGTCTATAAAAGATTTTAAAGGCTTAGAATTAGGAGGAACAAACACACAAAGTTATAAAGTATTAACAGGAACTTATCAAAAAGGTGAAACTGTAATAGTAGAATTTAAACAAGTATTTCCATTAGCACCAGAAAAATATACATTATCATTTGGATGTACAAAATTTAAGCAAAATGGAGATTTAGAAGTATTTGACAGAAAATATGATGCACTTTTTATAGAAATAATTGCAAATAGAGATTGCTTAGGAATTATAGATTTGAAAACTGAAATTAATATAAATAGAGGGAATTGATTTATGAAAGTAAATTATGATTTTTATACAGGAGAAGATAGTTATTGTGATGGTGAAGTTGAAAAAGATATAATAAAATATTTAGAACAATATGGAGAAAAAGGGTATGAGAAGATTTTTGAAAAAGACATAAGATGGCCAGTATTTTATCATATTACACCAATTAGAAAAAACATATTAAACTGGTATCCATTCAAAGAAAACAGTGAAGTTCTAGAAATAGGAGCTGGAATGGGGGCAGTAACAAGTACATTATGTGATAAAGCAAAATATGTAACATCAATAGAATTATCAAAACAAAGAGCAACAGCAATACAAGCAAGATGTAAAAATAAAGAAAACTTAGAATTAATAGTAGGAAACTTTAATGATATAAAATTAGAAAAAAAATTCGACTATATTACATTAATTGGAGTGCTAGAATATGCACCATTATACACAAATACACAAAATCCATTTCATGATTTTTTACTACAAATAAAATCATTATTAAAAGAAGATGGAAAATTATTAATAGCAATAGAAAATCAATATGGAATGAAATATTTTAGTGGAGCATGGGAAGATCATACAGGAAAGCAATATGATGGAATTACTGGATATGAAAATAAAAAAGGAATTAGAACTTTTGGAAAAAATGAATTAAAACAAATACTTGAAAAAGCAGGATTTAAATATTCAAAATTTTATTATCCAATGCCAGATTACAAATTACCAAATATAATATTTTCAGATAATTATAAACCAAATGAAGAAACATTACAAAATTATACACCATATTTATCAGAAGAAGATGCATATGTAATGTATGATGAAAAAAAAGCTTATATAGATATTATAAAAAATAATAAATTTGACTTTTTTGCAAATTCGTTTTTTATAGAAGTATCAACAAAAGAATTTGAAACAACAATAAACTTAGAAAAACAAGAATTAATAAAAATAGATGAAAGTATGAAAAAGTTTTATAATAAACATTATAAAATTGGAAAACAAGTTATAAATGAAGATATAGAAAAGAAATTACTACAAGAAAACCAAGAATTAAAACAAAAATTAAATGAAATTGTAAATTCTAAATCATGGAAAATAACACAACCACTTAGGAAAATAAAAAACAAAAATAAATAGAGTTTTAGGGGGAATAAAACATGAAAAAAAAGAAAAATTTATTTACATCAGAAGCGGTATCAATAGGACATCCAGACCATGTATGTGATATGATATCAGATAGTATTTTAGATGCATGTTTAAAAGAAGATAAAAATGCAAGAGTAGCTTGTGAAACAATGGCAAAAGACGAATTTATAGTATTATCAGGAGAAATATCAACAACAGCAAATATAAATGTAGAACAAATTGCAAAAGATACTATAAAAAAAATAGGATATACATATACACCAAGAGTATTAAACTTGTTAAGTAAACAATCCCCAGATATAGCACAAGGTGTGGATATTGGAGGGGCAGGTGACCAAGGTATAATGTTTGGATATGCAAATTGTGAAACTCCAGAATATATGCCATTGGCAATTACAATGGCACATGATTTAGTAAAATTAGCAACAACACTACGCAAAAATGGCAAATTTAAATATGCAGGACCAGACATGAAATCACAAGTAACACTAGAATATACAGAAGATGAAAAAACAAAAGTAAATACAATGCTAATGTCGATTCAACATTCAGAGGATTATAATGAAAAAGAATTTAAAGAATTTATAAAAAATGAAATTATGACCAAAATTGCAGAAAAATACAATTTAAATACAGATTTTAAAATATTAATAAATCCTACAGGAAAATTTGTAATTGGTGGACCAGAAGGTGATGCAGGTCTAACAGGAAGAAAAATAATTGTAGATACATATGGAGGATATGCACCACATGGAGGAGGAGCTTTTTCTGGAAAAGACCCTACTAAAGTAGATAGAAGTGCAGCATATATGGCAAGATATTTAGCTAAAAATATTGTAGCATCCGGAATTGCAAAAGAATGTTTAATTCAATTATCTTATGCAATAGGTGTTGTTCAACCAATATCAATTTATATTGATTGCAAAGGAACTAATAAAATTGATGAAGATAAAATAATACAAGCTATATATGACAATTTTGATTTATCTCCAAAGGGAATTATTGAACAATTAAAGTTAAGAAATCCTATATATACACAAACATGCAATGGTGGACATTTTGGAAGAAAATATTTAGATGAAGAAAACAAAGTAGAGTGCTCTTGGGAAAAACTAGATCAAGTTAATATATTTAAGAATTTAATGATTTAGTATGAATTATAAATAAAAAATATCATTAAATTTTATGGATGAATATTTTAAAAGGAGTGTTAGTAGTTGAAAATAAATCTTGATTTTTATACAAAAAAGCAAGAAGAATTATTACCAATTGATGAAGAAATAATAAATATAATAGAAGAAAACGAAAAAGAAAACTATGAAAATATAATAAAAGAAGAACAAAACATAGAAATAATATTAGCTTTATCAGAAATTAGAGAAAATATATTAAATTGGTATCCAATAAAAGAAAATGCTACTATTTTAGAAATAGAACCAAACTATGGAGAAATAACAGGCCTATTATGCCAAAAAGCTTGCAAAGTAGTAGGAATAGAAAATAGTTTAAAAAAAGCAAAAGCAATTGAAAAAAGATATAAAAATCAAGAAAATTTAGAAATTATAGTAGGAACAATTGAAAAAATAAATTTAGAAGAGAAATTTGACTACATTACATTAATAGGAACAATTGAAAATTTAAATAAAATATTTAATGGAACAACAGAAGAATATATTGAAATATTAAAAAAATTCCTAAAAGAAGATGGAAAAATTATACTAGCAATAGATAATAAAATGCGGAATGAAGTATTTTTCTAAAACAGACGAGAATGGAATTAATATAGTAAATCACAAAGAAAAAAATATAATGAGTTTAAGTGAATTAAAAAATATTATAGAAAATACAAAGCTAGTAATAAATAAAATATATTATCCAATGCCTGACTATAAACTAACAAATGTTATATACACAGATGAAAACCCACTTAGCAAAAATAATCTATCTAGAAATATTGTTTATAATACATCAAATACTATAAAATTTTATCAAGAAAATGAGGCATATAAAGAAATATTAGAAGAAAATAGTGACTTATTTAAATTATTTGTAAACTCTTATTTAGTAGAAATATCAAAAGCAAAAACACAAGAAAAACAAATAAAATTCGTATCATTTTCAAATATAAGAAAACCAGAATATAGAATAAAAACAATTGTAGAAGAAGAAAATGTTTATAAATATGCTATAAATGCAAAAAGTAAAGAACATATAGAAAATATAAAACACAATATTGATATAATAAATCAAATTGGAATAAACACAGTAGATTCTTATGATAAAAATAAAATTATTAGTAAATATATCAATAGTCCAACACTAGACAAAATTATAATAAAATTGGCCAAAGAAAATAAAATAGATGAAGCAAGTCAATTAATAAAACAATTTAAAAATGAGTTGGAAACCAAATTAGAAAAGGTAAATAGCCAAAACAATGTATTTGACAAATATGATATAAAATATGAAAAAGAGCATATTGAAAAAATGGATTTTGTAAAATATGGATTATGGGACTTAATATTTCAAAACTGTTTTTATATAGATAATCAATTTTATTTTTACGATCAAGAATGGCAAGAAAATAATGTACCAATAAGTTTTATATTATATAGAGCAATAAAATATTATGCAAGAATAAAAAAATATATATCTGAAGAAAAATTGTATGATATAATGGAGATCAAGCAAGAAAATATTAAAATTTTTGATGAATTAGATAAAAAATTACAATTAAAAATTAGAGATGATGAAATATGGAAAATACACACACAAGGAATGGAAATGATAGATTTAAAAAGAAAAGAACTAACAGCTAATCATCAAATTAATGTACTAACCATGGAAAATGCGAAAAATAAAACTTTATTAGACGAAAAAGATAAAAAAATTGAAGAACTAAAAGCAAATTTAAATTATGTATATAATTCAAAATCATGGAAAATAACAAAACCACTAAGAGCTGTATTAAGATTAGGAAAAAGTAAGAAAGGATGAAACAAATGAGTGTTAGATTAAGAGACAAACTTTTCCCAGAAGGAGGAAAGACAAGACAACTTTTAAGAAAAATAAACACAATTGTCCATAATATAAAACCTAGTAACCTAGTAAAATTTATAAAATCTTTAAAATCTAATGGTTGGAAAAAAACTATAGAAATGATGAAAAACAAAGCTGAAAATGGAACAACAATTACACCATATGAAATTTGGATGAGTTTAAATGATCCAACACCAGAAGAATTAGAAAAGCAACGTAAAACTAAATTTGAGATAAATCCTAAAATAAGTATATTAGTACCAATGTATAACACACCAATTAATTTTTTTGAAGAGTTAGTACAATATTTAATAGATCAAACTTATTCAAATTGGGAACTATGTTTAGCAGATGGCAGCCCAAAAAAGAACGAAGAACTAGAAGAAATTTGTAAAAAAGATGAAAGAATAAAATATAATTATACTGGAAAAAATTTAGGAATATCAGGAAACACAAATGAAGCACTAAAAATGGCAACAGGTGACTATATAGCATTACTAGACCATGATGACTTATTACCAGTAAATAGTTTATTCGAAATAGTAAAAGCAATTAATGAAGATCCAGAAATAGAATTTATTTATACAGATGAAGACAAAATAACAACAACTAAAAAACCAAGATTTGATCCACATTTTAAACCAGATTTTGCAATAGATACGTTAAGATCAAATAATTATATATGTCATTTCAGTGTATTTAGAAAAGACTTAATGGAAAAATTAGGTGGAGAAAGAAGCAAATATGATGGTGCACAAGACTATGATCTTATTATAAGAATGGCAGAAATAGCAAAAAATATAAAACATATCCCAAAAGTTTTATATCATTGGAGAGTACATGAGTTATCTACAGCAAAAGCTGGAGGAGATGCAAAACCATATGCATTTGAAGCAGGTATTCCTGTTTTGCAAGATCACTTAAAAAGAGTTGGTTTAGAAGGAACAGTAACACATGGCGCAACTTTAGGAACATATAAAATAGATTATAAACCTATAAATAATCCAAAAGTTACAATACTTATACCAAATATGAATGAAAAAGAAACATTAAAAAAATGTATAAATTCCATATTAAAATTAACAACATATCAAAATTATGAAATAGTTGTAATAGAAAATAATAGTACAGAAAGTTCAATTTTTGACTATTATAAAGAATTAGAAAAAGAAGAGAAAATAAAAGTATTATATTACAAGGAAAAAGGATTTAATTATTCAAATATCATAAACTTTGGAGTAAAAAATACAGATGGAGAATATATAGTTCAACTAAACAATGATACAGAATTATTAACACCCGATTGGTTAGAAAAAATGGTAGGAATGAACCAAAGAGAGGATGTAGGAGCAGTTGGAGTTAAAATGTATTATCCTGATGGAACTATACAACATGCAGGAACAATAATTGGAGTTTATGGAGTTGCAGGACATGTATTTAGAGGATTATATAAAAATGCGCATGGATATTTTGCAAGAGAAAGTCATATACAGAATTTAAGTGCAGTAACAGCAGCATGTATGATGGCAAAAAGATCTGTATATGAAGAAGTAGGATACATGGATGAAAAATTTGCAGTTGCATTTAATGATATAGATTTTTGCTTAAAAATAATACAAACTGGAAAACTAATCATTTATAATCCATTTGTAGAATTTATTCATTATGAATCAAAAACAAGGGGTGCAGAAGACACAGAGGAAAAACAGAAAAGATTTAAAGGTGAAATTGACTTATTCTATAAAAAATGGGGAGAATATAAGAAAAAAGGAGACCCTTATTATAACCCAAATTTAAGATTAGATTCAGATAAATATGAAATAATGCAAGAAAAAATAAATATAGAAAACAAATAGGAGGCAACAATGAAATCTTTTATAAGTAAAAATAAATTAATTATATGCATAATTATATTTGCATTAATTAGATTTATAATGACAGAAAATATTCCAATAACAGCTTTTCCATCTCAAATATATGATGATGATATGATGGTTAATATGGCAATAAATATAAGAGGGAAAAAATGGTTAGGTGAATATACAAGTAATACATTAGTAAAAGGTCCAGCTTTCCCAATGTTATTGGCAATAATTAATTTTTTTGGATTATCATATATAAGTGTAATGAACTTAATCTATATATTATCATGTATTTACTTTATATACACAATAAAAGATTTATTTAAGTCAAAAATGTCTCTAATAGTAATATACATATTATTATTATTTAATCCAGTATCATTTGCATTTTGGACTTTGCAAAGAGTATACAGAAATGGTATTACACTATCACAAGTATTATTAATAATAGGAAGTATGTTTGCATGTTATCAAAGAAGAAATATGAACATAAAAAAAATAATACCATTTTCTCTTATAGCAGGAATAGCTTTAGCATCTTTATGGTTAACTAGAGAAGACGGAATATGGATATTACCATTTGTATTAGTAGTAATAGCTATAATGGTAATTTCTGCAATTTTGAAAAATAAAAAATTAAACTTAAAAATAGTTGCATATGTTACACCTTTGATAATACTAGTAATATCACTAAATATAGTAAGAATTACTAATTATGCAATATATGGTGTATATACTTATAACGAAATAAATGATGGATACTTTGGAAAAGTACTAAAAACAATGTACTCAATTAACACAAAAGAAGACATACAATATGTAACAGTAACAAGAAATAAAATTGATTTAATGTATAAAAATTCAAAAACTTTAAATTCAATTAAGGAACAATTAGAACAAGCTTTAAATGACTGGGATAATCTAGATAGAAAACCAGGAGATAAACAAGTAGAAGATGGATGGTTCTGGTGGGCTCTAAAATCAGCAGTAGAAAATGCAGGAATGTATGAAAACGCAAAAAAATCAAATGAATTCTATAAACAAGTATATGAAGAATTAAAAAGTGCAATAAAAGAAGGAAAATTAGAAACAGGATTTTCAATGCCATCAAACCTATTATCACCATGGAAAATGAGATATTTTTCAGAACTACCAGTCGAAATGCTAAAAACTTCATGGTATATATCAAACTTTAATGAAATAGAAACAGTAAACAGACCAAGTGAAGAACAATCGCAAAAATATAATGCAATTACAAATGACACATCTATTCAAAGTGGAAATGATTATGCAATATATACAAATATATATGTACAAAGATTAAACTTTATAGGAAAACTATATAAAATTTGTGGACTAATGTTAACAATAATTAGTATTATATGTTATATAATATTAACAATATATCTTATAAAAATTAAAAGAAAAGAAGAAATAATAAATATATGGTTATTATTAACAGGAATAGGATGTAGCCTATTAGTTTTGATTGCAGGAGTTTCTTATAATCAAATAACATCTTGTTTTTCAAGATATTATATGTATTTATCTGGCGCATACCCATTATTAATCGGATTTTGGGGAATTAGTATTAGTAAAATTGTAGAAATACTAAAAAAAGAAAGGAAGTAGGGCAAGAATGAAAACAGCAGTATTGATACCATGCTATAATGAAGAACAAACAATAGGAAAAGTAATAAAAGATTTTAAAAAAGAATTACCTGATGCAGATATTTACGTATATAATAATAACTCAAAAGATCAAACAGTAAAAATAGCAAAAGAAAATGGAGCAATTGTAAAAAATGAATATAGACAAGGTAAAGGAAATGTTGTCAGAAGCATGTTTAGAGACATTGATGCTGATATATATATTATGGTAGACGGAGATGACACCTATCCAGCAGAAGAAGTTCATAAGTTAATAGAACCAATAGTAAAAGGACAAGCAGATATGGTAATAGGTGATAGACTAACAAATGGAACATATAAAAAAGAAAATAAAAGATGTTTTCATGAATTTGGAAATAATTTAGTAAAAAAAGCAATAAATATAGCATTTAAAACTAATTTAAAAGATATAATGACAGGATATAGAGTATTTAATAAATTATTTGTAAAAACAATTCCAGTTCTTAGCCCAAAATTTGAAGTAGAAACAGAAATGACATTACATGCATTAGATAAAAGATTTATTATAAAAGAAATTCCTATTATATATAGGGACAGACCAGAAGGCAGTACATCAAAACTAAATACAATAAGTGATGGAATGAAAGTAATGAAAAAAATTGTAGCAATGTTCAAAGATTTTAAACCAAGACAATTTTTCTGTTTTATTGCATCAATATTTGTATTAATAGGATTAGCAGTTGGAATGCCAGTAATTATGGAATTTTTAAAAACAGGCTATATAAGTAAAATACCATCAGCAATTTTAGCAACAGGAATAATGATATTCGCAATAATAATTGCACAATGTGGCGTAGTATTAGATACTGTAGTAAAACAAAATAGAGAAAAATATGAATTAGAATTATTAAGATACACACAAATAGAAAATTTAAGTAAAAAAACCAATATAATAGGAGAATAAATATGAAATTAAAAATAATAAATTATATAAGTATAATTATATTGTTACTACAGGTATTTTCACCAATTATATATGCAACAGATAATAATATCAATCAAAACATTCAAAAACAAAATATAAATATTACTAGTGAAAATAAAAAAAATGAAAACGAGATAGAAAAACAACAAGAAATAGAACAAAATAAAGAACAAGAAAAACAACAAGAGATAGAGCAAAATAAAGAACAAGAAAAACAACAAGAGATAGAACAAAATAAAGAACAAGAAAAGCAACAAGACATAGAACAGAACAAAGAACAAGAAGAACAAACAAAAAAAGAAGAAAATGAAATACAAAAACAAGAAAACAATACAGAAGAAGACAAACATGAATTGAAAGAAAATAGAAATGAGCAAAATGAAGACAAGCAAAACGAAACCAAAGAAGAAAAACAAGAGAAGGAACAAAATCAAAAACAAAAAAATAATCAAGATAGCGATAATATAGAAGAAAATAATGAAAATATAAAAAAAATAAATAATAATAATTTATTAAAAATTAATCAAGCAACAATAGAAGAAGGAACATACATAATACAAACAGCAATAAAATCTAATATAATTTTTGAAATAGAAAATTATTCTATGCAAAATGAAGCAAAATTGCAATTAAAAAATAAATCTACACAATTTATGATAAATCAAAAATTTATAATTAAAAATGCTGGAGATGGTTATTATACAATAAAAATAAAACACTCTGGAAAAGTACTAGATGTGGCAGCAGCAGGAAAAACAAATGGAACTAAAGTACAACAATATACAAAAAATGGAACAGATGCACAAAAATGGTTATTACAAAAAACACCAGATGGATATTATAATATTATTTCAAAATGTAATGGATTATGCTTAGATGTTCCAGCAGCAATAGCAAAAAATGGGACAAATATGCAAGTATATCAATCAAATGGAACAAATGCACAAAAATTTCAATTAATAAAAATTAATGATGTAGTTCCAAAGCAAACAATACCAAATGGCACATATAAAATAAAAGCTAATGTAAAACAAAGTATAGGAATAGAAGTAGACAATTCAGCAGACACAAATGGAGCCAATATAAAATTAGAAACACAATCAAATATATCAAAAAAGAATCAACAATTTGAAATAACTTACAAAGGAAATGGATATTATGAAATAATTGCCAAACATTCAAAAAAATCATTAGATGTAACAGCAGCAGGAATGACAAATGGAACTAATATACAACAATATATGAAAAACAACACAAATTCACAAATGTGGATTATAAAAGACAACAATGACGGAACATATTCAATAATTTCTAAATTAAATGACTTATATTTAGACATTTATGCAGGAAATATAAAAAAAGGAAATAACATACAAGTATATGAAGGAAATGGAACAAATGCCCAAAAGTTCAAACTAGAAAAAGTTGAAAAACCAAAATGCAAGGAATTAGTAAAAAGTGGTATATATAAGATAGAAACAGCATTAAACAATAAAAAAGTTTTAGATATATCAGGTGGAAGTAATAAAAATGGGGCAAATGTACAAATTTGGGATAGTGATACTGTATTACAACAAAGATTTGAACTAATATACAACAAAGAAGGATATTATGAAATAAAATGTTCACACTCTGGTAAGTTATTAAACTTAGCATATGGAAGAACAAAAAATGGAACAAATGTAGAACAATACATAAAGAATGGCGCAGAAGCTGAAAAATGGATTTTACAAGATGCAGGAAATGGATATTTTTATATCATGTCTAAAAGCGCAGAACTATATTTAGACGTAGCAGCAGCTGGAACGGCAAATGGCACAAATGTACAAATTTATGAAGGAAATGAAACAAATGCTCAAAAATTCAAATTTGCAGAAGCGGACATTTTAAAAGGAATAGATGTTTCTGAGCATCAAAAATTAATTGATTGGAGAACAGCAAAACAGTCAGGCAATGTGGACTTTGCAATTATCAGATGTGGATTTGGAGGAGACACGCAAACACAAGATGACAAATTCTTTGAAAGAAATGTATTAGAATGTGAAAGACTAGGAATACCATATGGAGTTTATTTATATTCATATGCTGGAACAAGAGAAGGAGCAAAATCAGAAGCAGAGCATGTATTAAGACTACTTAAAGGAAAAAATCCTACATTTGGAATATGGATTGACATGGAAGACACAGATGGATATAAAAGTAGAAATGGAATAGCACATGAAAAAGGAGTAGAAGTTTGTGACGAATTTTGTAAAGTTATACAAAAAGCAGGATATAACAATGTAGGAATATATGCAAGCTTAAGTTGGCTAAACGGATGTTTAAATGATAGTATGTTAGACAAATACCAAAAATGGATAGCACAATGGAATGATACATGTGATTATCAAAAACCTTATGTTATGTGGCAATACACAAGTTCAGGAAAAGTTAGTGGAATAATCGGAAAAGTAGATATGGATTTGGCACTGTGGGGGACAGGCACTAATGGTGCAAAAGGTTTATAGGTAAAGCCATAAAACCTAAATACAAAAAAGGAATGATGATAAAATGAAAATTTTAATTACAGGAGCAAACGGAATGCTCGCAAAATCTGTAAGAGAAAGACTAAAAGAAGGAAACGAACTTATCTGCACAGATGTAGAAAATCTAGACATAACAAAAGAAGATGTAGTACTAAAATATGTAAATGAAACAAAACCAGAATATATAATAAACTGTGCAGCATACACAGCAGTAGATAGAGCAGAAGAAGCAGGAGAAATTGTAGAAAAAATAAATGCAATAGGACCTAGAAATTTAGCAAAAGCAGCAAAAGAAAATAATAGTATATTAGTTCATATTAGTACAGACTATGTATTTGGTGGAGAATTAGACATAAATGAAGACTATAAAGAAGAGGATAGTAAAAGCCCTGTAACAGCTTATGGAATAACTAAATTACATGGAGAAGAATATATAAAAGAAAATACTGACAAATATTATATATTTAGAACAGCATGGCTTTATGGAGAAGGAAATAACTTTGTAAGAACAATGTTAAAATTAGGAGAAGAAAAAGATGAACTAAATGTTGTAGCAGACCAACATGGTTCACCTACATATGCAGAAGATTTAGCAAATATAATAGCACAAGCAATAGAAAAGAAAATACCTTATGGAATTTATCATGCAACAAACCAAGGATATATAACATGGTATGATTTTACAAAAGCAATTTTTGAATATGCAGGAATTATTTGTAATGTAAATCCAGTAACAACAGAACAATACATAAAAATGATGAAAGTAACACAAGCAAAAAGACCAAAAAATTCTAAATTATCTAAAGAAAAACTATTAGCTCAAGGAATTGCAGTACCAGAATGGGAAGATGCACTAAAAAGATATTTAATAAAAGAAGGAAAAATTAAACAATAAATAGGTTTATAGTTACCTAATTAAAAAACTAAATAAATAAAAAGGATTATAATAAAAATGAAAAAAAGAAAAGGAATTATTTTAGCAGGAGGAAGTGGAACTAGACTATATCCATTAACACTTGCAATATCAAAACAAATCATGCCTGTATATGATAAGCCAATGATTTATTATCCACTATCTGTACTAATGGAAGCAAATATAAGAGAGGTACTTATAATTTCAACACCAAGAGACATAGTTGTATTCAAAGAATTATTAGGTGATGGAAAACAATGGGGAATGAACTTTAACTATAAAATACAAGAAAAACCAAATGGATTAGCAGAAGCATTTATTATTGGAGAAGAATTTATAGGAGAAGATAATGTGGCTATGATATTGGGAGACAACATGTTTTATGGATCACATTTATCAGAAATGTTAAAAAAAGCAAATGAAAGAGAGAACGAATCTACAATATTTGGATATAGAGTTAAAGACCCAAGAGCATATGGGGTTGTTGAGATAGATAAACAAGGTAAAGCTATATCAATTGAAGAAAAACCACTAGAACCAAAATCTGACTATGCAGTTCCAGGTTTATATTTTTATACAAATGATGTAGTAGAAATAGCAAAAAGCATAAAACCGTCTGCAAGAGGAGAATTAGAAATAACAACTGTCAATGAAATATATATGAAGAAAAATAAATTATATGTAGAAACATTTGGAAGAGGTATGACTTGGTTTGATACAGGAACACATGATGCATTATTAGAAACAGCAAGTTTTGTTCAAACAATTGAAAAAAGACAAGGAATGCAAGTATGTTGTCCAGAAGAAATTGCATATCAAAAAGGATGGATTACATCAGAACAATTATCAAATTTAGCAGATAAATATATGAAAACAGAATATGGAAAATATCTAAAACAATTAATCAAATGAGGAGGAGTTAAAATGGGAAAATTCAAAAAAAGCGAAACATCCATAGAAGGCGTATACATAATTGAACCAACTGTATTTGGAGACAACAGAGGATATTTTATGGAAACATACAGCAAAGCCGACTTTGAAGAAATAGGATTGAACTATGATTTTGTACAAGACAATCAATCAAAATCTAAAAAAGGAGTTTTAAGGGGTTTGCATTTTCAAAAAGAAAACACTCAAGCAAAACTAGTAAGAGCAATCAAAGGTGAAGTATTTGATGTTGCAGTAGATTTAAGACCAAACAGTAAAACATATGGAAAATGGGAAGGTGTAATACTTTCTGAAGAAAATAAAAAAATGTTCATGATTCCAAGAGGATTTGCACATGGATTTTTAGTTTTATCAGATGAAGCAGAATTTACATATAAATGTGATGATATATACAATCATGATGCAGAAGGTGGACTTGCATGGAACGATCCAGATGTTGCAATTAATTGGCCTTTGGGAAGTATGAAAATAGAAGATTTATTAACATCTGAAAAAGATAGCAAATGGCCATCATTAAAAGAATTAAAAGAAACAAATTTATTTCAAAATTTATAATAACAAATAGGAAGGAAGATAAGGTTGAAAAACAATTACAATAAATTAATTCTTTTCCAACCAGATTTTATGCCTTAGAAAGGAATGGTAGTAAAAATGAATAATGTATTAGTAACAGGAGCAGCAGGATTTATAGGAGCAAATTTTGCAGAGTATTTTGTAAATAAACATCCAGATTATAAAGTTATTGTAGTAGATAAACTAACATATGCAGGAAATTTAAATAATTTAAAAAAAGTACAAGATAAAATAGAATTTGTACAAGCAGATATATGTGACTTTGAAAAAATGAAGGAAGTTTTTGAAAAATATGATATAAACGGAGTTATTCATTTTGCAGCAGAATCACATGTTGACAACAGTATAAAAAATCCATTTGTATTTACTCAAACAAATGTAATTGGAACACATACATTATTAGAAACTGCAAAACAAAAATGGGGAGAAGGAAGTAAAAATAAATTTGTTCACATTTCTACAGATGAAGTTTATGGATCTCTTGGAGAAGATGGATATTTTACAGAAAAATCACCAATAAAGCCAAGTAGCCCATACTCTTCTTCTAAAGCAAGTTCAGACTTAATTGCACTTGCATATAAAGAAACATACAAAATGAATATAAATGTGACAAATTGTTCCAATAATTATGGACCATATCAACACAACGAAAAATTAATACCACATATGATAAAACTAGCTCTTAAAGATGAAAAATTACCAGTATATGGTCAAGGTAAAAATATTAGAGATTGGCTATATGTAGAAGATCATTGTGAAGCAATTGATTTAGTTTATCATAAAGGAGTTTCAGGAGAAAGATATAACATAGGTGGTCACAACGAAAAAAGAAATATTGAAATTGTAAAATTAATTTTAAAAAGATTAGGCAAATCAGAAGATTTAATTGAATTTGTTACAGACAGAAAAGGTCATGACTATAGATATGCAATTGATCCTACTAAAATTAGTAAAGACTTAGGATGGCTACCAAAAACAAAATTTGAAGATGGTATTATAAAAACAATTGACTGGTATTTAGAAAATCCAGAATGGCTAAAATAATAAAATTAATATTACTAAAAAACGGAATATAAAAATCAAAATATATTATAATTGCTCTAGATAATATATTATTTATTTGTAACTCCCAGCTACATAACAGCTTGTAACCAAATTTTATAATAAATTATAAAATTTGCATTACAATCTGTAATTTGCTGGTCCCCCCGAATTGTTACTGCATAAATAATATATTATCTAGAGCTATTTCTTAGGTTGACAGCATTGGATTTTTGTGCAATTAATAGTAATAACATAGTAACAAAAAAGTAATAAAAATGAAATATTAATTAATAGCAAAAATATTCACTTTTTCAACAAATTATGATAAAATATGACTTGAATAGAAAGACATATAGACATTGAAAAAGGAAGGTGCAAAATCATGAAAAATAATAAAAAACACAAATATATATTAGTAGTAATAATATTTATCATATTACAAATACTTTTATCTAATACTACTATTTTACTAAAAAAATGGAATAAAGTTATAGCAGCAAATTCTATACAAACAATAGCAGATGGAACATATACAATAAGATCATCAATAAATAATAACTATGTATTAGACGTAGCAGCAGCGTCAACAAGTAATAGTGCAAATGTGCAATTATACCAATCAAACAATAGTAATGCACAAAGATTTAAAGTAAAATATTTAGGAGATGGAGCATATACACTAACAGCAGTACATTCAAATAAACTACTAGATGTAGCAGCAGCAGGAATGACAAGTGGAACTAATGTATGGCAATACCAGTCAAACAATTCAAATGCACAAAAATGGATAATAAAAGATGTAGGAGGAGGATATTATAGTATAATATCCAAAATAAATGGATTATATTTAGATGCATATGCAGGTATAGCAAAAAATGGAACAAATATAGATGTATATGCAGGAAATGGAAGTAAAGCACAAAAGTTCAAATTTGAATCAATAGCAAGTAATAATTCAAATGCAAATAAGAATACAACAATAACTGGAACTAAAACTGTAGCAGATGGAACATATACAATAAGATCATCAATAAACAATAACTATGTATTAGACGTAGCAGCAGCATCAACAAGTAATAGTGCAAATGTGCAATTATACCAATCAAACAATAGTAATGCACAAAGATTTAAAGTAAAATATTTAGGAGATGGAGCATATACACTAACAGCAGTACATTCAAATAAACTACTAGATGTAGCAGCAGCAGGAATGACAAGTGGAACTAATGTATGGCAATACCAGTCAAACAATTCAAATGCACAAAAATGGATAATAAAAGATGTAGGAGGAGGATATTATAGCATAATATCCAAAATAAATGGATTATATTTAGATGCATATGCAGGTATAGCAAAAAATGGAACCAATATAGATGTATATGCAGGAAATGGAAGTAAAGCACAAAAGTTCAAATTTGAATCAATTACAAATAATAATCAAGGAACTCAAGGAAATAGCGGACAAAACAATAACAACCAGAACAATAACAATCAGAACAATAATACAGCAACAGTTACAATAAAAGATGGAACATATTCAATTGAAAGTGCAATATCTAGCGATTATGTGATAGACGTAGATGGTGGTTCAAGAGAAAATGGAGGAAATATACAATTATATAAAAAGCAAGCAGCAAATAGACAGAAAATTGCTGTAAAACATATTGGAAATGGATATTATACATTAACAGCAATTCATTCAAATAAATTAATAGATGTAGAAGCAGCAGGAATGACAAGTGGAACCAATGTATGGCAATATGAAAACAATAACTCAGATGCGCAAAAATGGATAATAAAAGATGTAGGAGGAGGATATTATAGCATAATATCAAAATTAAATGGATTATATCTAGATGCATATGCAGGTATAGCAAAAAATGGAACAAATATAGATGTATACGCAGGAAACGGAAGCAAAGCACAAAAATTTAAATTTGTAAAACCATTAAATATATTAGATTCAATAAATACATCAAAATATCCAGGTTATAAAGAAAAAATCTCAGCTTTAATGAATGCTCATCCAGGATGGAATTTTGAACTATTATACACAGGATTACGTTTTGATCAAGTGATAGCAGGTGAAGCAGCACTACATTCAAGAAACTTAGTGCCAAAAAATTATGGTGGTGAATGGATATGCCAAACTTGTGGAACAAAACTATATGATAGTGGATGGTATTGCGCATCACAAAAAGCAACAGCATATTATATGGACCCAAGAAACTTCTTAGATGATGCAAATGTATTTCAATTCCAAGACATTAATCAATACATAAATAATGTATGTACATTACAAGGAATACAAACAAAAGTAAAAGGCACATTTTTACAAAATTATGCAACATCAATTGACAATGCTTGTAAAAATAAAAATGTAAATTCATATTATATAATTGCAAGAGTTCTACAAGAACAAGGAACAAATGGAACAGAAATAGGCAAAGGAATGAAGGGAGAAGATGGAAAAACATATTATAATCCATTCAATATAGGAGCAAGCGGAAATGGATATTCACAAATATATGCAAATGCATTAGCAACTGCCAAAAGCAAGGGATGGGATTCAATGCAAAAAGCATTAGAAGGTGGAATAGAATTTTGCAAAAAGAATTGGCTAGAAAACTATCAAAATACTCTATATCAAAACAAATTTGATATAGATAACAGAAGTGGAGGAGGACTATATACACATCAATATATGCAAAACTTAATGGCAGCATATAGTGAAGCAACAACATTAAGAAACATGTATGTAAATACAAATAAAGTAGAATCTAATTTCACTTTTATAATTCCAGTATATGAAGGCATGAGTAGCACAGTATCACAATTACCTTCAAATACTCAAGAAGCAGCACCAATAAATGTACAAATTACAGCACAAGATGGATTATGGATTAGAGAAGCAGCAGATACAAGCTCAAAAACAATAAAATTAATTAAATCAGGAGAAATCATATTATCAGTACAAAGAGGTATTAACAGTAATTGGCACAAAGTAATTACTCAAGATGGAACAATAGGATATATGTCTGGAGATTATTTAAAACAAGTAAATGATGTTACAAATTGCAATTATACAGCAAAAGTAAAAACAGCAGATGGAATTGGATGCAATGTTAGAATAGGACCAAGTACATCGTTAGATATAGTAACAGCAATAGGAGAAGGAGCAACAGTTACAGTAATTAATGAAAAAACATATAACAATATTGATGGATATAATTGGTATAGAGTACGATTAACTAATGGTCAACAAGGATTTATGCCAGCAAATTTCTTAACAAAATAAAATATAAATCTCATATGTAAATATAAAATAAGGATGGATTTTAATTATGAAAACAAATGTAAAAATAATAGTTCTAATATTAGTACTAGGAATGATAAACTTTATATGTACAAATTCTAAAGTATATGCAGATCCAAATAGTAGCAAAGGATTTGCAGAATATGATGACACACAAGCAGAAAAAGAAAATCAAAAAATGTTAGAAGAACAAGAAAAAGAAGTAAAAGCTACAGCAGGAAAATCTACAAACAATTACTTAGAAAGTTTAACAGTAGAAGGATATGAACTTTCACCAAAATTTGACAAGCAAACAGTAGAATACACACTAAATACAAACATAACAAATAATGAAATAAATGTAATTGCTATTCCAAGTGATACAAATGCTACAGTAAAAGGAGCAGGAAAAATAAAATTACAAAATGGAACAAATGAAATAAGAATAGATGTAGTAGCAGCATCAGGAACAGTAAGAACATATATTATACATATAACTGGGCAAATAAACTCTTCAGAACAAACACAAGAACCAACAGAAACACCAGAGCAAGATGAAAAAATAGAAGAAAAAACTAACACAATCCAAGGAGAAGAAACTAAAAATGAAGAAAATGCATTAGCAACAGAAAGTATTAATAAAGATTGGATTATATATATAATTGCTCTAGTTTTAGCATTTACAATACTAGTTGTCATTGCTGCAGAAAAAAGTCAAAAAGGAAAACATTAGAAAAATAAATAAAAAATGGTACAAATGGTCAATAATAATATATTATTTATGCAGTAACAATTCGGGGGGACCAACAAAGTACAGAATGTTAATAAAATTTTATAATTTATTATAAAATTTTAGATACAATCTGTATGCAGTTGGGAGTTACAAATAAATAATATATTATCATTGACCCTTTGTATTATTTTTTTATGACATATCTTCCAAGCTCAAATTTTATAATGTCACAATAATTCACCTCTGTACATTTTTAATTTTTTATGGTATTATATAGAAGAATTATAAAAATTAGAAAGGAATGCTATTAAAGATGAATAATATTAAAATATTTGCTTGTCCAACAGCAGAAGAATTCACAAAAGAAATATGTGACAACTTAGGATTAGAAATGGGAAAAATACATCATCAAAAATTCAAAAATGATAACAATTTTGTACAAATATTAGAAACAGTAAGACAAAAAGATGTATATATTGTACAAACAACAAAACCACCAGTAAATGAAAGAATTATGGAATTATTAATAACAATTGATGCAATAAAAAGAGCATCTGCTAAAAACATAAATGTAGTATTGCCATATTTCCCATATTCTAGATCAGATAAAAAAGATCAACCACGTATACCAATAACTGCTAAATTAATGGCTCAATTGCTAGAAGCAGCACGGTGCAACAAGAATAATAACATGTGACTTACATAATCCAGCAATACAAGCGTATTTTAATATTAATTGTGATAAACTAACAGCAGAATATTTATTAGAAAGATATTTTAAAAAGAAAAATTTAGAAGACATGGTAATAGTAGCAACAGATGCAGGAAGCTCAAAAAAAGCATATAAATATTCTGAATTTTTTAAATGTCCTATTGCATTAGTAGATAAAAGAAGAGAGGCAAATGATGACAGAGCAATTGCAAGTACAATTATAGGAGATGTAACAAACAAAAATGCAATAATATTCGACGATGAGATAGATACAGCAGGTTCAATGATAGAAACTGTTAAAGTACTTCAAAAATTCGGTGCAAAAAATATATATGCTGGATGTACACATGGAGTGCTATCAGGTCCAGCAATTGAAAGAATAAAAAATTCTGGAATTAAAGAAATGGTAATAACAAATACCATTCCAGTTCCAGAAGAAAAAAGAATAGATAATATAACAGTACTTTCGATAGCTCCATTATTTGCAGAAGTAATAAAACGTATAAATGAAGAAAGAACAATAGGAGAAATATGTGAACTATAATTTTTTTTAAATCATTTATGATAATTCAAAAATTACAAACCTTTAAATAAAATCTCTAAAGAAAGGTATAAAAAATGAGTAAGCAAGAACTAGAAAAAGTCAAATTAAATGAAATAAAACTAAAAAATTTAAATTTAAAAACAATAAAAGGACTATATTTGCAATATAAAGAAATGATTAATTACTTAATATTTGGAGCATTATCAACATTTGTAAACTTTGCCTCATATTATGCATTTGCAAAAATATTAAAAATAGATGAAATTTTAAGTAGTGGATTAGCATGGTTTTGTGCAGTATTATTTGCATATATAACAAATAAGATATTTGTATTTGAAAGTAATACAAAAACAGTAAAAAAATTTGTAAAAGAAATGGCATCATTTTTCTTAGCAAGAGTAGTATCAGGAGCATTATGTGATGTAGGAACATTTGCAATAATGGTAAAAGTATTAAAAATTAATGATATAATATCAAAACTTATAACACAAGTAATGGTAATAATTTTAAACTATATACTTAGCAAATTTTTCATATTTAAAAAGAAAGAAAACACAATGTAGAAATATAAAAGGAAGTGGCATTACATGAAAAAAATATCAATAGTTATACCAATGTATTATGAAGAAGAAGTGGCACAAGAGTGTTACAATAGATTAATAGAAACATGGAAAGAAATAGAAAATTATCAATATGAAATTATTTTTGTAAATGATGGAAGCAAAGATAAAACTTTAGAAATAATAGAAAAAATTGCTAAAGAAGACCAAAACGTAAAAGTCATATCTTTTTCAAGAAACTTTGGACATCAAGCAGCTGTAACAGCAGGAATAAAATTTGTAACAGGAGATGCAGTAGTAATCATAGATGCAGACTTACAAGATCCACCAGAATTAATACCAGATATGATAAAATATTGGGAACAAGGAAATGAAGTAATTTATGGAAAAAGAAAAAAAAGAAAAGGAGAATCTGCATTTAAACTATTAACAGCAAAAATGTTTTATAAAACATTAAATATGTTATCAGATGTCGAAATTCCAAAAGACACAGGAGATTTTAGACTAGTAGATAGAAAAGTAATTGATGTAATAAACTCTTTACCAGAACATAATAAATTTTTAAGAGGATTATTTACTTGGGTAGGATTTAAGCAAATACCATATGAATATGAAAGACAAGAAAGATATGCAGGAAAAACAAAATATCCTTTAAAAAAGATGCTGAAATTAGCATCTGATGGAATAATAAGCTTTTCAACGAAACCATTAAAAATTGTAGGAGGTTTAGGAATTTTAACAATTCTTCTATCAATAGCCATTTTAATTTATTCATTAATTTCATATGCATTTAACCTAAATCAATTAACAGCTGGTTGGACATCAATTATGGTTGCAATTACTTTATTTAGTGGAGTACAACTGTTATCAATATGGATTATTGCAGAATATATTGCAAGAATTTATGATGATACACAAAAAAGACCAGAATATATTATAGACAAAAAAATTAATATAGAATAAGAAATTTAGAAGGGAATGAATAGAGAATGAGTAAAAAAAGAATACTAACAGGAGATAGACCAACAGGAAAACTACATATAGGACATTATTTTGGCTCATTAAAAAAGAGATTAGAATTACAAGAAAGCGGAGAATATGAGCCATACATATTAATTGCAGATGTGCAAGCATTAACAGATAACTTTAATAATCCTGAAAAAGTAAGAAAAAATGTACGAGAAGTAGCAATAGACTATTTGTCAGTTGGAATTGACCCAAAAAAAACTACAATATATATACAATCAATGGTACCAGAAACAGCAGAACTAACAGTATTTTATTCAAATTTGGTAACAATAGCAAGACTAGAAAGAAATCCAACTGTAAAAACAGAAATAGCACAAAAAAAAGAAATATTTGGAGAAAGTGTAACTTATGGATTTTTAGGTTATCCAGTAAGTCAAGCAGCAGATATAACAGCATTTGAAGGAAATTTAATTCCAGTAGGAGAAGATCAATTACCACTGATAGAACAATGTAGAGAAATTGTAAGAAAATTTAATAGTATATATGGAGAAACTTTAGTAGAACCAGAAGCAGTTTTATCATCTCAAAAAAGAATAAAAGGACTTGATGGAAACGAAAAAATGGGAAAATCATTAGGAAATGCAATTTACTTATCAGATAATGAAGAAGAAATAACAAAAAAAGTAATGAGTGCAGTAACAGATCCTAACAGAATAAAAAAAGATGATTTAGGAAATCCTGATGTATGTATGGTAGCATATTATCATAATTTATTTAGCACAAAAGAAGAAGTAAAAACAGTATGTGAAGAATGTAAAGCTGGAAAAAGAGGATGTGTAGCTTGTAAAAAGCAATTAGCTAAAAATATAATAGAAGAATTAAAGCCAATAAGAGAAAAAAGAGAATATTATGAAGCACATCCAGAAGAAGTAGATGAAATATTAAAAGAAGGAACAAAAAAAGCAAGAGAAACAGCAAAAGAAACAATGAAAAAGGTAAAAAAAGCAATGATGTTAAATTACTTTGAATAAGGAGAAAACAAAAATGTTTATTGATTACACAAAAATAATAATTAAATCAGGAGACGGAGGAAATGGTGCAGTATCATTCAGAAGAGAAAAATATGTAGCGGCAGGAGGGCCAGATGGTGGTGACGGCGGAAGGGGAGGCAACATATACTTCCAAGTAGACAAAGACAAAAACACATTAATTGACTTTAGATATAACAAAAAATTTAAAGCACAAAATGGAGAAAATGGAAGCGGAAGCCACTGTAATGGAAAATATGGAGAAGATTTGTATATAAAAGTACCAATAGGAACGGTAATCAAAGATATAAAAACAGGTAAAGTTGTTGCAGACTTATCTAATGAAAATCAAACTGAACTTGTATTAAAAGGAGGAAGAGGAGGAAGACGGAAACTCTCATTTTAAAACATCTACAAGACAGGCACCAAGATTTTCAGAAGATGGAGAAAAAGGAGAAGAAAAAGAAATAATATTAGAACTTAAATTATTAGCAGATGTAGGTTTATTAGGTTTCCCAAATGTTGGAAAATCAACATTTTTAAAATCAGTAACAGATGCAAAACCTAAAATTGCAAATTATCACTTTACAACATTAGAACCAAATTTAGGAGTTGTAAAAACAAAAAATGGAAATGGATTTGTTATAGCAGATATTCCAGGAATTATAGAAGGAGCAAGTGAAGGTGTAGGACTAGGAATTCAATTTTTAAGACATGTAGAAAGAACAAGGTTATTATTACATTTTTTAGATGTATCATCAGAAGAAGGTAGAAACCCTATAGAAGATTTCTATACAATAAATAATGAATTAAAAAAATATAGTGAAAAGCTATCTACAAGAAAACAAATAATTGTAGCAAACAAAATAGACATAATGCAAAATGAAGAAACATTAAAAGAAATAGAAAAATTAGCTAAAAAAGAAAACTTAAAATTATTTAAAATATCAGCAGCAACAATGCAAGGTGTACAAGAATTAATTGATTATGTAAGTGAAACTTTAAAAATACTACCAAAAGAAGAATTAGTAGAAATAGAAGATAAAGTTGTATACACATTAGAAGAAAAAGAAGATGAATGGACAATAAAAGAAAAAGATGGAGTATTTATTGTATCAGGAAAAGCGGTAGAAAGATTAATGGGAAGAGTTAATATAGAAGATAATGAATCAATGTATTACTTACAAAAAAGTTTAAAAAATATGGGAATTGAAGATAAATTAAAAGAAATGGGAGTATGTGAAGGAGATACCGTAATTATAGCAGATTGGGAATTAGAATGGTATGATTAAAAAATAATAGAAGTAGCAAAAGATTGGAAAATAATTACAATAATTTAATTCTTTTCTAATCAGATTTGTGCTTTAGAAAGGAATAGTAGTAAAAATGGAAAAAAGAAAAGATTATTTAACATGGGATGAATACTTTATGTCAATAGCAAAACTATCAGCAATGAGAAGTAAAGATCCATCAACACAAGTAGGAGCATGCATAGTAAGTGATGATAATAGAATTTTATCAATTGGATATAATGGTGCACCAAATGGATTTAGTGATGAAAAATTCCCATGGGGACGAGAGGGAGCAAACTTAGACACAAAATATCCATATGTTTGTCATGCTGAACTAAACGCAGTACTAAACTTTAGAGGGAATAAAAAAGATTTAGAAAATGCAAAAATATATGTAGATTTATTTCCATGCAATGAATGTGCAAAAATAATTATTCAATCTGGAATTAAAGAAGTAATATATTCATCAGATAAATATGCAGATTTAGATGACTGGATTGCATCAAAGAAACTATTTGATGAATGTAAAGTTAAATATTCTCAAATCCATTTAAACACTGAAAAAAATATACAAATTAAATTAAAATAAAAGAACATTAATTATGTAATGTTCTTTTCATTATAATTCCATTTTTATTTTCATAATAATTTTTTCGTAAACCACATTTTTCAAAACCAAATTGCTGATATAAATGAATTGCTGGATAATTTTCTTCCATAACTTCTAAAGAAATACTAGAAGCATTTAATTCTTTAGCCAAGTTAATTAAATTTTTTAAAAGCAAGGAACCAATGCCTTGATTTCTTAAATCTTTTTTTACCACGACATTCATAATATCTACTTCATCCACCATAATTTTTAAGCCAGCAAAACCAACAACATTATTATTTAATTTAGCAACAATATATTTTGAATTATTACAATTCAACTCATCTTTTAAAATATTATAATTCCAAAACTCATTAAAATCAAAACTTAATTTATCAAATATAGAATTTAAATCATCAATAGACATATTTGTAATATTAATATCTTTTAACTTTTCTTCCAATTGTCTTTGTGCTTGAGGTTTTTTCAAATATAAAGGTAATAATTCTTCATCTTTATTTTTATCAAATTTATTTAATCCAGCTAAAGCTAAACAATAAGAATCTAAATCATTATTGTTTGAAAATTTAAAATTATTATTTTTAAAATTTTCATTTATAATGCTTTCACAAAATTTACTTCCATCACCAACAATAGTAACAGAAGAACTATTGGAAATATAATTATAACAAATTTTTAAAGCATTTTTAAAACTATCAGCAGTTGGTGAAATAATTTCAGTATATTTGGAATTTAGAAGTTCATATAAAGCAAAATAGCAATTATCATTTTTACAATCCATAATACTTAAAATAATTCCATCATCTTTTACAAGATATGCTAAAGCTTCTAAAGAACTAATTCCAATACATGGAATATTTAAACTATCATGAAAAGCCTTCACTGTTGCAATTCCAATACGAATTCCAGTAAAAGAACCAGGACCTTTATCACACACCAACAAATCAATATCAGATAAAGAAAAATTCAACTGATCGAAAGCTTGTGATATCATAGGCATCAAATTTTCAGAATGAGTTCTACCGAGTATTAGAATCTAGTTTGCAAATTAAATTTCTGTCCTCTAAAATAGAAACTCCACATATATTACTTGCAGTATCAATACTTAATACTTTCAAAATATTCCTCCAATCTATTTAAATTAGTATATATATCTAAAATTCTAATATTATCATCTAAACTATCACGATGGAAAACAATTTGAGTATAAACTTTAGGTAATGCATCTTTTATTAATTCACCCCATTCAATAATGCAAATGCCATTATCAAAATATTCTTCTCCACCAATTTCATAAAATTCTGAAGAATCTTCTAAACGATAAACATCAAAATGATAAATATTTAAATTATCTTTATTATATTCATTAACAATAGCAAAAGTAGGACTAGAAACTTCATTTTCTAATCCAAAAAAACATAATATCCCTTCAACAAATTTAGTTTTTCCGACTTCCTAAATCCCCGAGTCAAAACAATAATATCTTTTTTTTGTAAGTAAGAAGCAAAACTTTTCGCAAAATTTTTAGTATCATTTTCATTTTTTGAAATAAATTGAAAATGGAACATTTATACCTCCAACATGTTTTTATTCATAATTACAAATTTTATAATACAATGGTCTTTAATAATTATATTTTGAATAACTGCGCCAGCGACTAAACGAGCTATGCGAGTGCGATTGGAGCAACTTACATAATATTCTTTTTGATTTGGAAGTTGCGACAAGCAAAATTATGAATAAATATAATTATTAAAGATTATTATATTTTAAATTTTGAATAATATAATAGAATTTATTATCAATTATTATAAAACAAAAAATAAAAAAAATCAACAAAAAGTATTGCTAAATAATAATCGTTGTAATATAATTGTAACGAAAATGTAACAAAAAAGAAAAAAGTTAAGAAGGGAAGTCGAAAATGTTTAAATTGGGTTTAGGGCAAGATATAGGGATAGATTTAGGAACTGCAACAGTAATCGCATATGTAAAAGGAAAAGGAATAGTACTAAGAGAGCCATCTGTTGTAGCAGTTGACAACAACACAGGAGAAGTATTAGCTGTTGGTCAAGAAGCAAGAAGAATGCTTGGAAGAACCCCTGGAAATATTGTAGCCACTAGACCATTAAGAGAAGGAGTTATATCAAATTACACAGTAACAGAAAAAATGTTAAAACACTTTATAAACAAAGTATGTGGCAAATTTATATTTTCACCAAGAATAATGATATGTATTCCTTCACAAGTAACAGAAGTAGAAAAAAAAGCAGTCATAGATGCAGCATCACAAGCAGGAGCAAGAAGAGTATATTTAATAGAAGAACCCATTGCAGCAGCAATTGGAGCAGGAATTGATATATCAAAACCATGTGGAAACATGGTAGTAGACATTGGAGGAGGAACAACAGATATAGCTGTTATATCTCTTCGGAGGATCTGTAGTAAGCACATCATTAAAAGTAGCAGGAGATAAACTAGATGAATCAATAGTAAAATATATAAAGAAAAAACACAACATAATGATAGGAGAAAGAACAGCTGAAGACTTAAAAGTAAATATAGGATGTGTTTTTCCTAAAATACAAGATACAGAAATGGATGTAAGAGGAAGAGACTTAATCTCAGGACTACCAAAAACTATCACAATTCACTCAAGTGAAATGTTAGAAGCATTAATAGAACCAGCAATGATGATAGTAGATGCTGTACACTCAGTATTAGAAAGAACACCACCAGAATTAGCAGCAGATATAAGTGACAAAGGAATATACATGACAGGAGGAGGATGTTTAGTAGACGGACTAGACAAACTATTACAAGAAAAAACAGGAATAAACGTTATGATTGCACAAGATGCAATTTCATGTGTAGCATTAGGAACAGGAAAAGCATTAGACAATTTAGATGCATTAGAAGGAAAAGAAAGAAAATAAAAAAAGACTAAGGGATGTTAAAAATTTAATTAACGTCCCTAAATTAATTAAAAACAGGAGTAAAGGTTGAAAAATAATTACAATAATTTAATTCTTTTCAAACCAGATTTGTGTCTTAGAAAGGAATGATACAAAAAATGAAAACAGTAGCATTTATAACTTTAGGTTGTAAAGTCAATCAGTATGAAAGCAATGCAATGGCACAGCAATTTATAAAAAAAGGATATAAAATAATTGAACCAACAGAAAAAGCAGATATATATATAATCAACACATGCACTGTAACAAACATATCTGACAGAAAATCAAGACAAATGATAAGAAGAGCAAAAGAACTAAATAAACAAGCAATAATTGTAGCATGCGGTTGCTATGTTCAAGTAGCAAAAAAAGAAATAGAACAAATACAAGAAATAGACATAGTTTTAGGAAACAATGAAAAGAAACAAATAGTAGAGATAATAGAAAATTATAAAAAAGAAAATAATGAATTAATAGAAGACGTAATGGACCAAAAAGAATATGTAGAATTAGGTGAAACTACATATACAGAAAAAACAAGAGCTGTAATAAAAGTACAAGATGGATGTGATAGATTTTGTACATATTGCATCATACCATATGCTAGAGGTAGAGTAAGAAGCCGAAGACCAGAAAAAATAATATCAGAAATAGAAAAAAATGCCCAAAAAGGTATTAAAGAAGTTGTAATAACAGGAATACATATAGCATCATACGGAAAAGACTTTAAAGAGAACTATAAACTAATAGACCTATTAGAAGAAATAAACAAAATACAAGGAATAGAAAGAATTAGACTAGGATCAATAGAACCATTATTAATCACAGAAGAATTTGTAAAAAGAATATCAAAATTAGACAAACTATGTAGTCAATTTCATTTGTCATTACAAAGTGGATGTGATGAAACACTAAAAAGAATGAATAGGAAATACACAACCAAACAATTTGAAGAAATTGCTGAAAGACTAAGAAAATATGACAAAGATGTAATTTTAACAACAGATATAATAGTAGGATTTCCAGGCGAAACAGAAGAAGAATTTGAAAAAACATATCAATTTTTGAAAAAAATTAAATTTTATAAAATGCACATTTTTAAATATTCACCAAGAAAAGGAACTAAAGCAGCACGGAATGAAAGAACAAATACCAGGAAATATAAAAGAAGAAAGAAGTAAAAAATTAATAAAATTATCAAATGAAAACGAAATAGAATATAATAAAAAATATATAAACAAAGAAGTAGAAGTTCTAATAGAAGAAAAAAAAGATGAATATTATAGAGGCCATACCAAAAATTATATTTTGGCATACATAAAATCAGACAAAAACTTAGAAAACAAAATAATAAAAGCAATATGTAAACAGACCGAAGATAATCACATAACCTTAAAAGAACAATACGTAATAAAAATGTAACAAATGTGTAACAAATATTTAATATAAAAATAGATAAAAACACTTGATTAATTAAAGATTATGTAGTATAAATTAATTAACAATTTGTACAAAATTACGAAGGAGGAAATAAAAATGGCAGATTTAGGAAAATTTAATGAAGTACCAGGTGTTTATGGAGGAGTAAACACAAACGAAAATGCACAAGAGCCAACAAATAAAGCAGGAACAATTATGAAAAATGGAGGTAATTTGCCAACAAAAGCAGGATTTTGGAGTAAATTTAAAGCATTCTGGCTACAAGAAATAGACTGGAACAAAGAAATAAAAGTAGAATTAACACCATATCAACAAAAAGTAGAAGATGAAATAAACGAATTTCTACATCAAGAAATTACATGGTCAAAAGTACATGACTTTTTATTTCAAGATATTAGTTTTGGAAAGAAAAAAACAACAGTTTAGACTAACCAAAATCATCATTTAAAATGCATTTTAAAGTAAATTAATAAAAAAAGTATAGCAAATAGAAAAAATATATGCTATACTTTTTTATATTCTAGGAAAGTCATCAGAATATAAATATGCGAAGTTTAAATTTTCTTAAAAGCTATATTTTTAGAAAATGCTAATTCCGTTTTTTACGTATTTTAAAAGAAGGGAGAAACAAAACTCAAATGACAAAAAATAAAACAATTTTTGTATGTAATGAATGTGGATATGAAACCTCAAAATGGCTTGGAAAATGTCCTGCTTGTAATAGTTGGAACAGTTTTTTTGAACAAAAAGTAATAGAAAACAAAAACAGTAATACAAAAACAAAAGAATTAAAGCACAATACCCCACAAAAGTTAAATTCTTATGAAGCAAAAGAAACAATAAGAACAACAACAGGATTTAATGAATTAGATAGAGTATTAGGTGGAGGACTAGTAAAAGGATCTTTAATATTATTACGGTGGAGAGCCAGGTATAGGAAAATCTACACTAATTCTTCAAATTTGTGACAAAGTAAAAGGAGAAGGTAAGGTATTATATGTTTCTGGAGAAGAATCAGCAGAGCAAATAAAAATGAGAGCAGATAGATTAGAAATAAACAATGAAGATATCCTCTTTTTAGGAGAAACAGATATAGATATTGTAAACCAAGCGATTATAGATGTTAATCCTAAATTAGTAATAATAGACTCTATTCAAACCATGTATTCGGAAGAATTATCAGCAGCAGCAGGAAGTGTAAGTCAAGTAAGAGAAATAACATCTCAAATAATGAGAGTATGTAAATCAAGAGCAATTACAACAATTATTATAGGTCATGTAACTAAAGACGGTAACATTGCAGGCCCAAGAGTATTGGAACATATGGTGGACACGGTACTGTATATAGAAGGAGAAAGATATTTTACATATAGAATATTAAGAAGTGTAAAAAACAGATTTGGTTCTACAAATGAAATAGGGATGTTTGAAATGCGAGAAGAGGGAATGACTGAAATTTTAAATCCATCAGATATTTTAATATCTGAAAGAAAAGATAATCCTTCAGGATCTTGCATAGTATCTAGCATGGAAGGAACAAGACCAATATTAGTAGAACTACAAGCATTAACAACTCAAACAAACTATGGATATGCAAAAAGAACCGCAAATGGAGTTGACTATAATAGATTAGCAGTATTAATAGCAGTATTAGAAAAAAAATCTGGACTAGCATTAGGAATGCAAGATGTATACCTAAATGTAGCAGGAGGACTAAGAATAAATGAACCATCAATAGATTTAGGAATTGCAATAGCAACAGCATCAAGTTACAAAAATAAGCCAGTTCCGAAAGATATGATAATAATGGGTGAAGTCGGATTAACAGGTGAAGTTAGAAGAATAAACTTAATTGAAAAAAGAATAAAAGAAGCGGAAAAATTAGGATTTAAAACATGTATAATACCAGAAAATAACAAAAAAGACTTGAAAGATAACTATAAATTAGATATAATATGTGTCAGCAATATAAATGAGGCAATACAAAAAGCTCTAAAATAATACAAAGAAGGGAGAACAATATTGAGAGAAAGAGAAGAAGACAATATAACTCAAATATTAAAAATAATTGCCCCAGGTACACCAATAAGAGAAGGACTAAAAAATATTTTAAGAGCTAAAACAGGAGCATTATTACTAATAACTGACAATAATCAAGTACTAAAAGAAATAGTAGATGGAGGATTTACTATAAATGAAGAATACAGTTCTTCAAAATTATATGAGCTAGCTAAGATGGATGGTGCAATTATACTAAGTGGAGATTTGAAAAAAATCTTATATGCAAATGCACAACTAATACCATCAAGAGAAATAACAACATTAGAAACTGGGACAAGACATAGAACAGCAGAAAGAATTGCAAAACAAACAGGAGAATTAGTAATTAGCATTTCACAAAGAAGAGGAATAATAACCATATTTAAGGGAGACGATAGATATATATTAGAAGACACAAATGTAGTATTAAATAAAGCTAATCAAGCAATACAAACACTTGAAAAATATAAAAAAGTATTTGACACTAAATTAAACTTATTAAATGAATACGAATTCAATGATATTGTAACACTAAAAAATGTAATAACAGTAATACAAAGAGCTGAAATGGTAATGAAAATAGTAGAAGAAATACAAAGACAAATTTATGAATTAGGAGAAGATGGAAGACTAGTAAACATGCAACTAGAAGAATTAATAGGAGGACTAGAAAAAGAAGAATTACTAATTATAAAAGATTACATGATAACAACAGGAAAGAAAAAACAAACACCAGAAAAAATACTAAACAAATTAGAAATGCTAAAATATGAAGAACTAGCAAACGAAAACATAATAGCAAAATTATTAGGGTATGAAAACTTTGACAATTATGATGAAGTAGGAGTATTTACAAGAGGATATCGTATTTTAGATAAAATACCAAGAATGCCATCAAACATTATAGAAAACTTAATAAGTTCATTCAAATCATTTCAACACATATTAGCAGCAGACATAGAAAGTCTAGACGAAGTAGAAGGAATAGGAGAAGTAAGAGCAAAATCTATACAGCAATCATTAAAAAGAATGGAAGACCAATTTGTATTTTAAAAATACTAAAAAGCAAAAATTACAAATAAGTATTGAAAAAAAAACTAAAATCTTATAAAATGATACAAAATGAAAGGTAAGGGATTAAAAATGAAAAAAATGAAAAATATAATATGGATAATAGCTTTAATTTTGGTAATAGTATTAATAGGTGCAGTAGTATATGGCTATTACAGAAATATAACAATAGAAAAAAAGAATCCAATTGCAACCATGGAAGTAGAAAACTTTGGAACAATAAAAATGGAATTATATCCAGAAGTAGCTCCAGAAACAGTTGCTAACTTTATAACATTAGCAAATAGAGGATTTTACAATGGATTAACATTTCATAGAATTGTAAAAGATTTCATGATACAAGGTGGAGACAAAAATGGAGATGGAACAGGTTCTGCAACAACAAGTGATTTAAAAGATGATGGAGATGACACACAATACACTATAAAGGGCGAATTCTTAGTAAATGGAGTAGAAAACAAAATAAAATTTGAAGAAGGAGTTCTTGGAATGGCAAGAAGTGATTACACTTCATATTCATCAGACTTAAAAGAAGAATCATACAATTCAGGAAGTTCACAATTCTTTATAATGACAAAAGAAACTACATCACTAAATGGATATTATACAGCATTTGGAAAAGTAATTGAAGGATTAGACGTTGTTCATAAAATAGAAGAAGTAGAAGTGAAAAAAGCAGGAGAAGAAGGTGAAGAAGAATCTTCAAGCACTGAAGAAAGTACACCAGTAAACCCTCCAAAAATTACATCTTTAAAAGTAGAAACAAATGGAATAAATTATGGATTACCAAAAATATTAGAACCATTTAATTTAATGTCATGGATGTATTCACAATATGGAATAGACTCTTCAACAACAACTACCATAGAATAAAGTATATATTTTTAAAGATAAAAATTATGAAAAACTGCTAAAAATTATAAATTTTAAAATAAATAGTTGACAAATGGGGTAGAAATAATGTAAAATACTATATGTGTTCATTAAATGATGGAACACAAAACCATGGTGGATGTAGCGCAGTTGGTTAGAGCGCCAGTTTGTGGCACTGGAGGCCGTGGGTTCGAGTCCCATCTTCCACCCCATGTATATTTTTATTTATATTGGGCTGTAGCCAAGCGGTAAGGCACCAGACTTTGACTCTGGCATGCGCTAGTTCGAATCTAGCCAGCCCAGCCAATGCAAAAATTAAGGCAAATAGCTTGTATAGGTAAATATTCAAAACTATACAAGCAATTTTTTTTATATATTGATAGAAAATATACTTTAAAGCATGCTATAATGCAATTAGCAAAAGGAGAGTGATTAGTAATGATGTATCCCTATGTCAAATATTCAGATGAAACAGAAGTTGTTTTTTCAAATATATATATTGAAAATGATGTAGAGTGTATAGATGTGCATTTTGAACGACCTACTGAAAATGGTTTCGACTCTGTTAGAATACAATTACCAACATACAAAGTAAAAATATGGGAAGGCAATTATAGTGAAAAAGAAATAGAATTTTTTAAACAAGTTGTCCAAAATAGTGCAGATTTATTTTACAAATATGCAAAAAAAGGAGGGCTTAAAATTGCCTAGTATATTTGAATGCTATCGGCTATAAAATATATTTTTGGTCCAATGAAAATAATGAGCCTATTCACGTTCACATTTCAAAAGGAAAATTAACTCAAAATGCTACTAAAATTTGGTTGACTAGAACAGGTGGCTGCATAATAGCAAATAATAAAAGTAAAATACCAGAACATGAATTAAATAAACTATTATCTATAATTTCAAGACATTATTTTTTAATTATATCGAAATGGAAAGAATATTATAAAATAGAAAATATAGATAATATTGAATTTTATTGCTAAATATATCTATTCGTAATTTTTTTATGCCAAAATGATTTAACTTAATTAATCATGTAAGGCTTTTACTAATTTTTCAATAGCTTGCTAACAAGTAAAAGTAACATATATTTTTAATTTCATTGTAAAATATTAGAAAATAAAGTATAATAAAAAAGTCCTTACATAAGGATAATCCATTAATGAAAACCAAAGCACAGACAAAAACAAAGAATAATCTTTGAAGGTGGACGACGACCACCTTTTTCTTTTTAGAATAAAAAAAGAGATATGCGACGAACATATCTCAGTGCAAATCCTAATGACATCCCATGATTTGCTTAAGCTATTATTATTATAGCACCAATTCTATTATATGTCAAATAAATTTGGAATATTCTTAAAGAATTGAATACATATAAAAACACAACACATTTATAATATAAAATATTTTTTTATTTTTGTCAAATAACTTTGAAATATTTACAAGAACTTTTTTCTTTTGTTATTTCAAATGTTTTAAATCAAATTCACAAGTTAAAATTTAAAAATTTTAATAAAACGTGTAACAAATTTTAATTTCAATCGTCATATAAGCAAAGGAGGATAAAAGTTATGCAGAATATAGAACAAATATATGAACAATATTTTGAAACAGTAAACAAATACTTATTCTGTTTAACTCGAAATAATGACATTTCTGAAGAACTAACACAAGAAACTTTTTATAAAGCAGTCAAGAAAATTGGCACATACAAAGGAGAATGTAAAATTTCAGTATGGCTATGTCAAATTGCTAAAAACTTATGGTATGACTACTGTAAGAAGAATAAAAAGGTTATAAATTTTGATGAAAAATTTTTAGAAATTCGGATCAAATGATAATACAGAAGAACAAATTATTTCTAATGATGAAAAAATATCTTTATATAGGAAAATGCAAAAATTAGATGAAAAAACAAGAGAAGTAATTTATTTAAGAATAACAGGAGAACTTAGTTTTAAAGAAATAGGAATTATTTTGAATAAAACAGAAAGCTGGGCCAGAGTAACATTTTATCGAGGAAAAAATCAATTAAAGGAGGGTGATTAGTATGGAAGAAAAAAGAAATTGTAAAATTGTTCAAGATTTATTGCCAAATTATATTGAAAAATTAACAAATGAAGAAACCAATAATTTCATTGAAGAACATTTAAGAGAATGTGCTGAATGTCAAAAAATATTTGAAAACATGAAAAAAGACATTCAAGTAAAAAATACAAAACGAGATAATAGAGAGGTAAAATACATAAAAAAGTATAATAGCAAATTAAAATTATTACGAAATATATTGTTAATTATAATTATATTATTTGTAATAATAATAGGAAGAAAAACAATTATACTTACAAACTTATCTAAAAAAGCACAAGAATGCCAAAATAGTCAGAATTATTATTTAAGACTAGAAATTTTTGGTGAAGGAACAATGAAAATAATGGACACATATAAAAAACAAGATAAGATATTAATGACATGGACAACATATTCACAAGATAACGAAAAAATAAAACAAATATTTTATAAATCAGGAGATGAAAGGATTTCTCTAATAGATAATGGAAAAACAAAGACATTAAAAGAAATGGGAGACATTTCAGTACAACCTATATCTTTTACCTCAGATATTTTTTTAGATAATTTATATATGGCTTTTACTACAAATATAGATAAAATAAATCTTAATGGAAAGCAATGCTATATTATTAAAGATGGAAATACAGAAAAATTTATTGATGTTAATACTGGATTGGCAATAAAAATGATAGATAACCAAAACAACAAAACAGTAGATTATAAATATGAAAGTGGAGTAGTAAAAGATACAGATATATCTAAACCAGATACAACAGGATATACAATAAATGAATGAAAGAAAAATTAAAATAGTTTTAAATTTTACAACTGTGATTGCAAAATTATAAAAAATTTCGCTTTGAATTTAGAAATAAATTCAAGGCGATTTTAGGTGCTATAAAACATAATAATAATTGTTCTATTTTTAATTTCTACACATAAAAATTAAATAAAATAGTAAAGGAGGAAAAGACATGGAGAAAACGATAAATAATATAGCAAAAGGAGTATTAATAGCATTAATAACAACATTTATATTATTATTGGTTTTAGCAACAGTATTGACATATACAAATGTAAATGAAAAAGTAATAAATCCTGTAATTATAGTAATAACAGCAATAAGCATATTAATTGGAAGCTCAATAGGAAATACAAAAATTAAAAAAAATGGACTAGTAAATGGGGCTTTTATAGGTGGAATATATATAATGACAATTTATTTAATTTCTAGTATATTAAATTGGAAATTTGGATTAAAATTAGAAAGTATAATCATGATTATTGTAGGAATGATTTTTGGAATTTTAGGTGGAATAATAGGAGTAAACAAAAAATAAATCTTTTATATTCTAGGAATTAGAAGAATCTTCTCTATTTAATGGTAGTGACATTTTAAAAAATTCAGGACGTTTTATAAAAGTTTCTATAATTGAATTATTGTCTGCATCATCATCTGTGGTAGTTGCAATATCAGAATTATTTGCAATATTTTGATTAGTTTGAAAATCTGATAAAATATCAGAAGTTGAAATAGTTGAAACATCGCAATCAACAACATCATCAGTAACATCATCAGCAATATCATCGACAACATCATCAACATTATAAATATCATCAAAATTTTCAGAAATTTGAGTATTTGAAGTATCATCTGCATTTTCAGAATTTTTAATAAAAGAATCTTTTTCATGCAAGTTGTTAGAATTTTGAGATGGTAAAACTTCGAGTGAATTATTTAAAGATGAAACAGAAGATTGTTGAGACGAATTAGAAAAATTTGAAATAGAGTTAGTATTATTAACTATAAAATTAGTATAAAAAGTAGTTTTTGCATTTGTAAGACCACTAGTATCGCGAATTGTACCTTCTGGTATTACAATAGTTAAAGCACCATCACCAGTAATATTAGTAAAATAAAATTCATATATTGGTCCTTCTGGAGTTTCAGACGATAGTGTTAATGTTGTAAATGCCGTTTTTATTTGATTTTCATTAACAAATATAGTAAAATTTTTAACACTTACACTATTGCTGAAAATATTTTTTTCATTTACTCTAAAATGACCACTAACAGAATTTTTTTTAGTAATATAGTTGGGATTAGAAGTATTAGAAGTTTTTATATCAATTAATTCAATAATAGGTGGACACCTATCAATATTTAATGTAGCAACAACATAGGTATTTTCCATAACATATTTAGCAAAACTATTGCCAAAAAATAAAAAACAACTAAATATAAAAAATAGACATATAAAAATTTTTGATGTTTTATTCAATAAATATTACCTCCTTATTAATTATATTAATTAAAAAAATTGGGAAAAACGATAAAATATAAAGATAGAAAATATGCATGTATTATAATGTAAAAAAATGGAAAAGTCAACAGGGAATTAGAAATTGCAAAAATATCTTTGTTAGAGTTCACTGGTAACTGGTCAATGATAATATATTATTTATGCAGTAACAATTCGGGGGGACCAACAAGTTACAGCTTGTTAATAAAATTTTATAATTTATTATAAAATTTTAGGTACAATCTGTATGCAGTTGGGAGTTACAAATAAATAATATATTATCATTGACCAGTTACCAGTAAATTTTAACATATCTTTAATTCCATGTCAGTTTTTGTCGAAAATTGCGGTGAAAAATTATTGACAATTAAAAAAAATGGACCTATAATGAAAATACATTTTCAAATCTATAATTTATTCAAAAAATTTAAATCAAATTTTTATCCAAAAAATCCAAAATGAAAAATAAAATTAGAAAGGAGGAATGCTTATTTGAGCAATAAAAAAAAGAAAATATTAATAATAGTTGCCATTTTATCATGTATAATATTGGCAATCATAGGAGGAAGGAGTTTTTCCAAATATGTATCAAAAATAACTGGCGAAGGAAATGCTGAAGTTGCTACATGGAATTTTAAAGTAAATGGAGAAAGTGAACAAACAGAATGTATAAAATTAATGTCAACATGTAATAATGAAACACTAATAGACAATAAGATAGCACCAGGAACAGAAGGTGGTTTTGATATATCAATAGATGGAACAGGTTCAGATGTAGAAATCCTTTATAATATTAAATTTATTGATAAAAACACAAAACCTACTAACCTAAAATTTATATACAATGAGCAGCAGTATAACAATATATCTGAATTAGGAGATATTTTGTCAGGAACAATAAATGCAAATGATGAAAACAAGATAAAAGAATATACAATAAAATGGGAATGGCCTTATGAAACAGGAAATAATGAAACAGAAATAGCACTTAATGATACAATAGACACAGAAGATGCACAAAGCATTGAAGAATATGCCTTTGACATAATTGTTTCAGGAATGCAAGTAAAACCAACAACATAAAATTTTATTAAAACATTATAGATTAGAAAATGTTACATACGGCAATAAATAGTCTTTATTCTATATTAACAACAAAAGGAGGAGGGAATGGAAAACAAAAAAGAAAAAAGCAAAAAACGAGAATTAGCAATCAGTTTTATAATAACTATAACATTGTTAATAGTATTCTCTGGATATAGTATGGGAAAAGCATATCAAAATACGAGCATACAAGCAAAAGCTAAAGTAGCAGAACCAATAATGATAGTAGAAAATAATCCAGTAATACAAATGAATGGAAAAAATGAAAAAGAATATTATAATTTTAAAGTAAAAAATAATAAAGAAACTGGTGAAATAACAGAAGTAGACTTAGAATATAATATTGAAATTTTAACTAAAACAGAAGATGCCATTTCATTCAAATTATATAAAAACAATCAAGAAATTCCATTGAAAAATAATAAAACAGATAATATAAAATTAGAAAAAGGAAAAGTGCAAGAAGACAGTTACAAACTAGAAATTATCTATAATAAAAATGAAAACCATTCTATAGAAGATATACTTCAAGATGTACAAATAAAAGTACATTCTGAGCAATTGTAAAATTATAATGCTAAACCAAAATATAATTGAAAAAATAGATAGAAAAGATAGAAAATATGGAAAAAATCTTTAAAATATAATTTTACAATTTATGTGTATCAATTATAAACAAAATGTGCAAATTAATATAAGAAATTAATTTGCACATATTTTTTGGCATTTAACAGAAAATTGTCAAAAATAGTTGATATTTTTTAAAATATAATGTAAAATCTAGAAAGACAAAGACAAGGAGGCAAGATAATGATAACATTAGATGATGTAATAAAAAATAAAGAAGTAGATGCTTTAATAAATGGGGCTCAAAAACAATTAGATGGTTTACGGCTATACTGAGCACAGTCACAGACATATTTCAATTGTTTCTGAAAGAGCTGGAGAAATTTTAAAAACATTAGGATATCCAGAAAGAACAATAGAACTAGCAAAAATAGCAGGATATTTGCATGACATTGGGAATTGTGTCAACAGAACAGATCATGCACATAGTGGAGCAATACTTAGTTTTAACATTCTAAAAGAAATGGGAATGCCAGTAGAAGAAAGAACAGAAATAATGATGGCCATTCGGAAATCATGATGAACAAACAGGAACAGCAATTAGTGAAATATCAGCAGCACTTATTTTAGCTGACAAATCAGATGTCCATAGAGATAGAGTTTGCAATACTAATTTATCAACCTTTGATATACATGATAGAGTTAACTATGCTGTTACAAATGCAGACTTAATAATAGATAGTGACGAAAGAAAAATAATATTAAAATTAACAATTGATACAAAAATATGTCCAGTATTAGACTATTTTGAAATCTTCATGGATAGAACTATGATGAGTAAATATGCAGCTAAATATTTAAAAATCTGGTTTGAATTAATAATTAATGACACAAAATTATTATAACTAATATTAATATGTTTTTAGCTAAAGGGAAAGGAATGAATTGAAAAATGAAAAAAATAAAAATATTAACAATTATATTAGCAATTGTATTAATTACTATGGTAAGCTTTTTTGGGGTATATACACAAGTACAAAATAGAATGGAAAATCAAATAAAACAGTATTCATATGCAATGGATATTGAAGGAACAAGAAGTGTAAGACTAGCATTAAATGATGAAACAAACACAATAATAAAAGACGCTCAAGGAAATGAAGTAGAAGATACAGAAGAACTAACAGATGAGCAAATACAAGAAAAAGGGTATACTAAAGAAGAAATACCAGTTAATAGTGAAGAAGTAAAAAAAGTTGAAAACTATAAAAAATCTAAAGAAATAATAGAAAAAAGATTAAAACTACAGGGACTAGACAACTATATTATAAAATTAGAAGAAAATACAGGAGACATTATAGTAGAAATTAAAGAAAATGCTCAAACAGATAGCATAATAAGTAACATTAATACTGTAGGAAAATTTGAAGTAATCGACAGTGAAACAAAAGAAGTTTTAATGAACAATAATGACTTAAAAGAAGTAAAAGTAATGTATGGTGTAGATGGTACATCTGGAACAACTATATATTTAAATATGGAATTTGATAAAGAAGGAACAAAAAAACTAAAAGAAATAACTAGCACTTATAAAACAATAGAAGAAACAGAGGAAAATGAAAACGCAGAAGAAACTGAAAATGAAAATATAGAAGAGACCAATACTACAAATTCAACAAATGCAACAAACGAAACATCAACTGAAACAACAGAAGAAGTAGAAGAATTAAAAGATGGAACTGAAAAAGAAAAACAAGTAACTATAAAAATTGATGATTCAGAATTTACAACAACAAGCTTTAAAAAACCAGTAGAAAATGGTATATTACAATTTTCAATGGGATCATCTTCAACTGATTTAGACAGTGTAAATGAAACTGCTGGTAGAGCCACTCGTATAGCTACAATATTAAACTGTGAAGCAATGCCAGTAAGATATGAAATTGAAGAAAATCAATACATTTATTCAGACATAACAAATGAGCAACTACAAATGGCAGAATATATAGCATTAGGAGTTATAGCCTTAGCACTTATAGTATTAATTATTAGATATAAACTATTAGGAATACTAGGAGCCGTTTCATACGTTGGATTTACTTCATTATTAATGCTAATAGTTAGATATACCAATATAGTATTATCAATAGAAGGTTTTATAGGAATAGTAGCAATACTTATTTTAAATTATATTTTAGTAAACAAATTACTAAAACAAGATAATCAAAATGAAATATATAAAGATTTCTTTATAAAGACATTGCCAATAATAATTTTATCAATAGTATTTTGCTTTATAGTATGGGAGCCTATAAGTAACTTTGGAATGGTAATGTTCTGGGGATTTTTCTTAATTGCAATTTATAACATGATAATAACAAATAGTTTAGTAAAAATAAAAGCAGGAAAGGAAAAATAGAAATGAAAAATATAAGCAAAAAAACAAAAATAATAGCACTTTTAGTAGCAATTATAATCATAGCAGGAATTATTATAATTCTTACAAAAGGTTTAAATTTTGAACTAAAATATGAAACAGCACAAAAAATTCAATTATATTTAGCAAAAGAATTTAATATATCAGATATCAAAAAAATAACTGATGAAATATTTCCAAACCAAGATGTAATAATTCAAACAGTAGAGATATTTAACGAAACAGTAGGCATAACAGTAAATAATATAACAGATGAGCAAAAAAGTAACTTAATTACTAAAATAAATGAAAAATATGGAACAGAATTACAAGCAGACGAGATAGAAATTACAAATATTCCTCATACAAGAGGAAGAGACCTTATAAAACCATATATTACACCATTTGTTGTAGTAACAATAATTATACTAATATATTTAGCAATCAGATATAAAAAATTAGGAATACTAAGAACAACAGCATTAGTAGCTTTTTGCATAGCAATAGCACAAATGTTATTGCTAAGTATTATGGCAATTACTAGAATTCCAATAGGAAGAATAACAATTCCATTAGTATTAATTGTATATATGCTAAGTTTAATGGGTATAACAACCAATTTTGAAAAGAAATTAAAAGAAAAAAATAAAGAAGAAGAAATATAAAAAAAGATTAGAGTAGTTAAAAAATGCATCTAAAAATATAAAACAAAAAAGTTTAATATTTACAGATGCATTTTATTTGTTTTTAAGAATTTTTTTAAAATTTTTTATTATAATAAAAATAATAAAAAGTAATTATAGCTATAATTTATTAGAGGTTACAGTCCACATCAACTCGTATATTTAATCATTTACTAAAAAAAATAGGTTTGTTATTATGTATAACAGTTATACGCAAACAACGTATAAAAAGTAATATTAAAAAAGTATATCTAGAAAATTAGAAAGAGGAGGAAAAAACAGATGAAAAAAGAAATTATTGCACAAAAGAAGAAAAAAGACGACACAAAGTTTGACCGAAAGTGGATGAAACGGAATAACATTAATAGCATTAGTAATAACAATAATAGTATTGTTAATATTAGTAGGAGTAACTTTATCAACAT
>CANQTN010000009.1 GCA_947626815.1 uncultured Clostridia bacterium | reverse complement strand
GATACAAAAGGTTATGAAACACAATATGGAAGTTCATTTGCAGATATAAATAAAACAAATACTCAATGGGCAACAAAATATGAATCAGAAGATGATAGTACACCAACACAAAAAAAATCAAAAGTGGGAGATGCAATATGGGACGTTTACGTAAATAAAAATGAAAGCAGCGAGCCCAGAGGATGGTTTAACGATTACGCTAACTTCATGGACCCTGACTATCCGTTTGTGGTGCGTGGCGGCCGTGTCGGCAATGAAACCAGTGCTGGCGCTGGTGCTGGTGTGTTTGCAGCCAGCGTTGCTTATCGGAACTCCCGTCGTGAATCAGTCGTTCCGAGTAGTCTTGGCGGGCGTGTAGCGTGTGGAATGAGCGAAGATATGTGTACTACGATTCTATGTGTATTACAAAAGGCTATAGCTTGAGAAGTTTGTTAGTTTTTACTTGACAATTTATATAACAAGGATACCAATGAGGTATAGTAATGTAAAAAGAACATAAAGTGATTTATTAGATGATTTGAAAAGATGAAAAAAGAGTAATACTTAATTATTATTATAAATTAAATATTATTCTTTTTTTATTTTTTTGAATAGATAACTTAAAAAATAAAAAAAGGCTATTATTTAATGTATAGTATAGCTCTTAACGCATTGACATAAAAACAATATAAAAATAAAATTAAATAAACAAGATATTTGTTAAATTTAATATGTAGGAACAAAGGAGAAAAAGATGGAAAAAAGAAAAAATGAAGAAGTCAAAAAAATGGCAAAAAATGCAGATGAAAGTAAGAAAAAAGAAAAAATAAGTGGAATAACATTAATAGCATTAGTAATAACAATAATAGTATTATTAATATTGGTAGGAGTAAGTTTATCAACACTATCAGGACAAGATGGAATACTAAATAAAGCAGCAACAGCAGCAGATAGGACAAATAAAGAAGCAATAAAAGAGAAGGCACAAATTCAAGTATATGGCTCATATAATACAACAGGAAGATTAGACATGGATGACTTGTCAACAAATATAAAGAATAATTTTGGAAATGAGCTAGAAGAAGAACCAAAATATTATTTGCAAAATGCTGAGGAGGAAAAACTAAGAGGATGTTTGAAATTTGTAGTAGATGGATATAATGTAAGAATAGATGGACAAGGAAATGTAACATTATATAAAGATGAAGAAGAGATAGGATTACCATCAAACGCAGATGGAACAAAAATAGGAAAAGCAGGAGAAATAATACCAGTACTAAAAGATTCAACAGCTAAGAGGGTATATTGGAAAGAAGATGGAACAGAAGTAGAAGAAGGAAAAGATGGAAGTGAAGAATTTATTGAAGATGAATGGTGTGATTATGAAAGTAACAAATGGGCAAATGTAAAACTAAAAGATGGAAGTTATTTTGTATGGATACCAAGGTTTGCATACAAGAAGATAAAAAATGAGGCATTAGATAGCACACCAGCTGATGCACTAGCAGGAACAATAGAGGTAGAATTTATAGGAACAGATGTAACAGCAGAAAATGTAAAACAGAGGTTAGGAGAAGAGTATATAGTACATCCAGCATTTTGTGACGAAAGTGTAAATGTATATGAAAATGGAGGCTGGAATAGTGAATTACCAGGAATATGGGTAGCAAAATATGAAATGAGCATGCAAACAGGTGAGAACCATACAGAAACAAGTGATGCTAAAGTAGGAGATGTAATAACGGACACTACGATAAAAGCAGTAAGTAAGCCAAATGTAAGTAGTTGGAGATGGATATCAATAGGAAAAATGTATACAAATGGAAAAAATTATGACACTAATAAAGAAAGTCATATGATGAAAAATAGTGAATGGGGAGCAGTAGCATATTTAACACATAGTAAATATGGAAGAGATGGAACAGAGGTAAGTGTAAATCAAAGTAGTAATTATATAACAGGAGCAGGAAGAGGGACAGAAAGTAGTAATGGAATATATGCTGCAGAAACTTATGCAGAACCATCTACAGAACAAAAATATAATGGAGAAATAGGAAAATTATCAAGTTCAACAGGAAATATATCAGGAATATATGACTTAAGTGGAGGAGCATGGGAAAGAGTAGCGCTATTTAATAGTGTAGATACAAATGGCAGTGAAGAAAAATATGGAAGTTCATTTGCGGATATAAATAAAGCAAATACTCAATGGGCAACAAAGTATAGTTCAGATGATAATAATATACCAACAGAAAAAAAATCAAAAGTAGGAGATGCAACATGGGAAGTTTACGTAAATAAAGGTACGCTTGGTATACCCAGAGGATGGTTTAACGACTACGCTAAATTCGTGAACCCTGGCGGTCCGTTCGTGAACCGTGGCGGCAGTTACAGTTTTGGAACCGATGCTGGTGTGTTCGCGGCAAGCGACACTAGTCGGTGATGTCCATGCGGCTTATTCGTTCCGTGTAGTCTTGGCGAGCGTGTAGGACTTTTAGAGTGAATTGAAATTTCTAGTAAGATGTACGAAAGAGAGCTTTCTTATCTGCATTAGGCAGATAAGAAAGCTTTTTTTTAAACTTTTAGTTTTTTGATTATTTTAATTTCTTTGTATAGTGTGTCAATCATATTTTTTCTAACTTGGTAGGCTTCTTTATATTCTTGATATCTTGACATATAGTTTTCAAATGTTTCATCACCTTGTAATAACATTTTAACACCTTCAGTAAAATAAGATTTGCGCCTTTGGCTCTTGGTGGCTTGAGCTTTCTTGTCATATGCAATTATTTGTTCAAATCTTTTTAATTCATTTGCAAGTTGATTAACATATCCTTGAGTGCAATAAATTTCATATTCAATATCTTCAATAACAACTTTAAATAGAACTTTTACAATTGCAGGATTGTTTTTTCCATAACGTGGCTCTTTAGCATTTGGATTGTTTGCCTGCGAATTTTCAATTAAAATTTTAAGAGTATCTGAAATACCAATGTGTGATTTATATTGTCTTTTACTAACAATTGCATCATATTCATCTGCAACACGAATAATTTGACCTTCATATGGAATGTCCTTTTTTACTAATCCATTTGGATATCCTGAGCCATTTAGAGCTTCATGATGGTATAAAGGCCCAGCGATGTATGGTCTTAATTTTAAGTCTTTCATGCAAATATTATAGCCAATTGTTGTGTGAGATTTCATAATTTCATATTCTTCATCAGTCAATTTTCCTGGTTTCTGAAGAACTGAAGCTGGGATATAAAGCTTGCCAATGTCATGTAAATAAGCACAAACTGTGCAGTATTCTGTAAATCCTTTTTGACAATGTAAATGTTCACAAAGTCTACAGGTTAAAGTAGCAACGTTTTCACAATGTTTTCTTGTAAAAACATCTAATGTATCTAATAAATTCAATTGATATCTCATACTTTCGTCTAAATTATAGGACTTTAAATTTGTTCTATCATAAAAATCAATTTCACAATTCATTTGTTTTTATCCTTTCATGAATATTCATAATTTAGGATAACATGAATTGAGTAAAATTGTCAATAAAAAACGTTTTCTTTTTGCTAATTTAAACTTGAAAAATACTGTAAATTATGGTAATATGAGGAAAGTAAAGGTTGAAAAATAATTACAATTTTGGTATTGTAAAACATCATTTGAAATTTAATTCTTTTTCAACCAGATTTGTGACTAAGAAATGAATGTGAGTAAAAAATGGAGGGGAAACTATGTACAGAACAAAAACATGTGGAGAATTAGAAATAAAGAATGTGGGAGAAATAGTAGAACTAGCAGGGTGGATTCAAAAAATAAGAAATTTGGGAGGAATGGTTTTTATAGATTTAAGGGATGAGTTCGGAATTACTCAAATTGTAATAAATGATGAAAAATTGCAAGAACAAGCAAAGGAATTAAATACTGAAAGCTGTATCCACATATTACGGAAAAGTTGTGGAAAGAAGTAACAAAAATTCGAATATGAAGACAGGAGAGATAGAAATAGTATCAGAAAAAATAGAAATATTGGGAAAATGTAAAAATGTGCTTCCATTTGAAATAAATACTAATCAAGAAGTAAGAGAAGATTTAAGATTGGAATATAGGTTTTTAGATTTAAGAAATGAAAAAATACATAATAATATTCTACTTCGTTCAAAAATACTAAAAACACTAAGAGACAGAATGGATGAATTGGGATTTACAGAAATACAAACGCCAATTTTAGCAAATTCTTCACCAGAAGGGGCAAGAGATTACTTAGTACCAAGTAGATTAAATCCAGGGGAATTTTATGCTTTGCCACAAGCTCCTCAGCAGTTTAAGCAATTGCTTATGGTATCAGGTTTTAATAAATATTATCAAATAGCACCATGTTTTAGAGATGAAGATCCAAGAGCAGATAGAGCGCCAGGAGAATTTTATCAATTAGATTTTGAAATGAGTTTTGCAACACAAGAAGATGTTTTTAAAGTTATTGAAGAAGTTGTACCATATACATTTAAAAAATTTACAAATTGGAATGTAGATGAAGGACCTTTTGTAAGAATTCCTTATAGAGAAGCAATGGAAAAATACGGAATTGATAAACCAGACTTAAGGAATCCATTAATTATACAAGATGCTACAAAAGTATTTGAAAAATCTGAATTTAAAGCATTTGAAGGAAAAACAATAAAAATAATAATAGTGCCAAATGGAGCCAATCAGGGTAGAAAATTCTTTGATAAGATGAGCGAATTTGCAACAACAGAAGAAGTAGGGGCAAAAGGACTAGCATGGGTAAAATGTGAAGAAACTGGCGAATTGACAGGTGGAATTGCTAAATTTATAACTGAAGAGATGAAAGAAAAATTAGAAAAGGAATATGGATTAAATAAAAAATCGGCTATATTCTTTGTAGCAGATGAATTTGAAAAAGCACAAAAAATAGCAGGTTTAGTCAGAATAGAGTTAGGTAAAAAGTTAGATTTAATTGAAAAAAATGTATATAAATTTTGCTTTATAGTTGATTTTCCTATGTACGAATTATCAGATGAAGGGACTATAGATTTTAGCCATAATCCATTTTCAATGCCACAAGGAGGATTAGAAGCATTAAATACTAAAGATCCATTAGAAATATTGGCATATCAATATGATTTAGTATGTAATGGATATGAGATGGCATCTGGAGCGGTAAGAAACCATAACCCAGAAATAATGATAAAGGCATTTGAAATAGCAGGATATTCTGAAGAAGATGTAAAAAATAGATTTGGAGCTTTATATAATGCTTTTCAATATGGAACACCACCACACGCAGGTGCGGCACCTGGGGTGGATAGAATGATTATGTTGATTGCAGATTCACAAAACATTAGAGAGATAATAGCTTTTCCAAAAAATAAGAAAGCAAGAGACTTACTTATGAATGCACCATCATTTGTTTCAAAGCAACAATTAGATGATGTACATATTAAGATAAAAGATTAGAACCGATTTGTGCTTTAGAAAGGAAGGCGATTAAAAATGAAAAAGTATACAATAGAAATAGCAGTATTTATATGTGGAATGCTTGACATGACATTAGAATTAGTTGCAGCAAGAGTACTATCGCCATATGTAGGAAGTTCTAATCTAATATGGACTACCATTATTGGTGTTATGCTGACAAGTATGAGTATAGGTTATTGGCTAGGAGGAAAATTAGCAGATAAGCAGCCAAATAGGAATAGATTATCAAATTTGATTTTACTAGGTGCAATATTTACTAGTTTTATACCAATATTTGAGACGGTAGTAGTAAAAAATTTTGCTTCAATTTCAGAAAACTTAATAGTAATTGCATTAATTTCGTCAGCTGTTATATTTGGAGTACCGAGTTTTGTATTAGCAGCGGTATCTCCATATGCTGTAAAGTTAAAAGACAAAGAACCAGAAGAAATAGGAAAATTATCAGGAAAAATATCATCATTATCTACAATAGGAAGTATTGTACGGAACTTTTTTATCAGGATTTATTTTGATACCAAACTTTGGCGTGAGAACAATAATATTATCAATTACCATAGTATTGTTAGTATTATCATTAATATTGTTTGAAAAAAAAAGTAAAAAATATTTTTTTATGATGATTATTATAGGAATTAGTTTAGTAGCGATTAATTACTTAGGAAAAATAATATTTATGAAAAATAATAAAGACATAATTGAAGATGTAGATTCGGAATATAGTAGAATATGGGTAAAAAAAGTTGAAAACAAAGATGTTACATATAAAACATTACAAGTAGATACAGGCTTAGAATCCTATATAAATGAAGAAACACTTGAGATGGGCTCAAAGTATTTATATTATTATGATTTATTTGATTATTTTCAAAAAGATGCAGATAATGTGTTACTAATTGGTGGGGCAGCATATACATATCCTACACATTACTTAAATAAATATAAAAATAAAAAAATTGATGTTGCAGAAATAGATCCTAAAATGACAAAATTAGCAGTTGAAAATTTTAACTTAGATATAAATAATTCAAAGTTAAAAATTTATCATCAGGATGGAAGAAGCTTTTTAAATTATACCAAAAATAAATATGATTGTATTTTAATAGATGCATTTAAAGGATTAAATGCACCTTTTGAACTTACTACATATGAGGCTATGAAAAATGCAAAAAATATTTTAAATGATAATGGAATAATAATAACCAATATAATATCTTCAATAGATGGAAATGATTCAGACTTTATAAAATATGAATATGCAACATATAAAGCTATATTTGATGAAGTAAAAGTATATAAAGTAAATAGCAAAAATAGTGATGAAATTAAACAAAATCTAATTTTAGTAGGAATTAAAGGAACTTCAAATATTGATGAAACAAAATATAGCGAATATGAAAAACTATTAAAAAATGAAATACAAAATTTTTCATCTGATAAGCAAATAGTAACAGATAATTATGCTCCGATAGGAAATTAATTTAAAAAAAAACTTGTATAATAGAATCAAATGTGATATAACTATATTATAAGAATAAAGCAATAATATAGAAAGGCGGTATTTTTGTGGAAGAAGAAATAGGAAAAACATCAAAAACTATATTAATTGTTGATGACGAACCACCAATACGTGATATATTAATACACAATTTAGAAAGAGAAGGATATAGGCTAATAGAAGCAGCAGATGGCATTACAGCAGTTAATATGGCATTGGAACAAAAGCCAGATTTAATTTTATTAGATATAATGCTCCCAAAATTGGATGGGTTATCTGTATGTAAAAGAATAAAAAATTCTTTAAATATACCAATTATAATGTTAACAGCAAAAGATGGGGAAATTGACAAAATTTTAGGATTAGAATTAGGAGCAGATGACTATATAACAAAACCTTTTAGTGTAAGAGAACTTGTGGCAAGAGTAAAAGCAAACTTAAGAAAAATAGATGTATCATCTGGAGAAAAAATAGTAGAAACATCAAATGCTGATAATAAAAAGAAAGATAGTAAAATAATAGTAGGAGAATTAGAATTAGATTTAGATAAATTTGAAGTAAAAGTTAGAGGAGAAATAATAGATTTAACCCTAAGAGAATTTGAAGTATTAAAATTTTTAGCATCACAACCAGAGCAAGTAGTTACAAGAGAAACATTACTTGAAAAAGTATGGGGATATGAATATTTTGGAGACATAAGAACAGTTGATGTTACAGTAAGAAGAATCAGAGAAAAAATAGAAAAAGATACATCTATGCCTAAAATATTAATTACAAAAAGAGGAGTAGGGTATTATATTTCTGATAGATAAAATATGGCAAACCTTAGATTTTCTTAAAATTTGTATATATTAGAAAATTTAGGGTTTGTTTATTTATATTTTAGGAAAGATTTATGGAAAAAGTTTTGCTTGTCGAAATTTGTCATATTATGCGATGAAAAATGAAAGAAAATAATAGAAATATATTGACAAAGTAATATAATAGAAATTATACTTTTAGTAAATTATATAATTTACAAATAATACAAGAAGGGAGTTATTTAGTGCACTATAGAAAAATATGAATAGAAAATTTGTATCAAAAAGTAATAGAATATTACGAAAAGTTTTAAATTCAAGTGAAAATTTAGATATCATTAAAAACTTTATAGAAGTATTTTTAAAATTAAAAATTAAAGAAATACAATTAAATCAATATCTAGAATCCAGATCAAATTATTTGCCATCAGAAGAGAATTTTGGAATAGTTGACGTAAGAGTTAAACTAGAAAACAATGAAGAATTAAATGTAGGAATTCAATTTATAGATGGATATTTTATACAAAATAAAATGTTATTATATTATGCTCAAATACATTCTAATCAATTAGAATATAATGACAACAGGAAAATGGTTAAAACAGTTACAATAAATTTATTAGATTTTGTTTATTTAAAATCAGAAAATTATTTTAGTAAAATAACAATACCATCAAAAGAAAAAAATAAAATAGAATTATATGTAATAGAATTACCAAAATTTCAAGTAAAATCTTTGGAAAATTTAACTGAAAGAGAAGCATGGATGATGTTTTTATGTGGAAAAGAAGATATATTATTATCAAATATATTTAAAGAATTTGAAAAAATAAAAAAATTAGATGATTTACTAGAAAAATATTGGCAAAATGAAATTATGGATTAAAATAAAAATGCGAACTTATGATATTGTCCGCATTATTTATTTAATATATTTTATTTCTAATGTGCATTTGTAAGTGTAGGTTTTAAAGTTACTTTTATGATAGTACCTTCTTGAACTTGTTCACCAGTTAAATAATCTTGAGAGGCAACTGTACCAGTACCTTCTACTGTAATATTCAAGTTTTTAGATTTTAAGGCACTAATTGCTTGTGCCATAGTCATTCCTCTTAAATCAGGAACTTCAACTGAAGTAGAAATAGTGTTTCCTTGACCATAAAGTACAATTATAGAATCTTTAGAAAGTGAGTTTCCAGGTTTTGGAGTTTGGTCACTAACAAGAACTGTATTAGCATCTCCAGTAACATATGTTTTTGTATTAAAACCAGCATTTCTTAGTATTTTGTCTGCTTCTGCAACAGTTTTGTTTCTAATATCTGGCACTATAATGTTATTTGCACTATTTGTATCACTTGAAGCATCTTCTGTGGAAGGAACACCAAGACAAGGTAATATTTCAGATAATATTTGAGAAACTACAGGACCAGCTACTTGTCCACCCATATATCCATTTTTTCCTTTAGGATCATATAAAGTAACGAGTAAAGCAATTTTAGTATCTTCAATAGGAGAAATTGCTACAAAAGAGGCAACATATCCGTCTTCTTTTTTACCAACAGGCGGTTCAGATGTACCAGTTTTTCCTCCAATTGAATATCCATTAACTGCACCATTTTTTCCACCACCATCTATAACAACAGATTCCATCATACTTCTAACATTTTTTGCTGTTTGTTTTGAAATAACTTGTCTAACTTGTGTTACAGGAACTTCAGTAACAGTAGAAGTATCAGTATTTGTTATTTGTTTTACAATGCGAGGTTGCATTAATTTTCCATCATTTGCTATACAAGATATAGCAGTTATTAATTGTAGAGGTGTTATATTAATTCTTTGCCCAAATGACATAGTAGCAAGTTCAACATCTCCTACATTTTCTAAGCTATGGAAAAGACCGCTTTGTTCACCATATAGTCCAGAATTTGTTGAATTAAATAAGCCAAATGCATTGTAATATCTATATAATGTAGGAGCACCGATTCGTTTTCCTAATTGCATAAATGCAGGGTTGCATGAATTGCAAAGAGCTAATCTTAAACTTTGAGAACCATGTGGTACAGCTGACCAACATTTGATAGTACGATCTGCGATTTCTTCAAAACTTTTACAGTAAAAATCATTTTCTACATCTGTAGAAGTAATATTTTCTTCTAGAGCTACAGAAGAAGTAATAAGTTTAAAAGTAGAACCAGGTTCGTAAGTTTCGGCAACAGATTTGTTTACCCACATTTTATATAAAGCTTCATTTTTTTCTTCAGATGAAAGAGTATCATAAGTTTGAGCTAAAATTTGATTTGGTGTATAAGGTTCATTTAAGTTATAATCTGGGTAAGAAGCCATTGCAAGAATGTCACCTGTTTTGGGATCCATTGCAATTACATTTCCACCTCTGGTACAATTATTATTTTCGACAGCTTGCTTTAAATATTTTTCAACAATAGTTTGTATATTTAAATCAATAGTAAGAGTTAAATCACTTCCGTTTTCAGCAGAAATATAAGTTTGTTTGCTGTTTGGAATTTCTTGTTGATTGTTACCTTTTGAACTTACTATTTTACCAGGAGTACCAGTTAAATATGATTCCCATTTTGACTCAATACCACTCAAACCTTGATTATCGCTTCCACAAAAACCAATAACACTAGATGCTACTGAATTGTAAGGATAATATCGTTTGGTGTCTTCATCAATGTTTATACCTACAGATACTTTATTTTCTTTCATCCATTGTTTTAAAGTATCAACTTTTTCTTGTTCAACTTTTTTTATAATTGTTTCTACTTGAGAATTGCTATTGACTTTTTGTAATACTTCATCATAATTTAGTTCAAATATTTCTGAAAGGGCCTTTGCAATTTTTTCTTTATAATCTTTTGTATCAACATCATTATCTTTTACAAATTTAGCTGGATTGATTGTAATAGTGTCTACTTGAGCACTAATTGCTAGAGCTTTTCCAGTTGAATCATAAATATTGCCACGTCTTGGGCTAATAATTTGATTAATAGTTTGTTGCTGATAGGCTTTTTCTTTTAAAGAATTACCTTGTACAAATTGAATAAAACTTATTCTTATAATCAAGACAATAAAAATTATAATAGTAAAAGCTAGAAAAATTCTTAATTTTACAATATGAACTAAATTTTTAGATTCAGCAGATGTTTTTAACTTTATAATTTTGTTATTAGTAGTTTTTTCTTTTTTCATAATTACCTCTTTAGTTATAATATAATAAATTAATTATATTTTATATTAAATAAATATAAAAATCAATAAAACTTGAAAAAATAAGGAAAATATAGTATAATATAATACTAATAAATGTTTTATATAGGGGAGAGAAATGGATACAATTTTGCAAGAAACTAAATTTATAATGAATAAATATAATATAAAGGCAAATAAATCTCTAGGACAGAATTTTTTGATTGATGAATATGTTATTAAATCTATTATTGATAGTAGTAAAATAGAAAAAGATGATTTAATAATTGAAATTGGACCAGGATTGGGGACTTTAACAAAACATTTATTAGAAAAAGCTAAAAAAGTAATATGTATAGAGCTAGATAAAAAAATGGTAAGCATTTTAGTAGATAGATTTTCATTATATGATAATTTTGAAATTTTAAATCAAGATATTCTAAAAGTAAATTTGGAAAATATAATAGAAAATGAAAAAGAAAATATAAAAAATGTAAAAATAGTAGCAAATTTACCATATTATATAACTACACCAATTATTATGAAACTATTAGAAGATAATTTATCATTAGAAAGTATAACAGTTATGATACAAAAAGAGGTGGCAGATAGAATAAGTGCTTTACCAGGTGAAAGGCAAACAGGGAGTATAACTTATAGTGTTTATTATTATGCACAAGTAGAAGAAATAATAGAGGTTGAAAATAATTCATTTATACCAGAGCCAGAAGTTACTTCAAAAGTAATAAAGTTGAATATAAGAAGAAATCCGCCTGTAAAAGTAAAAGATAAGGAAATGATGTTTAAGATTATAAAAAATGCTTTTATGCAAAGAAGAAAAACGCTATTAAATGTTTTAGTAAATACAAAAGTTTTTTCAGATAAAGAAAAAGGTGCAGAAATATTAAAAAAATTAGGAATAAGTATAAATGCGAGACCTGAAAATTTAAAATTAGAAGATTATGCTAATATTGCAAATTTATTAAAAAGTATTTCCATATGCTAGAATTTGTGATATAATAAAAAAGGGAATTGATAAAATATTGAAAAGGGAGAATATAATGAATCAAATTTTGATAACTAAAAAATTGTATATAACACCTGAATTAAAAAGGAAAAAGAAGATTTATAAATTTGAATTCGTTATCTCAATTTTTGTGTTAGTTGCATTAATTTCAGCATATATATATGCTGAATATGATAGAAATAAAAGTGAACAGGTATCACAAGAAATTTTAGAGGAACTAAATTTTCCAGAAAAAAAGGACACAACAGTTGCAGATAAGGGGGTTTTAGTGGTTGTATTAAATGATGAATTACAAGATGCTGATGAAAGTGAGATAGAAAATACACCACAAGATAGACCAATTGTTGTAAATATGGAAAAGCAATCAACGAAAAATGGATATAGCTATACAGTTGGAGCAACAATAAGTATACCAAAATTAGATATAAAATATCCTATTTTAGATGGAGTAACAGATTCAGCAGAAGAAACAGAAGAATTGTTAAAAATATCACTTGTTAAGTTTTGGGGACCAGAGCCGAATGAAGTAGGAAATTATTGCATAGTAGGGCACAATTATAGAAACACAAAATTTTTTAGTAAAATATCTACTTTAGAAACAGGAGACATTATAGACATAACAGATTTATCTGGAAAAACAATACAATATAAAGTATATAACCAATATGTAGTAGATCCAACAGATGTAAGTTGTACGTCGCAACTTACAAATGGTAAAAGGGAAATAACTTTAATTACTTGTACAACAGATAGTAAGCATAGAACTATTATAAAAGCAAGAGAAGCAAATTAAAAAAATTGTCAATAAGGATGAACCTTGTTGACAATTTTTTTTAGTTTTAGTTTCTATGCTTGTTTTGAATTTTTATTAATTCATTTGCAAGTACAGCTAAAATTGTTTTATTATAATCATCTAATCGTAAATAATTTTCTAAAAATTTATCATCTGTAATGTTATCCAAAGCGGAAGAGTTATTATTAATTAAATCATAAAATAAAAAATTAGAGTCTATTTGCAAGGCTTTACACACATTTATAATTGTGGTAGCACTTCCAAAAGCAATACCTCTTTCTAATTGACTAATATATCTAGGAGATAATGAGAGTTTTTCAGCTAATTGTTCTTGTGTATATTCGGCTTTTGTTCTAGCTAATTTTATTTTTTTACCAATGCTTTTTCTTAAAATTTTTTCTTGATTGTTCATGCTACTCCTCCTTATATAAAAAGTATAGCAATTAGAACTAAAAAAAAGAACGAACTATTAATAAGAAAAAAATTCAGATATAATACGGAAAGTTCTATAAAATTAAAAAATAAGACAAATAATTGCATGAATTTTTTTCGTGTATTAAAGAATATAAAAAACATTTCTAATGCTTTATAATTTATAATTTTGCATGAACTATTTTATCATTGAAGATAAATAACTCCTTAAAATATGAAAACATATTTAGTTAGGGTTTTAAAAATTAATTAAAAAAAAAATAAAAAAATTTTGAAAAAAGCTTGCAAAATAATAAAAGTTATATTAAAATTTAATTGAAGTGGAGAAAAGTGGTTTAAAGTGGTAGAAAGTGAGAAGAGGTGAAACTGTTTGCTAATTGGTGAATATGAACATTCTATCGACGTAAAAGGTAGATTAATAATGCCTGCAAAATTAAGAAACGATATGGGAGAAAAATTCATTGTAACAAAAGGTTTAGATGGATGTTTATTTGCATTTTCACAAAGCGAATGGTTAAATTTTGAATCTAAATTAAAAGCACTTCCACTATCAGATAAAAATGCAAGAAATTTTGTAAGATTTTTCTTGTCAGGGGCAACAGAATGTGAAATAGATAAGCAAGGTAGATTTTTACTACCTAATAATTTAAGAATAGCAGCAAAATTAGAGAAAGAAGCAATTATAATTGGGGTAGGCACAAGACTTGAAATTTGGGATAAACAAACATGGGAGAATTGTGATGAAAATATTTCAGCAGATGAAATTGCAGAAAATATGACAATGCTTGGTATATAACTTGAAAAAGTTTATATAGTTACAAAAGACAAATTTACAAAAGAAAAAAATAAAAAAGGACGAAAGAAAAAGATACAAAGGACAAGGTACAAAAGATAAAATTAGAAGTAAATTCTAAAGAAAAAATAAACAAAGAACAAAAGATAAGAAAAAATCTAAATAGCAAACTAAAGAGAAAAATGAAAAAACAAAAGATAAAGCAGCAAATATTTTTTTACAAAAGATGAAAGACAAAAGATGAAGTTTAAATGTAAAATACTAAAGATTTGGAAATACATAAGGAAGAAATAAAATATACGAATGAATGCTACATAAGATGATTGGAATATCAAAAGATAAAAACAAAGAAAGTCAGCTGGTAGTTTGCAGAAATTACCAGCTATTTTTAAAGTTAAGAAATATATTTTACATGTAGAGAGGTGCAAAGTTGAAATTTAAACATAAACCAGTCATGTTAAAACAATGTATAGAGCAATTAAAAATAAATCCCAATGGTATTTATGTAGATGGAACATTAGGAGGAGCAGGACATAGCAAAGAGATAGTTAAACAATTATCAAATCAAGGTATTTTAGTAGGAATAGATAGAGATGAAGAAGCACTAAAAGCTGCGAAAGATAATTTAAAAGAATTTTCTAATGTAAAATATGTGCATGGCAATCATGATAATATAAAAGAAATATTAGATAAATTAAATATAGATGAAGTAGATGGTATTTTATTAGATTTAGGAGTTTCATCATATCAATTAGATGAAAGAAATAGAGGATTTAGTTATTTAGGTGAAAATGACTTAGATATGAGGATGGATAAATCGCAAAAATTAACTGCTAAAAATGTTATAAATGAATATGAAGAAAGTATTTTAGCAAAGATTATTTATGAGTATGGGGAAGAAAGATTTTCTAGAAACATTGCTAGAAATATTTGCATAGCTAGAAAAGAACATAGTATAGAAACGACAAAGGAATTAGTAAATATTATTGAAAAATCAATACCTAAATCTAAGCAAAAAGATGGACATCCTGCTAAAAGGACATTTCAAGCAATTAGAATAGAAGTTAATAATGAAATAAAGCCATTATATAATACAATTATGGATAGTATAGATTGTTTGAAAAGTGAAGGTAGATTATGTGTTATTACATTTCATTCATTAGAAGATAGGGCTGTAAAAAAGGCATTTATAGAAGCTAAAGGGCACTGTATTTGTCCAAAAGATTTACCATATTGTATGTGTGGAGCAAACTCTTTAGGAGAAATAATAACCAAAAAACCTATAATGGCAGATGATAAAGAAATTGAAGAAAATTCAAGAAGTAAAAGTGCAAAATTAAGAGTATTTGAAAAGAAATAAACAAAAGAGGAGGTGAGTAACTTATGGCAAAAAGTAGATATGAATATGGTACAAGCCCAAGAAAAGTAGCACCTAAAACGCAACAAGAAAATAAAGAAGAGAAAATAAAATTAGTAAAAGACTTGCCAAAAAAAGGTCCAAAATTATCAATAAAACAGAAAAAGAAACAAATTCAATTAACATTTCTTGTAATTGGAGTGTTTATGTTGCTTTTAACCATAAGTTATAGAAACTCTCAGATAAATGAAAAGTTTAATAAGGTCCAGACATTAAAAAAGGAACTGTCATCGCTTCAAAAAGAAAATGAACAATTAAAGGTGAATATTGAAAATAGTTTAAATTTGAATACTATAGAAAAATTGGCAAAAGAAAAATTAGGAATGCAAAAATTAACAAATAAACAAACAATATATGTTACTTTGCCAAAGAAAGATTATGTAGTGTCTGCATCAGAGGAAGTAATTAAAGAGAAGGAAAAAAATTGGTTTGAAAAGTTTATAGACAAGATTTTTAATAAAAAATAATAAGTAATAAACAAAAAACTTTCTAATAATATTAATTAGGAGGTTTTTTTATTATGAAAATAAAGCTTTCAAGTAAGAAAAAATTGAAAAATATTCTTTTTATAGCATTTAGTATAATAACACTTTTAATTACAAGAGTAGGATATATACAATTAATAAAAGGTGGGGAATTATCTAGTATGGCATATGTTCAGCAGACTTTAGATAGAGCAATTAACCCCAAAAGAGGAGTTATTTATGATGCGACTGGAAAAAATATATTGGCGGTGAGTAGTACAGTAGAAACAGTGAGTGTAAATCCTGGAAATATAGCAAAAGAAAATAAAGAAAAAGTGGCTCAAATTTTAGCAGATATTTTTGAGCTAGATTATGAAGCAACACTAAAAAAAGTAAGTAAAAGAAGTTCGATTGAGACAATTGTGAAAAAAGTAGATAAAGAAAAAACAGATAAATTAAGAGTTTGGATGGAACAAAACGGGATAAAAACAGGAATTAATATTGATGAAGATACAAAAAGGTATTATCCATATTCAAATCTTGCTTCACAAATAATTGGTTTTTGTGGAAGTGATAATCAAGGTTTGGACGGAATTGAAGCAAAGTATGATAAGGAGCTGAAAGGAACACAAGGTTCTATACAACGTCATACAGATGCAAAAGGTGGAGAAATAGGTGAAGAAGGGGAAAATTATGTATCAGCGATTGATGGAAATGATTTAGTGTTAACAATCGATTTGAGTATTCAATCTATAGTAGAAAAATATTTAGAAGAAGCATGTATTGATAATGCTTGTACAGATGGAGGAAATGTAGTTGTTATGAATCCGCAAAATGGAGATATTTTAGCAATGGCTACATATCCAAACTATGATTTAAATAATCCATATAATGCTTATACAGATGAACTGAAGGGAATATGGGAAAATATGCAACAATCGGAAAAAACAAAAAATTTACAGGCAGTATGGAGAAATAAGGCAATTGCAGATACTTATGAACCAGGTTCAGTTTTTAAATTGATAACTACATCAGCAGCTATTGAAGAGGGACTGGTTACAGATATTGATAAAGAAGGAGAATTTTCTTGTACAGGTTCAATAGAAGTAGCTGGAGTTAGAATTAAATGTTGGAGATATTATAAGCCACATGGTTCAGAAAGTCTAAGAACGGCTTTGATGAATTCTTGTAATCCAGTTTTTATTGGACTGGGTCAAAAAATAGGAGTAGATAAATATTATCAATATTTGAATAAATTTAAATTATTAAATAAAACTGGAATTGATTTGCCAGGAGAAGCTAATAGTATTTTTTTAGCTAAGGAAAAGGCGGGTCCAGTTGAGCTTGCAACGATTAGTTTTGGCCAAAGATTTGAGATTACTCCTATACAACTTGTTACAGCGGTTTCAAGTATTGCAAATGGTGGAATAAGTATACAGCCTAGAGTAGTAAAACAAATTATTAATAGTCAGACAAAAGAAGCTACTGATATACCGGTAAAAACTAATGGTGAAATTATTTCAAAAGAAACTTCGGAAAAAGTTTTGAGTATGATGGAATCAGTAGTGGCAGAGGGAACAGGAAAAAATGCTAAAGTAGCAGGGTATAGAATTGGTGGAAAGACAGGAACTTCAGAAGATGGAGTAAATACCAATAAGTATGTTACATCTTTTTGCCGGAGTTGCTCCAATTGAAAATCCACAAGTTGTTGTATTGGTAACTTTGTATAATCCAACAGGAGAAGGGGGACATCAAGGAGGTGGTGTTGCAGCACCAGTAGGAGGTCAAATATTTAGTGAAATTTTGCCATATTTAGAAGTAAATCAAGGAAAACAAGAAGAGCTGGAAGTTGTAGAAGAAGTGAGTGTACCAAATATAACTGGATTATCAATAAAAGAAGCAGAAAAAGTATTGAAAGAGATAGGTTTAGAATTAAGCATTAATGGAATTACAGAAGAAAATGAAGAAACATTAGATAAAGAAAATACAATAATTAAAGAACAAACTCCAATTGAAGGAATAAAAATAAATAAAGGAAATAAGATTTTTGTAAAATATTAAAAATTTAAAGGTGTATATATTTGAAAAATAAAGTGAAAGATTTGCAATAATTTTGCAAATCTTTTATTTTATTTTTCAATTTTGCCACAAGCAATTTTAGTTCCAGAATTTCCACTTGGCTGGGTTGTAAAGTCATCTGGCATATCATGAATAATTATTACTTTTCCTAGAATATCTTTTATTTTAAACTTGTTTATTAAAACACTCATATAGGCATAGCCGTTATTTTCAATCAATGGAGGTAAATCTCCTATGTGAAAAGGATGAGGACAATTTGTAGGATTTAAATGTGTTTTAGCATTTGCAAATTCATCTTCTGAATTTCCAGTACAAGAAGTTCCTTCGTGAATATGAAATCCGAAAAATCTACCTTTACATTTATTTTTAGATTGAGGTAAATTGTTAATTTTAGCAGTCATTATTATGCCATTTTTAGTTTCTCTAAAAGTAACTGTGCCATCTATTTTAGGATATTTTTTTCCACCTTTTATATTAGCTTTTGCTGTATAAAATATATTTTTAAACATTTCAACCACCTCTTAATTATTTTATTCAAAAAATTAAATATTGTTAAGATCATTATTTACGATAGCAAACTCAACATAAAGCAGAAAAATGTATAACTTAGATTTTTGCAACAATTTATTTATTCGTTGGTAAATAGGAAAAAATTGCATGTTTTTAGTTGTGAAAAATGATTGACATAAAAACGAATAAAATGCTACAATAAATTTATCAGGGGAAACCAAACCTTTAATTAAAATACTAGGAGGTGAATTTTTATTTAGTAAAGATAAACAGCTAATAAAAGTATGTTTGGAAAGGAGAATTGTTTATGAAAAACAATAAAAATAAAAAAATTTTATTGGCAGGTATTTTACTTTTGGTATTTATTATTGCAATTCTTTTATCTTTTGTATTTTTCAAAAAGCCGATATATAAAGTAACATTTGATTCAAATGATGGAACAGAAGTAAGCACTATTAGTGTAAAAGAAAATGAAAAAATAAAATTGCCAAAAGACCCAGAAAGAGAAGGTTATACTTTTGTAGGATGGTATTACAATGAAGAATTGTTTGATTTTAATACAATAATTAAAGAAGATATAACATTGAAAGCTCAATGGATAGCACGAGGAAATGCTAATATTGAGGGTGTGAGTTTAAATTTAGAAAATTTAAAACTAACACTAAATGGAACAGGAATGCTAGTAGCAACATTAAAGCCAGAAAATGCAAAAGAAACAAAACTAATATGGACATCAAGTGACGAAAATATAGTAAAAGTAGATGAAAATGGAAATATAACAGCGTTAAATGAAGGAACAGCAATTATTACAGTAAAAACAGAAGAAGGAGGATTTACGGCTCAGTGTGAAGTAGTAGTAGCAAAAGATGTAATAGAAGTAGTAGGAATTACGATAAATGGTAACAAAGAACTAAAAATTGGTGAAGCAATAACTTTAATAGCAAATGTAACACCAGATAATGCTACAAATAAACAAGTAGTATGGAAAAGTAGCAATCCATATGTTGCAACAGTTGATCAAAATGGTCTAGTAAAAGGATTAAAAGCTGGAAAGGTTATAATTACAGTAACAACTGTAGATGGAAAAAAAGTAGCAACATATGCAATAACAATAAATAAAGCAAATAGTAATACAAATACAGGAAGTTATAATAAAAATAACAATAGTGCAAATGTAAAACCAAATATGCAAAATACTCCAAATGCACCAAGTATACCAAATACATCAAACACACCAAATACACCAAATATGCCAAATATGCCAAACACACCAAGTACACCAAACACTGTTAAAGTAACAGGAGTAAAAATAAATGGAGTAAATGAAGTATATGTAGGAGAAAGCATAACATTAACAGCAACATTAACACCAAGTAATGCAACAAATAAAAAAGTTATATGGACATCAAGTGACCAAACAGTAGCAACAGTAAGCAATAATGGTGTAGTAAAAGGATTAAAATTAGGAAGTGCAATAATTACAGTAAAAACAGAGGATGGTTCATATACAGATAAAATAACAATAAATGTAAAAACTAGAACAATTCCTGTAACAGGAGTTACAATAAGTGGAGCGACAAAGGTTAATGCTGGAAATACAATACAATTAACAGCAACAATAACTCCAAATAACGCAACAAATAAAAAAGTTATATGGTCATCAAATGATCAAACAATAGCAACAGTAAGTAATAGTGGTGTTGTTAGAGGAATTAAAGAAGGTGAAGTTATAATAACAGCAACAACAGAAGATGGACAACATTCAAGCACATATAGAGTAACAGTACAATCTGTATACAAACTATTATTAAAAGCAGTTAATAGTGGACTAGAAGGAACAGTAATGCAATATACAGCAACAGTAACAAGAGATGGAGCAACATTTACAGATTTTTCATCAGTAATAATAGGAACACATACATATAGATTAAAAAACGGAAATAATACAGTAAAAGCCTCAGATGTAATTGGTAATCCAAATGTTATAATAAAACTTCCAAATGGAGTTACAAGAACTGCAATATTGCAATTTATATAAACCTAAATAGGAGGAAATAGAATGAAAGGTAAAATTGATAAAATATTAATATTAGCTTCGATGTTTTTCTTAGGTTCATTAGCAAATACAGCACAAGCAGCACAACTTAATATGGATGAATTTAAGGAAGAAATTGCGAATATTAATGAATATGCAGACTATGTATATATTATTGGAAAATATGCATTTACATCTGCAAGTGGTGAGTTAAGTATACAAGATGTAATGTTAGCAGCAAGAAGCATACAACTAAATACAGAAGATGGAGAAATAAAAGGTAAAACAGCATTTGATAAAATGGCAATACATGAATTAGAACCAATACTAGATGAAAATGATAAAACTATAGGTTGGAAAATAGCAGATAACATGGTAGGAAATACAAAATTATTATTAGATGACGATAATAAAATAGACATAGAGTATATAGATTATAATAAAGTAATTAATAAATATCATGTTACATTTAAAGCTGGCTATGAAAATGGAGAACAAAAAACTATTAGAGTTGAAGAAAATAAAAACATCCCAGAGGATCAAATCCCAGAGTTTTCTAGAGGTGAAGAATATAAATTTAAAGGTTGGTTTAAAGAAGATGGAACAGAATTTAAACCTAGTGAAACAACAATAACAGGAGATATTACATTAGAAGCTAAATGGTATAATGTAGTAGATATTAGTAAATTACTAGAACAAGCAGCTGAAAAAATAAAAAGCGAAGATTATGGAGCAGAATTTAAAAATGATGCACTAATATTTAATGTATATAATAAGGCTAAAAAGAATAGCCAAATACAAGGTACAGGATTAATAGGAGATATAGTAGGAATTCTTGCTAATCCATATATAACAAAACTAAAAATAACATGTACAGAGGTTCTACCAGACTTAGAAAGTCAAAATTATGTTGAATTTACAAAGGACATGGTAAGCAGTGGATCTGGTCCACAATCAGATACTTGGTTAAAATTCCAAGAATTATTAAAAAAAGCAACAGGTAAAGTAGATTTTAATGAAATAACATTAGGAGATTTAATAAAATGTGGTAACATGAAACTTGAAGTTACAATGGACCCTCAAAATGCAGTAGCCAAAGATGAAAAAACACAATTTGATATTAAATTAATAGAGGTAGTACAAAAAGACAAATTAGCAGAACAAATAAAAGCATTAGTAAGTGCAGGAAGTGGATATGAAGCAAGTTATGAAGATGAAACAATGACAATTCATATGAAAGATGCTAAAAAAGAACTAAGTAGTGTTAGAGGCTCAAATATATTAGCAGTATTATATAGTATGTTAAAAGATAATGTAAGTTCAATAGACTTATCTACAAAAGAAGGAAAATTTATACTTACAGCAGAGCAAGAACAATTAGACACATATAATCGTGAATGGTTAGTAGAAAAGCTAAAGGAAAACCAAATTGTGAAAAATAGAGACTTAGTAGACAAAGAATTTATATTAACATTACATTTAGGTGAAAAAGCACAAACTAATGAGGAAACAAAAGACATAACATATAATATAGTATTTAAAGCAACAACATATACAGTTACATTTGAAAATAATGGTACTCAAACACAACAAACAGTTGTACAAGGAGATAAAGTATCAAAACCAGAAATAGATCCTTCTAAAGATGGATATGAATTCCAATATTGGGCAAAAGAAGGAGAAGATAATGGATATAATTTCGAAGATTCAATAGAAACTGATTTAAAATTAAGAGCTGTATTTAAAAAGCCAATACTAATAGATTCATTAATAGAAGATGCAATTAGTGAAATAAATAGTGAAGATTTTAAAGTTAATTTTAAAAATGGGGCTATTACAATAGATATAATAAATAATGACAAACAAATCTCACAAATTTCAGGAACAAACATTATTGTAAAACTAAAAGAAATAATTGAAACAGAAGGAGTAGAGTCTGTAAATGTAGAATATCAAGGTACATCTGTTAAATTTTTATCAACAGAAAAATTAGATTATGGAGAAATAGCTGAAAGATTAAAGACAGTAATAGCTCAAATGACAGGTGGAATAGACAAGCTATCTAGTTTAGTTGATAAAAAAGTAACAGTAACAATAACAGCAGATAAATATGAGTATATTTTAAAATCAGAAAATGATATTTCTGAGGATGATAAAGTAAAATATGATATTAATTTTATATCTAATTACATTGAAGTAATAAATGAACAATCTTTAAAAGATGCTATAAAAGGAACAAAAGAACATATAATAATTGCTCAATCATTTGATGTTAGTGAAGATATTGAGATAAGTAGAAATGTTACTATTGAAAACAAAGGAACAAATACAATAACTAGAAGTAATGGTAAAGGTACTGAAAATTATATATTTAAAATTTCTGGTAATAATGAAGTAACATTAAATGATCTTAAACTTACAGGAGCATCAAGTGCAATTTTAGTTGGAGATAATGCAACAGTTGTAGCAAGTAAGCTTGATGTATCAGGAAATACTGCATCAGGTGTTAAAGTAAGTGCACAAGGTACATTTACAGGAATAGACTTAACTTGTTCAGATGAAAATTATAAAAAACCTGCAATTGCAGTTTTAACATCAGGAATAGTTACAAATGCAGATGTTTATACACGTTTAGATAATCCATATGAGATAACTAGAAAAGATAATGAAGACATATTAAATAAAAAACAAGGAGTGGTATATTACTATATTAATTCAGAACATTCTAACTTATATCAAATTACATTCCGTTTAAAAGGTACAGCATTATCTAGATTTTGTATGCAAGGTGAGAAACCAACTGCTCCAAATTGTGTTAATCAACCTTATGATGATGTTATAACAGCATTATGTAGATACACATTTAATAATGTATGGAATGTAGATAATGAAGCTCCTATTGTAAATTCAAGTTTTCCAGGAGCAACAAAGAATGTTACTTATTATGCACAATATACACAAACACCATTTGAAAAAGTTAATAGTAAAGCAGCATTAGAAACAGCAATTTCACATCTTGGTCAAAATGGTGCAATGCCAATTGTAATAGGTTCAGACAATGAAGAAGAATTACAAATTGATATTAATAACTTACAAATTAATACAAATCAACCAGTTACATTAATTGGAAAAGGAAAAGTTACTTTAAAAGGAACAATAACTGCTACATCTAGTGTACCTAGTCTTAATCTACATAAATTAAATATTGTAGGTGATGGAACTGGAAATGAAAAATCTAATGATATTAGTAACCGTTATTATATTGTAAAATCTGAAGCAAAAAATTTCAGAATGTGGAATACAACAATTTCTAATAAAGCACAAGATGGTAAAATAGCATATAGTGCAATTTATTTACCAGCTGAAGGAATAAAAGCAGATATTAGATGGAATACATTTGATGTAAATAATGTGTATAATACAATTGAATTTGGATATGGAAAATCAGTTAAAAGTGGTACAGCTATAGCAAATAATACATTTACAGGAAAAACAAATACTCATAATCATATAAATATATATACAGTTGAACCAGGTGCTAAAATAGAAATTTATAATAATACTTTTGAAATTTCTAAAAATGCAATAAGATTATCTAATACAACTAAATCAACAGCAGAATTTGCAATAAGTAATAATACTTATAATGAAACTGATATAAATGAAGATGAGGCGGGATTTATAATAATGCAAATGTCTACACAAGATTCAGATGAATTTTCAAAATATACTATAACATCAACTAATAATAAAGGACCAGCTGGAAAGGTATTAACATCAGATAAAACAGATAAAAAATATCGTTTTGAATATTATGCTTCATATGATGGAAGAACGGTTTATGATAATTTGGCTGATGGTAAAAATGCAAAAGTTATATTTAAAAAATAAATAATTGATTGATGAGGTAATAAAAAGGATCCATGATGATAACAGTCTATTGGTTAATGGTACAAATGGTAAAGGAAATATATTATTTATTTGTACCATTGACCAGTGAATTTATGATAATTTTTGTAACTTATAACACATTGACATAAGAGTAAAATAAAAAGTAAAATTTAAATATAAAAGGTAAAAATTAATAAGTAAAAATTTTAAATACTTATTAATTTTTTATGTTGGAAACAAAGGAGAAGAAAAATGAAAGAAGAAATAAGTAATATCCAAGAAGTAAAAAATTTAAAAAGAAGACAGGAAAAGCAGTTGAAAATTAACTACTTAAAGCAAGTAAAAGGAATAACATTGATAGCATTAGTAATAACAATAATAGTGTTATTAATATTAGTAGGAGTTGGATTATCAGCATTATCTGGACAAGATGGAATATTAAATAAAGCAGCAACAGCGGCAGATAGGACAAATGAAGAATCAATAAAGGAAAAGGCACAAATTCAAGTATATGGCTCATATAATACAACGGGAAGATTAGATATGGATGAATTATCAACAAATATAGAGAATAATTTTGGAAGTGAGCTAGAAGAACATCCAAAATATTATTTGCAAAATGCTGAGGAGGAAAAACTAAGAGGATGTTTGAAATTTGTAGTAGATGGATATAATGTAAGAATAGATGGACAAGGAAATGTAACATTATATAAAGATGAAGAAGAGATAGGATTACCATCAAACGCAGATGGAACAAAAATAGGAAAAGCAGGAGAAATAATACCAGTACTAAAAGATTCAACAGCTAAGAGGGTATATTGGAAAGAAGATGGAACAGAAGTAGAAGAAGGAAAAGATGGAAGTGAAGAATTTATTGAAGATGAATGGTGTGATTATGGAAATAACAAATGGGCAAATGTAAAACTATCAGATGGAAGTTATTTTGTATGGATACCAAGGTTTGCATATAAGATAACAAATGATGCATTAGGTGGCACACCAGCTGATACACTAGCAGGAACAATAGAGGTAGAATTTATAGGAACAGATGTAACAGCAGAAAATGTAAAGCAAAGATTAGGAGATGGGTATATAGTACATCCAGCATTTTGTGATGAGAGCGGAAAAGGATATGAAAATGGAGGATGGGATAGAGAATTATCAGGAATATGGGTAGCAAAATACAAAATGAGCATGGAAAAAGATAAGGTCCATACGAATACAGATAGTAAGGAAATAGGAGATGTGCTAACAAGTGATACAATAAAAGCAGTAAGCAAACCAAATGTAAGTAATTGGGGATTTATATCAGTAGGGAAAATATATACAAATGGAAGAAATTATGATAGCAATAAAGAAAGTCATTTAATGAAAAATAGTGAATGGGGAGCAGTAGCATATTTAACACATAGTAAATATGGAAGAAATGGAACAGAGGTAAGTGTAAATCAGAGTGGTAAATTTATAACAGGAGCAGGAAGAGGAATAGGCAATAATGCAATATATAATAATACTTATGAAGAACCAACCGATGAACAGAGATTTGATGGAGAAATAGGAAAATTATCAAGTTCAACAGGAAACATATCTGGAATATATGACTTAAGTGGATTGGCATGGGAAAGAGTAGCAGCATTTAATAATACAGATAATAATAATTGGGAGACACAATATGGAAGTTCATTTGCAGGTGTAAATAAAACAAATGATAAATGGGCAACAAAATATGAGTCAGAAGATGGTTATATACCAGTACAAGAAAAATCAAAAGTAGGAGATGCAATATGGGATGTTTATGTGAATACAGTAAATGTAAAGGATAATGATGAAGGAAGAGGATGGTTTAACGACTATGATTGTTTGGTACACCCTGGCAATCCATTTATGGCTCGTGGCGCCCGTTGGAATCGTGGGGAGACTGCTGGTGTGTTTGCATGTGGAGCTACTTCGCGGTGCGGCTGATAGGGATTGTGCATTCCGCGTAGTCTTAGCGGATGTGTAGCATGAGTGGGAATGTCATAATTTTGTGTAATTTGAAAAATACCTTCTTATGATAAAATAGAAAAAGTCATAAGGAGGTTTTTAATATGGCAAGATAAGAAAAAAATTAAAATGATTTAAAGACAGCAGGAGATATTACCCTTAATATTTCAAGAATTGTATCTAATAACTTTTGTATTAAAGGCTTAAGTAGGTTGTCCAAGAAATTAGCTGTCCTTCTATAGAGGTACTTTGTCAACTAACTTGATAAAGTACCTCTCAATTTTACATTTTTTTAATTTTTATAGATATTAAATGTAAAAAATAAGGAAAGTATTTAGTAAGAAATAGAACATATCTGCTAACACATTGACATAAAAACAATATAAAAATAAAATAAAAAAAATATTTATTAAATTTAGTGTGTAGAAACAAAGGAGAAAAAGATGGGGGAAAGAGAAGAAATAAAAAATAGAGATGTCAAGAAAAGAGCAGAAAATGCAGATAAAGGTAAGAAAAAAGCAAAAATAAAAGGAATAACATTAATAGCATTAGTAATAACAATAATAGTATTGTTAATATTAGTAGGAGTAACTCTATCAACATTATCTGGACAAGATGGAATATTGACTAAAGCAACAACAGCCGCAGATAAAACAAATAAAGAAGCAATAAAGGAAAAAATACAATTGGAAATATTTGACTGCTATGATAATAATAATGATTTTAGTATGGATAAATTACAAGGTAAATTATCAAAAAAATATGAAAATGTAAAATATTATGCAAATGGAAGTATAATATTGCCTATAGATAAATACTTTGCAATGATAAAAGAAGAAAATGGAAATATAGTAATAGAAGTAGAAGAAAAAGAAGAAAAATTTGATTTAGCGGAAGAAAAAGTAATAGATGTTGTAATAGAAAGTTTAGAAGATTTTAAAAAATTTGAGGAAAGTGTAAATAACGGGGATGATTATACAGGAAAAATAATTAAGCAAACAGCAGATATAGATATGGGAGGAGCTCAAAATGGAAGCTGGACTCCTATTGGAACGAAAGATCGTCCATTTAATGGAACATATGATGGAGGAGAACACTCAATAAAAAATTTATATATAAAAAGTGAGGAACAGGCTGAAATTATTGGATTATTCGGCTATAATACAGGAACAATAAAAAATGTAATAATAGAAAGTGGAACAATAGAGGCAAATGCAACAAATGTTGGAGCAATTTGTGCATGGAATAAAGGAGGAACTATAGAAAGATGTTTAAATAATGCTACAATAAGTGGAAAAGGCAAATTTTTTGGTGGAATATGTTCTGAAGTTGAGACAGGAATGATTAAGCAATGCCATAATTTAGGAAATGTTACGTTAACTACAAAACGGATCGTATATTGGTGCTGGTGGAATCTTTGGTCACGGAAATCGCACTATTTATTCTATTGAAGAGTGTTGTAATTCGGGAAAAATAACGGTTATAGAGTCTAATACAGATAAGAATTGTAGGAGTTCTGGGATAGGTCCAGAATTGTTAAGTGGAATTGTAAGTTCTTGTTATAATACTGGGACGATAAAATTAGTATCTAATAACTTAACGGATGTTTGTCCTGTTTCAGCTGGAATAGTGGGGCAGATTGGTGAGAAGGCTTCTCCTTTGAAAAATTGCTATAATGTAAGAGAAATAATATTAGAAACAGGAAATGAAGAAGGAAAAGAACGAAGAAGAGCTAGTATTACTGGATATATTGGTGACTATGAGCAAAACCCTACTTCAAATTGTTACTGGTTAACTGGAACAGCAGATAAAGGAATTGGAGAAATAAAAAAAGAGGTAACTGATAATACTGAAGAAAAAAGTGTTGAAGAGTTACGAAAATTAACAGAAAACGAATTGGGAGAAGCATTTACTGCAGATACAATAGGAATTAACAATGGATATCCAATTTTAAAATGGCAGTTAGAAAGCAAGTATTATTAATTCAACTAAGAAAAATGTATAAAAAGACAAAGCTAAAATTTTCTGAACAAATTATTGTTTAGAAAATTTTAGCTTTTGTTTTAATATGGGAGTATATATAATAACATGGCTGACTAGTAACCAATGCAGTTGACATATAGTATAATCTAAAGGAATATATTTACAGAATTAAGAAAATATGTTATAATATAAGTAATGTTAAGTAAAAGGAGGTTTTTGGGTGGAAAAAAATATGAGAAATAAAAAAATAAAAATACTGTCTATAATCATTATTAGCCTGATTTTATTAGTAATATTTTTGACAATTAAAAATATTGCGTGTAATTGTAATATTGCACAAAATGATACTACAAAAGTGATAAAAGGAGAAGTACAACATTATTTAGCAGAAAATACTGATTCAGAAGATATGAAGTATTTATCTGATATTGAATATACTAAAGACCAGTCAACAGTAGAATGGGGAAGCATAACATTAGATAGCAATTTAGAAACACAATATAATAATGGATTAATTACATTAATAGTAAATGGAAAGAAAAAGTACTTTTTAAAAGGTGTATCTGCCCATGCTACCTCAACATTAATATACGATATAAGTAAATATGATTATGACTTTTTTTCTACATATATTGGTGTAGATGAAAGCCGTGGAAAAAATGGAAATGGTGTAAAATTTTCTATATCTACATCAGAAAATGGAACAGATTGGGTATTAAAAACAGAAGAAACTCCACAGGTTTTAAAAGGTGATAGTGAAGCAGTATTTATAAAAATAAATATTAAAGGTGCAAAATATTTAAAATTATATTGTAACAATAATGGAAATAATGCATCAGACCATGCTGTTTATGCAGATGCAAAATTATATAAAGATGGATATAAAGAAACAACAGCCAATAAGGTAGATTTTATAAAAACAGTAGAAGAATATGATGAAGCTTTAAAAGGTAAAACATTACAGCAACAATTAGAACAAGATGAATTAACATTATTACAAAGAACATTTGTAAATAATGTAGGATATGATCTTTTACAAGCAATAGTAAATCAGAATGAACAATATAAAACAGCAGTACAATGGTTAATGAGTGATGTAGAAAACCTTCATTTATATGTATTAGGTGGAGAACCAGATGGAGGAAGTTACTATAATTCAATAAAAGAACTTTCTAAACTTTATAGTAAATATAAAGAAGATTTTAATAATGCAGAGCCAACAAATAATAAATGGTATCCAAAAATGACAAAAGGTAATGTATATAAGAAAATGGTAATTGCACTTTCTTTAACACATTCAACAAAAGTTGGATACTGGGCGCAAATAGATCACCCAAGTAACAGATCAGATTCTGCGGTTCGTTATGAAATATATAAAAAATTATATGATGAAGGAAAATTTAAAGTATCTGATAGGCAAGATCATACACCATGGTTTGAGGCATTAACAATTGAAGAAATGCGTTATGTAATGAATAACATTACAGATAATGAAGAACTTATATGGTTAAATGAATATACACAAAAAAGAATAAATGAACATCCAAACGAAGAGGAAAAATATTTACAACCACATACTTATATTGCTTATGTGTGGCCAGACTTTGAGAATCCAATTTTTCATGATCCTGCAAGAAAAGATTATTGGGATAAGGTATTTGAAGGAATATTTTCTACATATAAAGTAACATATAGTAATGGTAATGACCATGTATATAAGGCTTGGATGAGTATGAGAAATGAATTTGGAACAGGAGCTGTTTGTGGAGGTATATCAAAATTAGGTGCAAATATACGTGCAGCTCATGGTACACCAGCCTCAGTTATAGGTCAACCAGGGCATGCGGCACTTATTTATTATAGAAAAAATGAAGATGGTAAGGGATATTGGACAATAGACAATGATGTTTCAGGTTGGGCTCAATCAGGAAAAACAGAAAGATTATCAATTAGAATGCCACTTGGATGGGGAAATGATAGCTATGTGGATGGATTTGCTGCAACCTATATTGTTTTAGCACAAGAGGCTATGAATGATAATGAAAACTATGAGAAAGCAGAAGAAATTCTTATGACAGCTCAATTATATGAAGGAAATAAAACAAAACAAGAAGAATTATATAGAGAAGCATTAAAAGTACAAAAAATTAATATTGATGCATGGTGGGGATTAATAAATTTATATAAATCTGATAGTACAAAAAAAGAGGCAGATTATTATAAATTAGCAGAAGAATTAGGAGAAGCATTAATGCCATTCCCATTACCAATGAAAAATTTACTAGATCAAATTGAAGAAAAAATTACAAGTGTTGATTATACATTTAAATATGCACTTTTAGAGTCAAAACTATTGAATGATGGAAAATCATATGAGGCAACAGATAGAGTTTTACAACCTGGTATTACAAGAACTGTAGCTACTTATTTGCTTGGTCAGATAGATACAACACTTGCTAACTTTTCATTTGATGGAGTAGATGCAGAAAAAATTGTGTTAGCAAATCGTTTTGATAATACTGGAATTCGTTGGGATTACAGTATAGATGGAAAGAAAAACTGGAATGAAGTATATTTTGAAGCAGATCAACCACATAAATGGCAATTAACTAAAACTGAAATAGAAAGTATTACATCAGATAACGATATTTATGTTCATATAGTTGGAACGGATTATACAGATAATAATATATATAAAATTGATATTGAAGAACAGAAAAATTTAGAGAACTTATATGCTAATGATTTAGAAAATCGAGTTGTAGGTGTTAATTTAGAAACACAGTGGAGATATACAGAAAAAGATGAATGGGTTTCATATAATGTAGCTTCACCAGATTTAACAGGTAATAAAACTATACAATTAAGACAAGGAGCATCAGGTACAAAATTAGCAAGTCCAGCATCAGAAATGTATACATTTACAGTTGATAATCAACCAGATACAAGAAAATATATTAGAGTTTCAGATTTGGAAATAGCAGAATATTCAACTCAGTCAGTTGATGGTAAAAGACCTTTTTATGCTCCAAATGCAATAGATGGAAATATTAATACAATGTGGCATACAGATTTTAGATATTCTGTTTTACAACAAGAAACAAAACCATTTATTACTATAAAATTAAATAGACCAAGATATGTATCTGCATTAGAATTTATGCAGAAAAAATATAAAGTAGATGATCCTGATGACATTAAAAGTGTTGTAATTTATGTGAGTGAAGATGGAGAAAAATGGACAGAAGCAGGAAAAATTGAAAATTGTACTAAAGATAATTATAATGAATTAAAGGAAGTTACGTTTAAAGAAAGTGTATATGGTCAATATGTAAAATTAGAAATAGAAACACATAATATATTTGCATCATTAGCAATGATAAATTTATTTGAAGATATAACTAAGATAGATAATACTATTCCAACGGCTGGTGTATACTATAGTACAAAAGAACCAACAAGTGAGTATGTAATTGCTAGACTTGAAAATCCAAGTACAGAAATTACAATTACAAATAATGATGGAAATGATACATATGTGTTTAAAGAAAATGGAGAATTTACATTTGAATTTGAAGACAAAAATGGTAACAAAGGTTCAGCACTTGCTAAAGTAGACTGGATAGATAAAGATGTACCAACGGCTGATATAGATTACAAACTAGATGGAAATAAGAAATTACTTATTTTATTAGATAATATAAGTGAAGATGTATATTTACTAGATAAGGATAATAAAAAAATAAATTATATTGAAGTTAAAGATAAAAAAGTGTCAAAAATTTCATATTTAGATTCTGCAGGTAATGTTTATAAAGTAGAAGAATTAGATGAAGAAGGAAATATTGTAAAAACCACATATAAAAATACCACAGGTGCAGTTCAAAATGTTGATACATATGTGACTACATTAGTAGATGGAAAAACTAATAGACAATATTTTGATAAAGATGGAAATGCTGTAACTGTAACAGCAGATGAAGAAGAAATTTTAAAGAAATTAGAACAAGTAAAAACAAGTCCTTTAGAATATACATTTGATAAAAGTGGAGATTATGAATTTAAATTTCTTGATAAAGCAAGTAACATAGCATATAAAAGTATAAAAGCTGATTATTTGGAAGATGGAAATATTATAGCAAGTGATATGACATATGATATTGCAAGAATAACAAATAAGAATGTTGTGGCAACTATTAATACATATATGATTAACAACGAAGGTAAGGAAGCTAGTGTTAAAATTATAAACAATAATGAAAACAATAAATATACTTTTGAAAATAATGGAGAGTTTGTGTTTGAATATAAAGATGCGGCAGATATTGATAATGTAGAAGTAAAGAAACATAAAGCAAAAGTAGATTGGATAGATAAAACAGCTCCAACGGCAAAAATTCAATATAGTACACAACAAGCTACAAATGAACCAGTTATTGCAAATCTAGTAGATGAAAGTGAATCAATAATAATAACAAATAATAGTATGAATAGACATTTTACATTTACTAAAAATGGAACTTTTACTTTTAAATTTGAAGATGCAGCTGGAAATATAGGAGAAGCAGTAGCAGAAGTAAATTGGATTCAACAAGAAAATGATAAATCAGGAGATATAAATCAAGATGGTAAAATAACGGCAACAGATCTTTTATTAGTAAAAAGACATTTAATAGCAGGGGAAAAGCAGGAATGGATTTTAACAGATGACAAATTTAAGGCTGCAGATATTAATCAAGATAATAAAATAACGGCAACAGATTTATTGTTGATGAAGAGGTTAGTATTGCAACAAATAGAGACAGAGTAATATTTTTTAAGACGTAATATAAGTTAAAGGCGAAAGAAGGTTGAAAAATAATTATAATAATTTAATTCTTTTTCAACCAGATTTGTGCCTTAGAAAGGAATGGTAGTAAAAATGAAAAATTTTGTAATGAGTAAAAGAATAATTGGTGCAGTACTATTGATAATATTACTATTTGCAGTGAATGTGTATGCAGCAGATGATAGTTTTAAAACTACTTTAACTGTAGATAATTCGCAAGTTAAAAGAGGAGAAAATGTTATAGTTACTATTGCATTAAGTGATATTGCTATTGAAAGTGGAGAAAAGGGAATAGGAGCTTATACAGCTAGTATAGATTTTGATTCTTCTATTTTGGAATATGTATCAACAAGTGGTACAGATAAATGGGAAGCACCATTATATCAAGAAACGAAAATTGTAGGAAATACTAATGATGGTGAAGTTGTAAAAACAGCACAAAATATAGGAACAATTACTTTTAAAGTAAAAGAAGATGCTAAATTGGGAGAAACTACTATTAAATTAACTAATTTCTCTGGTTCAACAGCAAGTACTGATGTATCTGCTAATGATAGTTCTGTTAAAGTAACAATATTAGATAAAGATAATGGAAGTGGAAGCGGAAATGAAAGTGGAAGTGGAAGTCAAAATGGAAGTGGAAACGGAAGCGAAAGTGGAGGAATAACAGGAAACCAAAGTGGAAATGGAAACGGAAACAGTAGTGCTCAAAAGGAAAAAGATAATAATATCGGAGCTCAAGCAAATACAGGTGGTGTTAATAATGGAGGTATAAGACAAGGAATATTACCACAAACAGGAGATAAAAATAAAGCAATCTACATGGTAATTACTATATGTGCTTTAGTAGCAATAAGTTTATTTGTTAGAATAAAATTACTTAAATATAATATTAACATTATTAAATAAAAAATATAACTAAGATTTTCTAAGCAATATTATTGTATAGAAAATCTTAGTTTTTAAGTGCTTTTTTTAGCTATAACTACAAATCTTCCATCTTTTACATGGTAAGAGCATGTAGATAAAGTCATTAATTGATCACCATATTTAGCAGTTTTTCCAGTATCGTAAAATGATGAAGATTTTGCGTTTTGTATGAATTCATTAAATTCATTTTCATTATTTGCATTTATAAAATAATAATATCTAAATACATTTTGTTCATATTTATAGTAAACTCTTGAAGTGAAAGCAGATATTATTTCATAATTTGCATCTTCTGTATTTGTAGTAAATCTAATAGTAGGATGTTGTTCATAAAATGTTTTACTTTTATAATTTAGTAGATTTTGAAACATAGTTCCATTTTTTATATTGTGTCCATATATTAGTAAATTACTACTTGGAGGATCCCAACAATAGTTTTTGTCCAAAAATATAGAACCAATAATAGTTTGCTCTTTTTTATAATTATGATTCATATAATAATCGTTGTCTGAATATTGTAGGACAGGGTAGCTTATTTGAGTATTTTCAATTTCAATCCATGCTTTAATATCTGAATTTTCTTTTTGTAATTCTTCAAGTTTTAAAATTCTTTCACTTTTGATTGGTTCACTTTCAATGTTATTATTTTCGATTGTATTATTTTCTTTTTGTGTAGCAATAGTTTTATCTATAGAAATTTCATTTAATAAATTACTTTGTTTTTTAGCATTATTAATATCATTATAATATTTTAAAATATATAAAATAGAGCAAACTATTAGTACTAGTAAAATTATAAGAATAAAGATCTTAAATTTTCTAGAAGATTTTGACATTTTATATTACCTGTTTTTTATTATAGCAATTGAAACTATTGATGTTACAAGAACTAATAAAGCTATTTCTAAACTATTTGACAAACCTGTCTTTGGTGTAACATCTTTTTGAGTTTCAGGTTTTACTTCTGGTGTTGGTTCAGGCTTTACTTCTGGTGTTGGTTCAGATTCTTTAATTTCTTCAGTAAGAGTTTTTCCTTCAATTTCTAAATCTGCTACTTCATTACTTCTGTATAAAACTTTATTGTTTTGGTCTGTAACAACAACGCCATTACCATCAACTAATATTTTATTTGTTGTATTTTCAGTATTAGATACTTCAAAACCTTCTAAAGTGTCATTTATAGCAATATAAACAACATTTTCATTTTCAGTTGAAGTTAAAGTACCATTCATTATTAAAGTTGGTTGGTTATCTCCAGTGCTTATACTGAAACCTTTTGCAATTTCTATACCGTTATTTGCTTGTCCACCATTTCTGTTTAATGTCAAATTTTTAACTTCAACAGTACCGGCATTAACTATTACTCCACCGAAACCACAGTCAGAAATTGTTACTCCATCTAATATTAAATATCCACCATTATATGCTTGTGCGCCATATTTTTGAGAATTTTCTAAAACCATGTTGGATAAAGTAACTTTAGCTCCTATACCAGAAGTAATAAGTGTACCATTGGCACCAACTGCATTCCATCCTTCGTCAGCTTTTGAAATGGTATGTCCTTTACCATTAATTACTATAGTAGCTTCAGAAATTTCAATAGGTTTAGTAAGTTGAATGTCATCTTCTAATGAAATTTCTAAAGTTTCATCTTTTGTTGCACTTTGAATTGCTTCAAGTAAACTGCTTTCGTCATTTACCTGTGTTGCAGCATTAGAAAAGCTTGGTTTAAAAACTAAAGCTACAAATAATACTGCTACAAATAATAATACTTTTTTTACATTGCTCATTTATATCAATTCCTTTCTAAAAAATAATTAAAAAATATTTTGCAATATAAAAGTATAGTTTCCAAAAAAAAAAAAAATATGCAAGAAAAAAATTTTTTTTGACAATTTTCGATAATGATGCTTTTTTTGATATTTTATTTAATAATTTGATGAAAATAAGTGAATACTTATATTAAAAGGATTATAAAAAAATTGTCAAAATGTTAGATTCTACTTGTCAATGGTACAAATGGTAAAGGATAATATATTATTTATTTGTAACTCCCAGCTGCATACAGATTGTACCTAAAATTTTATAATAAATTATAAAATCTTATTAACAATCTGTAACTTGCTGGTCCCCTCGAATTGTTACTGCATAAATAATATATTATCCTTTACCATTGATCAGTGAACCGTTACATCAAAAAATAAAGCTTTTAATTGCAGTACTTGACAAATATCCATTTTTTTGATAAAAATATATAAGTGTATTTTTTGTGGAAATACATAAATTATATGAAAAGGAGTAAAAAATGAAACATCTAATTGATATTAAAGATTTATCTGTAGAAGAAATTGATGAATTAATGGAAGTAGCTAAAGATATCATTACTAATAGAGAAAAATATTCTCATAAATGTGATGGTAAAACGATAGCTACTTTATTTTTTGAGCCAAGTACAAGAACAAGGCTTAGTTTTGAAGCAGCAATGATTGGACTAGGAGGACAAGTATTAGGATTTTCAGAGGCAGCATCTAGTTCAGTATCAAAAGGAGAGAGTGTGTCAGATACAATAAGAGTTGTAGGAGCTTATAGTGATATTATAGCAATGAGACATCCAAAAGAAGGAGCACCTTTGGTTGCTTCATTAAAATCAATAGTACCGATTATTAATGCAGGCGATGGTGGACACAACCATCCAACACAAACTTTAACAGATCTTTTAACTATTCACTGCGAGAAAAAAAGATTGGATAATTTAACAATAGGTTTATGTGGAGATTTAAAATTTGGAAGGACAGTTCATTCTTTGATAACAGCAATGTCAAGATATAAAAATATTAAGTTTATTTTAATTTCACCAAAAGAGCTTGTTATTCCTGAATACATTAAAAGAGATATTTTGGATAAAAATAATATAAAATATTGTGAAACAAATGATATAGAAGAATATATGAATCAATTAGATGTTCTATATATGACGAGAGTTCAAAAAGAAAGATTTTTTAATGAAGATGATTATGTAAGATTAAAGGATTATTATATTTTAAATAAAGAAAAATTAAAAAATGCTAAGGATGATTTGTGTATTATGCATCCATTACCAAGAGTGAATGAAATTGCAACAGATGTAGATGATGATAAAAGAGCATGTTACTTTAAACAAGTTGAATATGGTAAATATATTAGAATGGCTCTTATATTAAAATTATTGGAGGTTAAATAATGAATATTGATAGTATAAAAAATGGTATTGTTATAGATCATATTAGTGCCAAAAGAGGTATGGAAATATATGAAGCACTTAAATTGGAAAATTTAGATTGTTCAGTTGCAATTATAACAAATGCAAGAAGCAAAAAAATGGGCAAAAAAGATATTATAAAAATAGATAAAGAAATGGAAATAGATGTAGATATGATAGGTTTTATAGAACCAAATGCTACTATCAATATAGTAAAGGATGGAAAATTGATAAAAAAATATAAAGTTGCTTTACCAGAAAAGATAATTAATATTGCTAATTGCCAAAATCCTAGATGTATTACTTCTGTAGAGAAAGATTTGGATCAAGTTTTTGTTTTGACAGATAAGGAAAATAAAGTATATCGTTGTCAATATTGTGAAATGAGTTTAAAATAGGAATATTTGATAACTAAGGTTATTAAATTTAAATAATATAGAAAAAGATAAAGAGAGGAAGGAAAGTGAAAAAACTAGTAAAAAAACAAAATAACAGAGGTATAACTTTGGTAGTGTTAGCGATAATTATTATAGTGCTATTAATATTAGTATCAGTATCAATAGTAACATTGACAGGACTAATTAATATCCAAGGAAGCAAGTCAAATCAATCTGACCAACTAGAAGAAGGAAAATTGGCAAAAGATGTATTAACAATAGATTCAGGTGGAAATCAGGAGAATGCAAAAAGCCAAAATGTAAAATATAATAGTAGACTTTGTAGAGTATTATATAATGATAAAGAACATGGACTTCAAATTATAACAACAGACAGTGTTGTAGATGTAACTTTGGGATCAGATAATTTTGAAGAGGCTAAAAATACTTATAATAATGCAGTAGATATATTAAATAATAAAGCAAAAGAATATTTATTGGAAACAGATAAAATGGAATCAACAGCAAACAAAATAGCAGTAGATGCAAGATGTCTAGGAAGTTTTCCTACCAAAAATGGAGAAAGATTTCAAGGAGATACTATAAAAGGAACAGATTACAAAAATAGTTATGAATATTTTAATTCATTCAATAAAAAATTAAAACTTGCTGATGAAAATTATAGAGAAGATGCTAATCAATTAGTGAAGTTAGGATTGACTGTGAAAAAGAAAACATGGCTAGCTTCTCGTTATGTTTATGCAGCAGAAAACTACACTTCCTTTGGTTTACGCTATTTAGAACATGATATTCACGTATGGGCTGGGATTGGCTTATGTGATGTGAGTCTTAAGTTACGGTGACACGAATTACTTCAGTGAACCGAGTGGAGATGGCGATTCATTAGGTTTTAGACCTGTTTTCCTTCTTTCTTCTGATGTTAAAATACAAGGTGGTAATGGAAGTCGATGGAATCCTTATGTTTTAGGATTTTAGAATTAAGTATAAAAATACTCTGGGAAGATTTTAATTTTCAAAAGTACGACAAATGGAAAAACGAAGTAAAAGGTAAAAGTGGGAGTTAAAAGTATAATTGAAGTTGCAAAAAAATTTATCCAGAATTTATGGTATTCGTTGAAAAAAGAAGCTTATATATGAAAGAGATGGATATATAAATTCATGATTATTTATATATAGAATTAAAAAATGGAATTAGGAAGAGTAGTTATGTTTTATTAGAGTTATCCAATGGAACAAATTAAGAGTAATTAGTAAACAGAGAATTTATGATCAAAAAATAGAGTTCAATATTTTATCAGAAAATAGAAAAGTATATAGAAAAATTAAAAAAATATTATATATGATAAAGTAAAGCAGTTATTAATAAAATGACTGCTAATTTTTTACAAATACAAAACAAATGTTTGACGAATAATAAAAAGTGTTATATAATATCGAAAAATAATTAAGGAAGTGGTATTATGCAAGAAAACAAACTAGCTTTATTTGAAGAAAAAGAAATCAGAAGAGAATGGTACAAAGATGATTGGTATTTTTCTGTTATAGATGTTGTAGAAGTGCTGATTGACAACAATAAAAGACCAAGAAAATATTGGAGTGATTTAAAGCAAAAGCTTATTTTAGAAGGGTTCATTGAAGTGTCCGAAAAAATCGGACAGTTGAAAATGATGGCAAAAGATGGAAAAATCAATAGATAGCAGAAAGGAACTTACAGATAACTGGAAGCAAAGAGGAGCTAAAGATAGAGACTATGCAATATTAACAGATGAAATTTATAAAAGTACATTTAATATGAATACAGCTCAATATAGAGAATTAAAAGGAATAAATAAAACAAAAAGAAATTTAAGAGATAGTATGGGAAATTTGGAATTAGCTATTACAAATTTAGCAGAAGTAACTGCTAATGAAATGCATAATACTAATAATAGTTTTGGGTTAGAAGAATTAAAAGATGATGTACAAGAAGCGGGAAAAATTACAGGAAAGGCTAGAAAAGAGATTGAAGGAAAGATTGGAAGAAAAATTGCCGAAAAAACAAATTATAAAAATCTAACTAAAAGCAGTTTAAAACAAATTAAAAATAAAGGGAAGAGGGATTTGAATGAATAAACGAGAATTTATAGACTATAATGAATTGAAAATAATGTCAAAAAAGAATGTTTAAAATGGTAATAAAATAATTGAATAAAAAGTTAATTTTCTAAATAAAAATATATTAGGAGATTTTTTTTGAAAAAATCTATACAAAAAAGCAATTTAGTTATATAATGTAAAAGCATTAATTGTCTACAAATTCAAAATAATAAATTTTGATTTAAATTATTTATATAACTTAAATAAACTTAAATCGAAAGGATGATTTAGAAAATGAAATTAAATGAGATGTTGCTAGGATTGGAAGGCTTAAAAGTACGTGGAGACTTGGAACTAGAGATTAAGGGAATAGAAAACAATTCAGAAAAAGTACAAAAGGATTATTTATTTGTGGCAATCATAGGATTTAATAAAGATGGTCATGATTTTATAGGTAATGCTATTGAAAATGGTGCAATAGCTATAATGGTGCAAGAAGGATGCGATTTAAGGAAATGGGATATACCAGAAAATATTACAGTTATTGTATTAAAAAATACAAGAGAAGCTTTAGCCAAATGTTCAGCTAATTTTTATGGGAATCCATCTAAAAAGTTCAAGTTGATAGGGGTTACAGGAACAAAGGGAAAAACTACAACAACATTTATGATGAAAGAAATTTTAGAAAAAGCAGGTAAAAAAGTAGGATTAATAGGCACTATAGCCAATTATGCAGGTAGCCAAAAGATAAAGGAAAGTGATATAACTACTCCTGAAAGTTTAGAATTGCAAAGAGAATTTGCGCAAATGGTGGAAATGGGAATAGAAGTTGTTGTGATGGAAGTATCTTCACAAAGCTTAAAATTACATAGGGTAGATTGCTGCGATTTTGATATAGCAATATTTACAAATTTTTCTCAAGATCATATTAGTGTGAAAGAGCATACAGATATGGAGGATTATTTCAACAGCAAATTGAAATTATTTAAAATGTGTAAAACAGGAATTGTAAATGCTGATGATTTATATGGAGCAAAAATTCCAAAATTATTTCCAGATAGTAATATAACAACATATGGTATTGATAATTTTGCAAATTTATTGGCGAAAGATATAACTGTAACAAATTCATATGCTGATTTTAAAGTGAAAATAACTGATAAAAATGAGAGAGTAAAAGTATGTATTCCAGGTAGATTTAGTGTATATAATGCATTAGCGGCAATTTGTGTAGCACAAAAATTTGGAGTAACACCAGAAATTATAAAAGAAGCATTAGTGCAAGTAAGAGTTCCAGGAAGATCAGAAATGATTGTTAACAAAAAAGAATTACCAATTATGATAGATTATGCACACACACCAGAAAGTATAGAAAGAATATTAAAAGCTGCAAAAGCCTATACAAGAGGAAGAGTAATATGTGTATTTGGCTGTGGAGGAGATAGAGATAAAAATAAAAGACCTGTAATGGGAGAAATAGCAGGAATGATTGCAGACTTTAGCTTTATTACGTCAGATAATCCAAGAACAGAGAAACCAGAAGAGATTGTAGAACAAATAGAAACAGGAATAAAAAAGACAAATGGAAAATATAAAGTAATAGTAGATAGAACAGAAGCAATAAGAGAGGCAATAAAAATGGCAACTAAAAAAGACATTGTAATTATAGCAGGGAAAGGCCATGAAGTATATCAAGAAATTAATGGTGAGAAAAGGCCATATGATGAAAGAGTTATAATAAATGAAATAATGAAAGAATTACAATAGATAAATAGGATGTAAGAAAGGTTTGATACAATGGGAACAGAAATATGTATGCCAATAATAGCATTTATAGTAACTATTATATTAAGCATAATGATTATACCAGTATTAAGAAAATTAAAAGTAGGACAGATAGAAAGAGAAGAAGGACCACAATCTCATTTAAAAAAACAGGGAACACCTACTATGGGTGGAATAATTATGATTTTGGCTATGGTTTTAGTGGTAACAGGAACATATATTTTTTTAATAATGCAATCGAAAAATGATATTGCGAATAAACTGATACCAATTTTAGTACTGACAATAGGATTTGGGGTAATAGGTTTTATTGATGATTTTAAAAAAGTAGTGCTAAAAAATACTAAAGGCTTAAAACCAAGTTATAAAATGCTAGGGTTATTAATAATATCTGCATTTTATGTTATATATTTAGTAAATATTTTAAAAATAGGAACAGATATTTATATACCAATTTTAAAAATGTATATTAATTTACCAATTTATTTGTATATTCCATTTGTTATTGTAGTTATTTTAGGAACAACAAATGCAATTAATTTAACAGATGGAATTGATGGACTTTCATCAAGTGTTTCAGCTATTATAATTGCATGTTTGACATTAATAGGGATGTTAATGCAAATAGAAGAAATACCTATATTTGGAAGTATAGTGATAGGAACAGTATTAGGATTTTTAATGTTTAATTTATATCCTGCTAAGGTAATTATGGGAGATACAGGTTCATTACTATTAGGAGGAGTTATTTCAGCAATGGCTTTATATCTTAAAATGCCATTGATATTACTTGTGATAGCATTAATACCTGTACTTGAAACTATTTCTGTTATTATTCAAGTAATATATTATAAAAAAACGGGAAAAAGATTCTTTAAAATGGCACCATTACATCATCATTTTGAATTATCAGGATGGAAAGAAAATAAAGTAGTAATTGTCTTTAGTTTAGTAACTTTAGCATTATGTTCTTTAGGATTATTGATTATATAAAAATTAAATCCTAGAAAGGAAGATTAATAAATGGGAAAAAAGAAAAAAGTTAAAAACTTTTCGAGTTTTTTTAATAACCCTATTGATTTTACACTATTGCTTACAATTTTATTACTACTTTCAATAGGATTAGTTATGGTATTGTCAGCAAGTTCACCATCAGCTTTAGCACAATATGGGGATAGTTATTCTTTTTTTTCAAAACAGCTCATATTTGCTATTTTAGGAATTGTTGCAATGTTATTTATTTCAAAAGTAGATTATAGATTTTATCAAAAATTTTATAAACATGCTTGGGTACTGTCTTTAGCTTTAGTTATACTTGTGCTAGTAGCAGGAAAAACAATAAATGGAGCCAAAAGATGGATTTATGTAACAGACACATTGTCTTTTCAACCATCTGAAATAGTAAAATTATTGATGATTGTTTTTTATGCAGGAATTTTGACAAAAAATAGAGATAATTTAGGAAAATATGGAAAAGGTTTTATATGGCACATGATGTTATTAGCACCAATTATAGCATTTTTATTACTTGAACCACATTTTAGTAGCTCAATAGTTATAATAGGAATTTGTTCTGTAATGATGATAGTTGCAGGATGTAAATTTTGGCATTTTTTAGTAACAGGTAGTGTTGTTGGAATCCCAGCAATTATAGCACTAGTTATTATGGAACCATATAGGTTGCAAAGAGTTATTACATTTTTAGACCCATGGAAAGATAAAACAGGTGCAGGTTGGCAAGTAATACAAAGTTTATATGCAATAGGTTCACGGAGGATTGTTTGGAGTAGGATTAGGAGAAAGTAAGCAAAAATTTTTATACATACCAGAACCTCATAATGATTTTATTTTTTCAATATTGGGGGAGGAATTAGGATTTATAGGATGTGTAATAGTTTTAGTATTATTTGCAATTTTTATATGGAGAGGTGTGTTGATTGCAATGAAGGCACCAGATATGTTTGGTAGCTTAATGGCAATAGGAATAACAGCATTAGTTGCAATTCAAGTAATAATTAATATAGCTGTTGTAACGTCATCAATGCCAGCAACAGGTATGCCATTACCATTTTTTAGCTATCGGTGGAACAGCTTTGTTTATATTATTGTGTGAAATGGGAGTATTGCTAAATATATCAAGGGCTGGGGCCAAAAACTAGTAATATTTAAACATCAAAGGAGGAGAGAAGTGAAAGTAATAATAGCAGCAGCTGGTACAGCTGGACATATTAATCCAGGAATTGCAATTGCTAATAAAATAAAGCAAGAGCAAAAAGATTCAAAAATTATATTTGTGGGTACAACAAGAGGATTAGAAAATGATTTGGTACCTAGAGCTGGTTATGAACTAAGAACTATAAATGCATATGGATTTAGTAAAAAAATTTCTTTTGAAAATATAAAAAGAATGTGCTTAACATTAAAAGGTTATAAGGAAGCAAAAAAAATTATTCAAGAATTTCAGCCGGATATAGTTATTGGAACTGGTGGATATATATGTGGGGCAACAATTACAATGGCGAATAAATTGAATATTCCAACTGTGTTACATGAAAGTAATAGTTTCCCTGGAAAAGCAGTTAAAATGTTAGCTAAAAGAACAAATGTTATTTTAGTTTCTTTTAAAGATACAATAGAAAGAATTCCTAAGGCTAAAAATATTGTATATACAGGTACACCAGTAAAAATAAAAAAGAAGGAATATGGGATAAATGAAAAAAATAAAATATTAAATAATTTGGGATTAAATGAATTAAAGCCTGTTATTTTGGTTTCAGGGGGAAGCCAGGGAGCTCAAAAGATAAATGAAGCGATAATGGAAATTATAAAAAATAAATTAAATAAAAATTATCAAATGATATGGGCAACTGGTCCAAAACAGTTTGACACTATAAAAGAGGAATTTGAAAATAATAAAATAAATATAAATAATGTAGAAAATATGAAAATAGTACCATATATTTATGATATGGAAGAGGTACTAAATGTTGCAGATGTTGCAATAGGAAGAGCTGGAGCAATGACAATAACGGAAATAGCAAATCTTGGAAAACCTTCAATTCTTATTCCACTTCCTAATGTTAGCCATAATCATCAGTTTTATAATGCAAAAGTATTGGAAAATATAGGAGCAGCGAAAATTATATTAAATGAAGAATTAACAGGAGAAAAATTGAATTCTAATATTGAAGAAATAATATTAAATAAAGCACAAATAAAAAAAATGGGAGAAAGTGCATTGAAAGTTTCTATACCAGATGCAGAGAAAAAAATTTATGAAGAGATAAATAAATGTTTAAAAATTAATAATTAATTGAATAGAGGGAATGAGATGCTAAAAAGAATACAATTTAATAAAATAATATTATTGCTTTTTTTAATAGGTATGTTAGCAATTTTGGGTCTCGGTTTTTTTTTCATAGCTTCATTAAATAATTTAAATAATCAAATGCAAATGGGGCAGATGATTGATATAAATGCATTAAAAAATCGAACAATTTTGGTATTAGTAATTGCAGGAGGAGCACTTTTTGCTATTGGAATTTTTGCTGCTGTATTTTTGTCACAATTTGTAATTTATCCAATAAATAAACTAATTGAGAGTGCCGAAAAAATAACTGATGAAGGAAAAGAAAAAAAACAGCAAAATGTAAAAAACAAAAAAGGAAATCAAACTAGAGAATTAAAAAATGTTTTAGGTTTAATGACTACAGAACTAAAAGAAAAATTAAGTGAAGTATCAACACAAAAAAATCAAATTGAAACTATATTACTTCATATGACAGATGGTATTATAGCTTTTAATATGGAAGGGCAAATTATCTTAATAAATCCAGCGGCAAAGAAATTTTTGAGTATTAGACCAGAGGATAATACTTTTGAAGATATTTTTAAAAAATTTAAATTAGATATTAATATGGAAAAAATAATATATTTAGAAAATTGGACATCAACAGAACAAAGAATTCAAGTAGAAGATAAATATATGAATGTTTTTTTTGCACCTTTTAGAAATGAGAAAGAAAGACCAGACGGAGTAATAGCAGTAATACAAGACATTACAGAACATGTAAAACTAGATAATATGCAAAAAGAATTTGTTGCAGATGTATCGCATGAGTTAAAGACACCAATTACATCAATAATGGGGTATGCAGATACACTTTTAGAAGCAGAATATGATAAAGAAACACAAGAGAAATTTTTGAATGTAATTGCAACTGAAGCAAGAAGAATGGCTAAACTAGTAACGGATTTGTTAACTTTATCAAGATATGATAATAGTAGTAAAATACAAAGAGAATCGTTCGATTTAGGTGATTTGGTAAAAAAATGCCAAGATAAATTAGCAATAGAAATTAAAAAGAAACATCATAAAGTAGACTGTTTTGTAACAGCTGATGTCCCTCCAGTATATGCTGATAAATATGACATAGAAAGAGTTGTATTAAACATTTTGACAAATAGTATTAAATATACCAAAGATGGCGGTGAAATAAAAATTTATGTTGGTTTTGTATATAATGATGCTTATATAAAAGTGTTTGATAATGGAATAGGAATTCCAGAAGAGGATTTGAATAGGATTTTTGAAAGATTTTATCGAGTAGATAAAGCTCGTACAAGAGAAATGGGAGGTACTGGTTTAGGACTTTCTATTGCTAAGGAAATTTTAGATAAAAATGGAGGAAGTATAGACATAAAAAGTGTTGTTGGACAGGGGACAGAAGTAGTAATAAAAATTCCAACGAAAGGTGATATGTAGAGATATTATTAATCTAAAAATCTGAAGAAAGGAGAGATTGAAATTGAGTGAGAAGGCAAAAGATATATTAGAATGGATATGTTGCATTGTAATTGCATTAGTTTTAGCAATGCTATTTCGTTATTTTATAGGAACACCAACAATAGTACAGAAAATATCAATGAAACCAACATTATTAGAAAACGAAAGATTGTGGTTAAATAGATGGACAAGAACGATAAAGAAAATGCCTGAAAGAGGTCAAATAATAACTTTTGAGGAACCATCAAATATAGCATTAGGAGAAGCAATAGATTTAGATTTAAGTAATCCAGTTGCTAAATATAAAGATAGAAATGCATTTCAATGGTTTATAAATAATTTCTTAGAAATAGGAAAAAGCAGTTACATAAAAAGAGTAATAGGATTACCAGGGGAACATGTAGAAATAAAAGAAGGTAAAGTTTATATAAATGATGAAGAATTGGAAGAACCATATTTGCAACCAGGAGTAGTTACAGACGCACCTGAATACGGATGTAAAGATTTTATAGTGCCTGAAAATTGTGTATTTGCGATGGGTGATAATAGAACTCGTAGTACTGATTGTAGAGTATTTGGTTGTATTCCTTTAAAAAAGATTGAAAGTACAGTAGCTATTAGAATTTGGCCATTAAACAAATGGGGAAAAGTAGATTAAAAACAAAAAGAGATAAAGGATGTTCTTGATATGCAGAAAAAAATGTTGTATAATAATAAAAGTATAAAATACAAAAGGAGAGATTAAAATTGAGTGAGAAGGCAAAAGATATATTAGAATGGGTATATTGTATTGTAATTGCATTAGTTTTAGCAATGCTATTTCGTTATTTTATAGGAACACCAACAATAGTACAGCAGGTATCAATGAAACCAACATTATTAGAAAATGAAAGATTGTGGTTAAATAGATGGACAAGAACAATAAAGAAAATCCCTGAAAGAGGTCAAATAATAACTTTTGAGGAACCATCAGATATAGCATCAGGAAAAGCAATAGATTTAGATTTAAGTAATCCAGTTGCTAAATATGAAGATAAGAATGCATTTCAGTGGTTTATAAATAATTTCTTAGAAATAGGAAAAAGAAGTTACATAAAAAGAGTAATAGGATTGCCAGGAGAACATGTAGAAATAAAGGATGGCAAAGTTTATATAAATGATGAAGAACTGCAAGAACCATATTTGCAACCAGGAGTAGTTACAGACGTATCTGAATACGGATGTAAAGATTTTATAGTACCTGAGAATTGCATATTTGCGATGGGAGATAATAGAACTCGTAGTACTGATTGCAGAGTATTTGGTTGTATTCCTTTAAAAAAGATTGAAAGTACAGTAGCTATTAGAATTTGGCCATTAAGTAAATGGGGAAAAGTAGATTAAAAACAAAAAGAGGTAAAGGATGTTTGAAAAAATAATTGGAAATAATCAAATAAAAGAAGTGCTTTCAAATTCTCTAAAAAATAAAACTTTATCACATAGTTATTTATTTGTAGGTATAAAAGGTATTGGAAAAAAAACTTTAGCTTTTGAATTTGCAAAAAATATACTATGTCAAAAAGATGAAGAAAATTGTGATTGCAAATCATGTATAGAATTTGATACTAATAATCATCCAGACTTCATGTATATAGAGCCAGAAGAAAATAGTATGAAAATAGAGCAAATAAGATATTTGCAAAAGAAAATACAAGAAAAACCGATTTTATCAAACAAGAAAGTTGTTATAATAAATGATGCAGAAATGATGACAGGAGAAGCTCAAAATTGTTTGCTAAAAACGTTGGAAGAACCTCCAGATTTTGCAGTAATTATTTTAATTGGTAGTAATGAAAATGCTTTTTTAGCTACAATCAAATCTAGATGTATGATATTTAAATTTATGCCAATTGATGATAAAAAACTTGAGGAATATATGAAAGTAAATTATGGTATAAGTGATTTGACTGCAAATCATTTATCTATATTTCAAGGAAGTATTGGAAAAGCTATTTTATTAAAAGATAGAAAAGAAGAATATGATAGAATAATAGAAATAATAGAAAATTTAAATAAAAAAAGTTTAATAGAAATTGTAAATTCATCTGAAATATTATATAAATCTAAAGAAGAAATATTCGAAATTCTGGAATATATAAATATATTGTTAATAAAAAAGGCAAAAGATAATTACTTATACACAAATTGTATTGAAATTGTGGAAAACACTAAGAAAAGGTTGAAACAAAATGCAAATTATGATATGTGTGTAGATAATATGATATTTAATATGTGCAATCAATTTGAAAAATAAGGTTTATAGGTGAAATCCATCAAAAACCTAAATACAAATTATATAAGGAATGAAAATATTTTGAAAAATATAGTAGGGGTTAGATTTAAAAAACTGGGAAAAATATATTTTTTTAATCCAAAAGGTTTGAAAGTAAAAAAGGGAGATAATGTTATTGTTGAAACAGCACAAGGGGAAGAATATGGAGAAGTTATGATACCAAATCGTTGGATTGATGATGAGAAAATTGTCAAACCACTAAAAAGGGTAATAAGAATAGCAAATTACAAAGATAATAAACATTATGAAGAATGTAAAAAGAAAGAAAAAGAAGCATTTGAAGTTTGTTTAAAAAAAATAAAAGTACATAATTTAGACATGACATTAACTGATGTTGAATATAAATTTGATAATAGTAAAATTTTATTTTATTTTACAGCAGATGGAAGGATTGATTTTAGAGATTTAGTAAAAGATTTAGCTGCAATTTATAAGACTCGTATAGAATTAAGACAAATAGGTGTTAGAGATCAAGTAAAACGAATAGGTGGCAATGGAATTTGTGGCAGAGAACTTTGCTGTTGCTCTTTCTTAAGTGATTTTGAGACAGTATCAATAAAAATGGCAAAAGAGCAAAATATGTCATTAAATCCTTCTAAAATATCAGGTAATTGTGGACGATTAATGTGTTGCTTGAAATATGAGAATGAAGTATATGAAGAAAAATTGAAACGACTTCCTGGAATTGGTGCAATTGTGAAAACAGAAGATGGTGAAGGGGAAGTAGATGCTATAGAAACATTAAAAGAAAGAGTAAGAGTAAAAATAAAAGATAATGAGCAAGATGGATATTTTTATAAAAGATATGATGTAAAAGATATAAAAGTATTGAAAGATGCGATATCAGAAAAAATAGATAAAGAAGAATTAGAAAATAGGGAAGAATTGGAAAAACTAGAAAAATTAGAAGAGCAAGAGGAAAAACAAAGTCATTCTGAAGATACTATGTAATGTGGTAATTATATTAATATTGCAACAGAACACTTTAAAATTATAGATAATAGAAAACGTAGTTTTAGGAGGTGAAAAATATGGCATACAAAATTACAGATAAGTGTATTTCTTGCGGTGCTTGTGCTAGTGAATGTCCAGTTGGATGTATAACACAAGGAGAAGAAAGATTTCAAATAGATCAATCAGCTTGTATTGCTTGTGGTAGCTGTGCAGGAGTTTGCCCAGTTGAAGCACCAGTTGAGGAATAATAATTTATATAATTACCTCTTTATTATGCTATATTTAATAAAGAGGCTTTTTATTTGATATGTGATAAAGACTTAAAATTACGAAGGGAAGTTTTTTTATGCAAGAACAGCCAAAAAATGAAAAAAAACAGATTGATGAATTGACAAAAAATGAAAATATAGAAAAACAGCAATTAATAAAGAATTTACAAGATATAGAAAGTCAAGAGACTATAGAAGAAATAGAAGCAGTAGAACAATTAGAGCAAGAAGTAAAACCAGCAAATAGGAAAATGATAGTTTTAAATTTTTTATTAATCATAGTAATTTTTATTGGATTATTTATTTATATGATAAAAGTAGATGGAATTGATAATATTACTCAGTTATTGCATGAAGTGAACTATAAATGGGTAGCACTTGGATTAGTTTGTTTATTAATTCATTGGTTTTGTGAAGCACTTAATTTGCATATACCTTTGAAAAAGATGTATTCAAACCAAAAGTTTTCAAATTCATTTAGAGTATCAATGATTGGTCAATTATTCAACAACATAACACCATTTTCTACTGGTGGACAACCAATGCAAGCTTATGAATTAAGCAAAACGGGAAAAAGGGTAAGTAATTCATTATCAGCAATGGCAATGAAATTTGTAATTACACAAACAGCATTAGTTGTAACAACATTAGTAGTAGTGTTATTTGAATTTTCATTTTTTGCAAATCTTATGCAAAATTATTTGTGGATAGCAATATTAGGTTTTGGAGTAAATATTTTAGCGATTATATTTGTAATTTTGGCAGGTATTAAAAAAAGGATAATAACTTTTTTTACAACTCCTATAATAAAATTACTTGGAAAAATACATATATTTAAAAATTCAGAAGCTACCATAGAAAAATTAGATAAAAGTATAGATAATTTTAGAGAACAATTTCTTTTTATGAAATCAGAAAAAAAGATGGTATTGCAAATGTTTACAACAGCAGTTATTCAAAGTTTAGCATATTATTCGATAACTTATATGGTATATAGGGCATTTGGAAATTCTGGAGTAACATTTTGGCAAATAATTCCGACACAAGCATTTTTGTTATTAATAATGACATTTATACCAACACCAGGTTCAGGGCTTGGAGCTGAAGGTGGATTTTATTTGTTATTTCAATCAATATTTGAATATGGTACAATAAATATGTCAATTTTATTTTGGAGATTATATACTTTTTATTTGCCAATAGTAATTGGTGCATTGTTTTTAATACCAGAAAAAAGGAAAGAGGGGTTTTAAAAATATCCCTGATTTCCTTTTTAAATTTTCTTAAAAGATTTGCTTTTTAGAAGTTACAATCCACTTATTAATGGTACAAATGGCCAATTATATATATTATTTATGCAGTAACAATTCGGGGGGACCGACAAATTACAGATTGTTAATAAAATTTTATAATTTATTATAAAATTTTAGATATAATCTGTATGCAGTTGGGAGTTACAAATAAATAATATATATAATTGGCCATTTGTACCATTGACAAGCGAACTGTAACTTTTAGAAAATGTTAATTCTGTTTTTTAAATTCCTTCTAAGTTTAATAATTCTTGCCATCTAGAGTCAACTTCTTTTTGAAATTCTTCAATCATCCATTCATTTCCTGGTTTAAACATATGTTTAAATCTTTTTTGTGGTTTTAAAAATTCTTCTATTGGTAATTTATTGGCAGGTTTATAAGAGATATGATAAACTCCATCAATAACTTCATATAAAGGCCAATAGCAAGTTTCGACTGCTAATTTATTAATTTTCATTAAATCATCTGTTGCATATCCCCATCCTCTAGGGCAAGGTGCTAAAACGTTTAAGAATGCAGGTCCTTTTGTGTAAATTGCTTTTTCAGCTTTTTCATATAGATCTTTAAAGTTCATGTAACCTAGTGTTTGTGCAACATATGGAATATGATGTCCAACCATTATCTTTGCTAGGTCTTTTCTAGATTGCATTTTTCCAGGTATTACTTTTCCAGCAGGAGATGTAGTTGTATCTGCAAATTTTGGTGTTGCAGATGAACGTTGTATTCCTGTGTTCATGTATGCTCCATTGTCGTAACATACGTAAACCATATCGTGTCCACGTTCCATAGCTCCAGATAAACTTTGTAATCCTATATCATAAGTTCCACCATCTCCACCAAATGCAATAAATTTTGTTTCTCCATCTTGAGGGAGTTTTCCTTGTTTTTTCATTGAAACATATGCAGCTTCTGCACCTGCAAGTGTTGCACCTGCACATTCAAAAGCAGTATGAATAAAGGAATCTGTCCATGCAGTGTAAGGATAAATAAAAGTAGAAACTTCCATACATCCAGTTGCATTAGCTACAACAGCATGATCTTCTGGTTTTAATGCTCTCATTATATGTCTTGCTATTGGAGGTGCTCCACATCCAGCACACATTCTATGACCAGCTGTAAATCTTGAAGGTTTATTTGCAACAATTTCTTTTACATTATAAGCCATTTTTAATTTTCCTCCTTTCTTAATCCAAGATATCTATATGGATTTTCAATATTACCAGTTTGGGTAATTTCTAATAAATCTTTATAAACAGATTCGATGTCATCTGCTTTTGTGTCTCTACCACCAATACCATATATGTAGTTTATTGCGGGTACATGTACATTATTTACGTACATTGCAGATACTGTATCTTCGAATAAAGCACCACCAGCAGCGTTTAATGAATCTGCTTTATCTAAAATTGCAACAGCTTTTACATGAGATAAGGCTTTAGCTATTTCTTCTGCAGGGAAAGGTCTAAATACACGAACTTTAAGAAGTCCTGCTTTTATGCCTTGATTTCTTAAATTATCAACAACAAATTTAGTAGTTCCAGCAGTTGAATTCATGCAAACAATCGCAACTTCACAATCATCTAATTTATATTCTTCAAATAATCCGTATTTTCTACCTGTCATTTTTTCAAAATCTTTAGAAACATCTAAAATAACTTGTTTTGCATTTTTCATAGCTTCAGCTTGTTGAGCTTTGTGCTCAAATAAATAAGCTTGTAAATCTAAAGGACCAACAGCAATTGGTTCATTTTTATTTAATAGATAATGCTCAGGTTTATATTCTCCTACAAATTCTTTTACTTTATCATCTTCTACTAATTCAATATTTTCAATAGCATGTGATGTAATAAATCCGTCTTGACAAATCATTAAAGGAAGCATTACATCCTTATGTTCAGCAATTCTATGAGCCATTAATGTGTTATCATATGCTTCTTGGTTTGTTTCTGAGAACAACATAATCCAACCACTGTCGCGAACCCCCATAGCATCTGAATGGTCACAGTGAATATTCAAAGGACCTGATACAGCTCTATTAACTAGGGATAAAACAATAGGTAATCTTAAACTAGAAGCAATATAAATCATTTCCCACATTAATGATAAACCATTTGCAGAAGTAGCAGTCATAGCTCTTGCACCTGCAGCTTCAGCACCGATACAAGCAGACATAGCACTATGTTCACTTTCAACAGCAACAAATTCTGTATCAACAACTCCATTTGCTACAAAAGTTGAAAAATATTGAGGTATTTCAGTTGAAGGTGTAATAGGGAAGGCTGCTACAACATCAGGATTGATTTGTTTCATAGCAGTTGCTGCAGCTTCATTACCACTTAATCTTTCTCTAATACTCATTTTATCCTTCCTCCTTCATTTCAATTGCACCGAATGGACATACTTTTGCACATACACCACATCCTTTGCAATAATCATAATTAAAATCTTCTCTGTTACATTCTGAATTAACTGGAATTGCATCATCTGGACAAACAGGAAAGCATAAACCACATTGCTTACATTTTTCTGAAATATAAATTGGTTTTATACTTCTCCAATCACCAGTTTTAAAATCGCGAGCATTTCCAGAAGTATAAATATCACCACCTGGAGTTAATTTTTCCATAGGTGTAGTATTGTTAATATTTGTCATATTTTTTTAACCTCCTTTAATGCTAATTCTAAAGCCTTCATATTTCCATCAATAACTTCAGGCTTTTTAGCAAATTTATGCTTAAAAGAATCTTTCATATCTTCTAATAAAGCTTCATCTGTCATAATTCCACTAACTTTAACAATGGCTGCAAGCATAGGAGTATTTGGAAAATATCTGCCTAAAGCTTCTTCTGATATATGTCTTGCATCTATAGTATAAACAGCACCATTATATCCTTTTAATACACTTTTTAAATAATCAGCAGATTTAGTTGTATTAATTACAATAGCACCAGACTCTTTTAAACCAGAAGTAACATCAACAGTTTCTAGAAGAGTATCATCAACAACTACAACATAATCAGGCTCATAAATATTGCTATGTATAGTAATTGGATTGCTACTAATCCTATTATAAGCCGTAATAGGAGCGCCCATTCGTTCAGGACCATATTCAGGAAAACCTTGAATATATTTACCAGTATTAAAAGCAGCATCAGCAAGTAATAATGAAGCTGTTTTTGCACCTTGACCGCCTCTACCATGCCATCTAATTTCTATTAAGTCATTCATTTTTTATTTCCTCCTTTTATACAATTTTATTATGCCTTAAGTATATTCTTAAAAGTAATTAATGTCAAGCACTAATTGGGACAGGCACTAATAGTGCTTTTTGGCATAAATGGGGACAGGCACTAATAGAGTCTTGATTTTTATTTTTAATTATAGTAGAATATTATAATAAAAATGATAAATACTAAAATAAGGAAAGGAAGCATAGAGATGAAAGTTTCAAATATAACAGATACTATATTTTATATTGGAGCAGATGACAAAGATATACGATTGTTTGAAGGTCAATATGAGGTACCAAATGGAATGGCATATAATTCATATTTAATAAAAGATGAAAAAAATGTAGTATTAGATACATGTGATAAAAAAGTTACAAATACTTGGTTGGAAAATTTAGAAAGAGAATTAAATGGAGAAAAAGTAGATTATTTAATAGTTTCACATTTAGAACCAGATCATGCCTATAATATGAAATTATTAGTAGATAAATATCCAGATATGAAGTTAATTGGAAATGCAACAACTTTTTCAATGATACCTAATTTTTTTGATATAGATCTGACAGATAAAACTATAGTTGTAAAAGAGGGACAAGAACTAAATATAGGTAAACATACATTGCAATTTTTTATGGCACCAATGGTACATTGGCCAGAAGTGATGGTAACTTATGATAAATTGGATAAAGTACTATTTTCGGCAGATGGATTTGGAAAATTTGGTACATTGGATACTGAAGAGGATTGGGATTGTGAAGCACGTAGATATTATTTTGGAATAGTAGGAAAATATGGTGCACAAGTACAGACATTATTGAAAAAAGCATCTACTTTGGATATAAAAATAATATGTCCTTTACATGGTCCAATTTTGAAAGAAAATTTAGATCATTATTTAGAAAAATATGATATATGGAGCAGTTATAAACCAGAAAATGATGGAGTATTTATAGCATGTGCATCCATTTATGGAAATACTTTAAAAGCAGCTGAAAAATTAAAAGAAATATTGGAAGAGAAGGGTGCTAAAAAAGTAGTTTTAGCAGATTTAGCTAAAGAAGATATGCATGAAGCAGTAGAGGATGCATTTAGATATGATAAAGTTGTTTTAGCAGCATCTAGTTACAATGCAGGTGTATTTGTACCAATGGAGCAATTTTTAAATCATTTAAAAGAAAGAAATTATCAAAATAGGAAAATTGCGATAATACAAAATGGTTCTTGGGCACCATCTGCAGAAAAAACAATGAAAAAAATTTTGCAGGATATGAAAGATATTGATATAGTAGATGAAACAGTTACTATTAAATCTACTATGAAAAAAGAAAATATTGAACAAATAGAACAACTAGCAGATAAAATATTAGGAGGTGAGAAAAGTGAAATATAAGTGTACAGTATGTGGATATATTTATGATGATGAGAAAGAAAACGTAAAATTTGAAGAATTACCAGAAGATTGGACTTGTCCTTTGTGTGGAGTTGGAAAAGAATTATTTGAAAAAGTAGAAGAATAAGTTTAAAACGACACAATTGCTATGATTGTGCCGTTTAATTTTTCTTAAAAACTTTGCTTTTTAGAAAATGTTAATTACGTTTTTTTATTTTTTAATTTTTTTATTTTTTGTTTTTGGAATTACTATATTTTTAGGTTTTTCCTTAATAGTTTTAGGTTTAACAGTATTTAAATGTTCATAAACAGGTGATATATTTAAATTTGAGCCATCTCCGGAAACTACTTCTAACTTTTTTTTCTCTTCCATAAAATACCTCCATTTAAAATCCAATTTCTAAAAATGTCGATTAATATTATACAAATATTATCATAACAAAATTAAAAGTGCAAGAAAAATTTTATATTATTTGAATTCAAAAAATTAAAGCAACAAAATCAACATAAAAAAATAGACACATATAAAAATCAAATATATAATGTT
>CANQTN010000008.1 GCA_947626815.1 uncultured Clostridia bacterium | reverse complement strand
AATCTTTTTCTTTATTATATCAAAAAAATGAAAGTAAACACTTTTTTTGTGTCTACTTTCATTTTACCACTTCAATATTACACTTTTTTATTTTATAAAGCTATTAACACATTGACATAAAATCAATATAAAAATAGAATAAAAAAAAATGTAAAATATTATGCAAATGGAAGTATAATATTGCCTATAGATAAATACTTTGCAATGATAAAAGAAGAAAATGGAAATATAGTAATAGAAGTAGAAGAAAAAGAAGAAAAATTTGATTTAAAAGAAGAAAAAGTAATAGATATTGTATTAGGAAGTTTAGAAGATTTTAAAAACTTTAAAGAAAGTGTAAATAAGGGAGAAGATTATACAGGAAAAATAATTAAACAAACAGCGGATATAGATATGGGAGGAGCTCAAAATGAAAGCTGGACTCCTATTGGAACAAAAGAATATCCATTTAGTGGAACATACGATGGAGGAAAGCATACAATAAAAAATTTATATATAAAAAATGAAGAACAGGATGAAATTATTGGATTATTCGGCTATAATACAGGAACAATAAAAAATTTAGAAATAGAAAGTGGAACAATAGATGCAAAAGCAGAATATTTATCTGCACTTTGCGCAAGAAATGAAGGAGGAACTATAGAAAAGTGTTATAATAAAGCTACAATTACCGGAACTATTAGTGGACTTGTAGGTGGAATTTGCGGACAAAGTAACAGTGGTACCATTAAACAATGTTATAATTCAGCGCAAATTAATGTAACACAAATAGGAGAAAGTCATTCAGTTTCTGGAGTTGTAGGTAAGCTATGGAATAGTGCAACTTGCGAAGAATGTTTTAATTTAGGAAATATTACATGTACAACTGATGTAAATGGTGTAAGAGCATGTGGAATTGCAGATTTTGTTGTAAATGGTACAGGTGGAAGAATAAGTTCTTGTTATAACAAAGGTACAATAAAGACAATATCATCTAGTTCTTGGCCAGTTGCTAGTGGGATTTCTGGTCAAATTGATGGAAATAAATTTAGTATAGAAAAATGTTACAATACAGGTACAATATCTATTGAAGCGAAATCTAATGTAATAAGACAAGGTGCAATATTAGGTTATTTAAATAGTTCTAAAGATGATGCTGCTGTATCAAACTACTATTGGTTAAACAGTAGTTCTGAAAGAGGAATTGGTCAGATATGAAAGTGAGCTTCGATGGTAATGTAGACAATGATGCGTGCGTGGGTTATAACTATAGCAAGGGTTTCCGCCCAGTGATTTGTCTACAATTTGTGTAAAGTTTAAAAATAAACCTTCTTATGATAAAATAGAAAATGTCATAAGAAGGTTTTAAGGTTGAAAAATAATTAAAATTTTGGCATTGTCAAACATCATTTGAAATCTTATTAGTGAACCTTGACAATTTAATATTTATCTAGTTCAATAATGGCTTTAGCATATATTTTACATGAAAGAATTAATTTATCAATATCAATAAATTCATCAACTTTGTGGCACATATCAATATCGCCAGGAAAATTAGGTCCAAAAGAAACACAATTATTGAAAGCACGAGCATAAGTAGCACCACCAATGGCAATAGGCTTCAAATTAGAATTTGTTTCTTTATTATAAATAGAACAAAGAGTTTTAATTAATTTATTTTCTTTAGAAATATATAAAGCAGGTTTATAGGAAATAGTATCAAAATCAATATTTATATATGGACTAGTATATTTTATAAAGCTATTTCCAATTTCTATAATATCAACGGTAACTGGAATACGAATATTTAATCCTATTTCCAAGTAATTGTTTTTTAAACGAAAATCACCAACATTTAAGGTTAGTATGCCAGTTTCATCTTCAAAATTTATTCCTAAATTTTTTCCATTATAGTCTGTATTTATGTAAGTATTAAAAAAATCAAACAAATCAATTTGAATTTTATATATTTTGAATAATTTATATAAAACAACAAGTAGTCTAGAAATTGCATTTATTCCTAAATCAGGGTGTGCAGCATGACTAGCTATACCATAAGATGTAAGTTTTAATTCTATTTCATCTATTTTATAAATGTCAATTTCAAAATTATTTTCAGATATAATATTTTTTAAATTTTCAATAAGTTGATCCATTTGTATCACTGTTGAATTTATTTGTAAAGTGACACTACAAGTTTTTGGAACAACATTGATTGCATTTCCAAATGTATCAATATTTTTTATAATTATATCTTTGTTCAAAAAATTAGAATAATCCATTTTTAAATATGAGGTAAGGATTGATTTTTCGGCATAAATGCATGGAAAATCTGCATCTGGACTGAAACTAACAGAAGGAATTTCTTCATGTTTTTTATAGTAATCAATACATTTCCAATCGTTTTCTTCATTAAGGCCTAAAATTAATCTAATACGTTTGTTTGTTTTATAATTTTCCATTACAGCTTTCATGGCATATAATGAACTAATAACAGGTCCTTTATCATCAATGGCACCTCTGCCATAAATTTTATTATTATGAACTGAACCGAGAAAAAGGAGGATATGTCCAATTGCCTTCTACAGGAACAACATCCAAATGTCCAATAATTCCAATTATTTCGTCACCTTTTCCAAATTCTATATATCCACAATATCCATCTACATTTTTTGTGCGGAATCCCAAATCATTACCTAAGTTTAGCATATATTCTAAAGCATTATTAATAGAGTCACCAAAAGGATAAATTGAATTTTCAGTGTTAGATTGGACACTTGGAATTTGTATTAATTCTTGAACTTTTTTTATTATTTCATCTTTATTTTCATCAATATATTTATTTGTCATATAATCAGCCCTTTCTATTTGAATACTAGCCAAGTATATTAGATTTCATAAAAATTGTAAAATTGACTATTAATTTATATTATATCATATAAAAAAATAGAACTAAATAGGTTGACAAATTAAAAATCTAAAGGATAAAATATAATAAAATTAGCTAAAATAAATAAGAAAGGTGTGTTGATTTTTGGAAAAATTAGATAAAAATGAATTAAAACAAATGGCAATAAAAATAAGAAAAGGAATTATAGAAACTGTATATTATGCTCAATCAGGTCATCCAGGAGGCTCTTTGTCAATAGCAGATATATTAACAGTATTGTATTTTAGAGAGATGAATATAAATCCACAAGATCCTAATTGGGAAGATAGAGATAGATTAGTTTTATCAAAAGGGCATTGCTCACCAGCTTTGTATAGTTGTTTAGCATATAGAGGATTTTTTTCAGTAGATGAGTTGAAAACATTTAGAAATATAAATAGTTTTTTACAAGGACATCCAGATAAAAATAAAATACCAGGAGTAGATATGACAACAGGTTCTTTAGGGCAAGGGCTTTCAAGTGCGAATGGTATGGCAATAGCTGGAAAAATGGACAAGAAAGATTATAGGGTTTATTGTATTTTAGGTGATGGAGAAATTGAAGAAGGCCAAATATGGGAAGCTGCTATGGCATCAAATAAATATAAATTGGATAATTTATGTGTAATTATTGATAATAATAATTTACAAATTGATGGAACTATAGAGGAAGTAATGAGTTCATATCCTATTGACGAAAAATTTAGAAGTTTTGGATTTGAAATAATCAAAATAGATGGCAATGACATTGATGAAATTATAAATGCATTTGAAGTGGCTAAAAATGTAAAAGGAAAACCTACTTGCATAATTGCAAAAACAATAAAAGGAAAAGGAATATCATATATGGAAAATCAAGTGGGATGGCATGGAAAGGCACCAAATGAAGAACAATATGAATTAGCAATAAAGGAATTGGAAAGTAATAAATAAAATTTAGAAAAAGGAAAGGATGTAATTATGGAAGATGTAAAAAAAGCAACGAGAGAAAGTTATGGAGAAGCTTTGTTAGAATTAGGGAAAAATAATGAAAATGTTGTAGTATTAGATGCAGATTTGGCAAGTGCTACTAAAACCAGCTTGTTTGCTAAACAATATCCAGATAGATTTTTTGATATGGGTATTGCAGAGGCGAATATGATAGGAACAGCAGCAGGATTAGCTACTTGCAATAAAATACCATACACTAGTACATTTGCGGTATTTGCAGCAGGAAGAGCATATGATCAAATTAGAAATAGTATATGTTATCCAAATTTAAATGTGAAAATATGTGCAACACATGCAGGAATTACAGTAGGAGAAGATGGTGCAACACATCAAATGATAGAAGATATTTCACTTATGAGAACTTTACCTAATATGACTGTTATTTCTCCATCTGATGATGTACAGACAAAATGGATAATTGCAGAAATTAGTAAAATAAAAGGTCCAGTATATGTTAGACTTACAAGACTTGCAACTCCAATAATTTATGAAAGTGATCAAACATTTGAGATAGGAAAAGCTGTTCAGATAGGAGAAGGAACAGATGGAACAGTGTTTGCAACTGGTGTGTGTGTTGCAGAGGCGATAAAAGCACAAGAAATTTTAAAAGAACGAGGAATAGATATAAGAGTAGTTGACATTCATACAATAAAGCCAATTGACAGAAAAATAATTGTTAAGTGTGCTAAAGAAACTAAAAAATTAATATCTATTGAAGATCATAATATGATAGGAGGATTAGGTTCTGCTATTTCTGAAGTATTGACAGATGAATATCCAGCAAAATTAGAAAAAATAGGAATTAAGGATACTTTTGGTAAATCAGGAAAAGCAGAAGAATTAATGAAATATTTTGGAATAAATTATGAAACAATACTAGAAAAATATAGATAATTGTGTTATAATGTAAATTGTATCATGTGAAGTGTTAATGATGAAAGGAGGTACACAAATGTGTACGATCGAGGTTTGTACACCATGCACAACGTGTAAAGTAAAGGTGTGCCGGTGGAATCGGAATCCTTCTGTTATTACGCGATCAGAAAGGGAGATCTTAAAGGAGATTTTTAAAGAAAAAGGATGTCCATATAAAGTCAAAAAGACTAACAGTTAGAAGGAAGCCGAGCCCCTGGGTTTATATATAAAACCCAGGGTTTTTTTATATTTTAGGAAAGTTATCATTGAAAATGATAGACTTTCCGTAGAAGCTGGAAGGAATATAAATTCATAAAAAAAGAAAAAGCAAGAAAAATACTAGAAAACGCAAAAAAACCAACATTTTCTATCATTTTTTTTCTAAAAAAGTATTGCAAAAAAAGTACTTTATTGATATGATATTGTAGAATAAAAATAATAGGCTTACAATATGTGTAATTATATATATAAGAAATAGGGAGAGCTTAAAATGATAGAATTTAGAAATGTAACAAAAACATATAATACAGGTACGAAAGCTGTAAAAAATGCTAATTTTGTTATAGAAAAAGGTGAGTTTGCATTTTTAGTAGGTTCATCTGGAAGTGGAAAATCAACACTTATAAAATTAATATTGAAAGAAGAAGAACCAACGTCTGGAAATTTAATCATAAATGGTAAAGACACAACATTTTTAAAGCCAAGTAGAATCCCATATTTAAGAAGAAGTATGGGAGTTGTATTTCAAGACTTTAGGTTGTTACCAGATAAAACAGTATATGACAATGTAGCCTATGCAATGTACATAGTACGAGCAACACCAAGACATATTAGAAGACAAGTTCCAATGGTACTTTCATTGGTTGGATTAAGTGGAAAAGCCAAAATGTACCCAAATGAACTATCTGGAGGGGAACAACAAAGAGTTGCATTAGCAAGAGCATTAGTTAACAATCCATCTATGTTAATTGCTGATGAGCCAACAGGAAACTTAGATCCAGAAACAGCATGGGATATAATGGAATTACTAAATGATATAAATATGAGGGGAACAACAGTAGTTGTAGCAACACATGCAAAAGATATAGTAGACCAAATGAAAAAAAGAGTTATCCATATACGTAAAGGCGAAATAATAAGAGATGATAAAAAAGGTGGTTATGATTGTGAAATATAACATGTTCGGTTATTTAATAGGAGAAGGATTTGGAAATGTATTTAAAAACAAAAAATCTACAGGTGCATCTCTTGTAATTATGTGTGCAACAATGATTATTTTTGGAATATTTCTTATTTTAACGGAAAATATAAATCATTTTGTATCAGAAGTTGAATCAGAACAGGGAATACAAGTATTTATCAATAATGATGCAACTCAGCAACAAATTGATAGTATTGGTGAGCAATTAAGAGCAATAGATGGAGTGAGTACAATAACATATGTTTCAAAAGAGGATGCTGTAAATCAAATGAGAGAGAGATTTGGAGATAGACAAGATTTACTAGAAGGACGTGAAGAAATTTTTCCACCATCATATGTTGTAACATTAACAGATTTAAATAAAAGCAAACAAGTTCAAGAGCAAGTGCTAAAATTTGAAAATATAAAAAGAATAACAAGCAAAGATGAAACTGTTGAAACATTGATTAATTTAGCAAATGGTGTTAAAATAGTAACAGGGGTAATTTTAGTTTTACTAGTTATAATATCTACATTTATTATAGCAAATACAATAAAGCTTACAGTACATGCAAGAAGAAAAGAGATTTCTATAATGAAATATGTAGGAGCAACAAATGGATTTATAAGATGGCCATTTATTGTAGAAGGTATGATAATTGGAATATTAGCAAGTACTATATCAATTGTAGTAGTGGGATTTGCATATAGCTTATTAGCAGAGAAACTAGTACAATCTAAATTTATACAAGCGATAAATATAAGCTTAGTAACATTTGGAGAAATGTTTAGCTCAATAATATTTGTATATATGTTATTAGGAATAGGAATAGGAGCAATACGGAAGTGTTATTTCTATGAGGAAATATTTAAAAGTATAAAGGAGAAAAGAACATGCGCAAAATTTTATGTGGTGTTTTAGCTTTCATAATTGTTAACATTAATGTAATTTCTCTAGTATATGCGGAAAATGTTGAAGACCTACAAACACAACAAGAAAATTTGCAAAATAAAATAGATGATACTAATTCAGAATTAGAAGGAGTACAGCTTAAAATTTCTGAAAACTTAGAGCAAGTAAAAAGATTAGATGATAAAATTACAAATTCTAAAACAGAACTAGAGGAATTAACTTCTAAGGTAGAAGAGCTAGAAAAACAAATTGAAAGTGTAGGAAAAAAATTAGATGTATCAGAAACAAGGTATAATAGGCAAAAAGAAATATTAGAAAAAAGACTTGTGGCAATGTATGAAACAAGTGATACAGAATATTTAGATGTTTTGCTAAGTTCAAGGAGCATATCAGATTTCTTATCTAATTATTTTCTAATTACAGAATTAACAAATTATGATACAGAATTATTAAATGATATTGAAGAACAAAAAAAATCTATTGAATCGGAGAAAAAGAAATTAGATAAAGCAGAAAAACAATATATAGAAATTAAACAAAATCAAATTAAAACATCTAAAATATTAGAAAATACAAAAATTATTAGAGAAAATTATATAGAAAAATTATCAGACGAAGAAAAAGGTTTACAAGCACAAATTGATGATTATAATAGACAGTATGAAGAAGTAAATGCAGAAATACTTGCTATTGCATTAAAAGGGCTTGATACAAAGTATATAGGAGGGGAACTAGCATGGCCAGTTCCAGGATATACCAGAATAAGTTCTAAATTTGGGATGAGATTGCATCCTATATTTCATATTAATAAATTACATACAGGACTAGATATTGGAGCACCTATGGGAGCAAATTTTGTAGCAGCTAATGATGGAATAGTTACAAAAGCAGCAATGTCATCAGGTTATGGAAATATGGTTTTAATTGACCATGGTGGAGGTATTTCAACTTTATATGCACATGGCTCAGAAATTTTAGTACAAGCAGGACAAGTTGTAAAAAGAGGAGATCCAGTATTAAAAGTTGGTTCAACTGGATTTTCAACAGGAGCACATGCACATTTTGAAGTTAGAATAAATGGTGTTGTAACAGATCCATTACCATATGTGACAAATGGTGTAGTACCAGGCACAGAAAATACTACAAATACAACAAATGAGATACAAAACTAGAATAATAAAAAACAAAATAGAATAATAATAGGGAGGAACTTATGAAAAAAATATTATCGAAAATAACAATAATAATATGTTTAGTTCTATTATTTAGTACATTTTCTATAGCAACTACAAAACAGGAATTGAATAATAAAATTAATGATACAAAAGAAGAATTAGAAGATGTAAAAACAGAGAAATCAGAAACAATGAAAGAAGTTGAAAAATTATCAACACAAATAGAAGATTATCAATCTCAAATTAATGATTTGGATAGCAAAATATCAACATTAAATGTGCAAATAGAAGAAGCACAAAATAAATTAAAACAAGCACAAGAAAATTATCAAAAGGAAGAAACGGCATTAAATGCTAGGTTAGTCGCAACATATGAAGCAGGAGAAACTTCTTATTTAGATTTTTTGTTATCTTCTGATAATATTGTAGATTTGATTTCAAACTATTATTTAGTTAGTGAAATTGCAACATCAGATGAAGAACTACTAGAACAAATTGATAAACAAAAGCAAGAAATAGAGCAAGCTAAAAAAACATTGGAAACAAGTAAGCAAGAACTAGCAAATTCAAAAGCAAGTAAACAAAGTACAGCTGCACGATTACAAACAGTTAAGAAAGAAAAGGATAATAAAATTGCAAATTTATCTGGAGAAGAGAAAAATTTACAAGCAAAGATAGATGAATATCAAAAAGAGATGGATCAAATTGAAGCAGAAATGAGGAGAATAGCAGCTGCTGCAGCAAAAAATAATACAACCTCTAAAGGAAGTAGTGCAGGAGTTAAACATAATGGTTCAATGACATGGCCATGCCCAAACTATAATTCAATTTCATCTTATTTTGGAGGTAGAGCATCACCAGGAGGAGGAGTTGGATCTAGAAATCATAAAGGTGTAGACTTATCAGCACCACATGGATCTAGCATATTAGCGGCTGGAGCTGGTACGGTTATTACAGTTTCTAGAACATGTTCACATGATTATCCAAAAACAGTAGCGACTAAATGTAGCTGTGGAGGAGGCTTTGGAAATTATGTTATGATTAACCATGGCAATGGTTTAGTAACAGTTTATGCTCATTGCTCGTCGATTAGTGTGTCAACAGGTCAATCAGTATCAGCAGGACAGCAAATAGCAACTGTTGGAACAACTGGATATTCAACAGGAAATCATTTGCATTTTGGAGCATTATTAAATGGTACATATGTGAATCCATTACCATATATACAATAATAAATTTCGTAATTATTTTTTTACAAAAGACATATAATAAATTTAGTTAATACGGGCGGAGAATTCCGCCCAATTGATGTTCACACAATCATTGTTTTATGGAAGGATGAAAGGTTGAAAAATAATTACAATAATTTAATTCTTTTCCAACCAGATTTGTGCCTTAGAAAGGAATGGTAGTAATAATGAAAGATAATAAAAAAAATAGGGCATATAAAATTATAATGCTAGTTTTCTTGGTAGCATTTATAACATTTTTACTTACATCTATAGGAGTATATCAATATCTTGTAAATAAAGATACAACAGCATCTTTATTTGTAGCTGATTCAGATATAGAAAGAGATTTGAAAAAATATAAAAATATTATAGATAAATACTATTTAGGTGAAGTAGATGAGGAAAAACTAAGAGAAGGAGCTATAAGAGGCTATATAGATGCATTGGAAGATCCATATACAGAATATATATCAAAAGATGATATGGAAGAATATTTAGAAGATACAATGGGAAACTTTATAGGTATTGGTATATATATGGTTAAAAATGAAGAAAATGATAAAATACAAGTATTAACACCTATAAAAAATAGCCCAGCAGAAAAAGCAGGAATTTTACCAGGTGACTATATTTTGTCTGTAGATGGAGTGGAATATAAAGCAGAAGACATGTCGATGGTGTCTACTAAAATAAAAGGTGAAGAAGGTTCAACGGTAAAATTAGAAATTTTAAGGGGAACTGAGACTAAAAATTTTGAAATAAAAAGAGAAAATATTATAGTAAATCCAGTAGAAGGCAAAGTATTAACAAACAATATAGGTTATATTGAGTTTTCATCTTTTGATGAGAATACATCTGAAGAATTTAGAAAAAAATATGAGGAATTAAAAAATCAAGGAATTACATCACTTATTATAGATTTAAGAAATAATGGTGGCGGAATTGTTGATGAAGCATTAAAAATAGCAGACTATATTGTAGAAAAAGATAAAGTTCTTTTATATGAGGTAGATAAAAATAATAAAGAAGAAATAAAAAAATCTACTAATGATCCAATTATAAATATGCCAATAATTGTATTAACAAATGAAAATACAGCAAGTTCGTCAGAAATTTTGGCAGGAGCATTGAAAGATTTGGGTAAAGCTAAAACTGTTGGAACTAAAACATATGGTAAAGGTGTTATTCAGCAAGTGTTAACCTTACAAGATGGAAGTGGAATAAAAATAACATCTGAAAAATACTTAACTCCAAATAAAACTGAAATTAATAAAAAAGGAATAGAACCAGATGAAGAAGTAAAACTACCAGATACAGTTAAAAATATTTTATTAGTAGAAGAAAAAGATGATACGCAATTACAAAAAGCAATACAAATGTTAAAATAGGAGGAATAATATGAACTTGCCAAATAAATTGACAATATTTAGGATTATTTTAGTACCAATAATGGTAATAATTCCATTTTTAGGAATACAACAAGAAATACTATCAATTCCAGTAACATGTTTATTAATAGATTTAATATTCATTATAGCATCTGTAACAGACAAACTAGATGGATATTTAGCTAGAAAAAATAACCAAGTAACAACATTTGGAAAATTTTTGGATCCACTGGCAGATAAAATCTTAGTATTAGCAGCAATGACTATGTTAGTAGAGATGGGAAAATTACCAGCTTGGATACCAATTATTGTCTTGGCGAGAGAATTTTTAGTATCTGGGTATAGATTAATTGCAGTTGAAAAAGGTGGAAAAGTAATTGCAGCTTCAAAATGGGGGAAATTGAAAACAGTAACACAGATGATAGCAATTATTTTAGCATTTTTAGATACTTATGCATTTGGAATGTGTTTTACAGGAGAATTACACAATGGCGAATTTGTTTTAAATTTAATAGTTACAATAATGATGATAGTACAAACAATTGCAACAATATTTTCTGGTATAGACTATATGAAAGGTGCAAAAAAATTGATTACTACCACATAAAAATGTACTTGACAAATTAAAATTTTTGCCGTAATATATTGTTATTATTTAATAATATGTAATTTCAAGGGATTATTAAGTAATAAAATATATTAAATATTTGACAAATAATCATGAAAATGGATTTATAAGAAGGGAGATTGTACTATGGAAGAAAAGGACGTAATATTGACACAAGAAGGGTATAATAATTTAGAAAAGGAGTTAAACTATTTAAGAACAGAAAAAAGAGCAGAAATAGCAGATAGAATAAAGGTAGCATTAGGATTTGGAGACTTATCAGAAAATTCAGAATATGATGAGGCAAAAACAGCACAAGCAGAAAATGAAGTAAAAATAGCAGAATTAGAGAACAAAATAAGACATGCTAAAATAATAGATGAAAAAGAAATTGATACAGAAACAGTCCAAATTGGAAATATAGTAAAAGTATTAGATATGGAATTTGATGAAAAAATAGAATACACAATAGTTGGTTCAACAGAAGTAAACTTAGCTGAAAACAAAATATCTAATGAATCACCATTGGGAGAAGCATTGTTGGGGGCCAAGAAAAATAATATTGTAGAAGTAAAGGCACCAGCAGGAATTATGAAATACAAAATATTATCAATCAAAAAATAGAAATGGGGACGTTCTTTTTTGGTGATATTTGGAACCTCAGGGGACACCTTCGTTCACGGGGACGTTCTTTTTTGGTGATATTTGGAACTTTAGGGGACATCTTAAAAAAATAAATGAAAAAGTGAATTGAAAGAAATTTAATATAGAAGTTCTTTAATAATTTTATGGAAAATGTTCATGCTTGACATGAAAGGGTGCCATAAAATAATTTTAGAACTTCTTATTTAAATCTTCTTGAACGAACTTTTGAATGTATTTTTTTAAGATGTCCCCTAAAGTTCCAAATATCACCAAAAAAGAACGTCCCCGTTTGTCAAAAAAGATTATCTTCAGTGACACTAAGTGCTAATTTTATCATATCATTTAGACTAGTTTCTCTTTGCTCAGTAGTTGCAACGTCTTTAATAAATCTAGAATCTACAACAGTCATTAAGCATGCAGCCTTTTTATTAAACATATGAGCATTATAAAATAGTGCAAATGCTTCCATTTCACCAGAATAGGGATTTAAATTGATAGGTAAACGATTAAAAAATGTTTCAAAGTCTGACATATAAGGATCGAACACATCTAGGCAAACTGTATTACCACAATAAATATTTAAATTCAAGTTCTTTGCAGTTTTTATAATAATATCATTTAATTCTTTGTTGGCATTAACAAAATGACATTCATCATTGTTAGCGGTTAAAGCATAATTTCCTTCACAGTATACACCATTTGATAATACTATATCAAATAGTTTTAATTCTGGTTTATATCCTCCGCAAGATCCGATTCTAATAATATTTTCTACATCATAAAATTTATATAACTCGTAGCTATAAATTCCCATACTAGGCATTCCCATTCCAGAGGCCATAACTGTTAACTCTTTTCCTTTATAAGTTCCAGTGTATGCATACATTCCTCTTACTTGATTTACTAATTTTACATTTTCTAGAAAGTTTTTTGCAATATATTGTGCTCTAAGTGGGTCACCAGGCATTATAACAGTTTTTGCAATTTCACCTAATTTTGCTTCATTATGTGGTGTTGGCATAAAAATTCCTCCTTAAAAAAATAATGGTTAATTAATAATTATTATAACAATAAAAAATGAAAAAATCCATAAAAGCACTTGAAAAATATTAAATTAAGTGGTAAAATAGAAATAGATTAAAAAAAAACCGCTTTTGGGTATTTTTTTAATCTTTTTTTAGTTAATAATTAAAAAATTCTACCAAAAGCAATAAAAGGAGTAATATATGAACACAAAGTATATTTTTGTAACAGGTGGAGTTGTATCAGGGTTAGGAAAAGGAATTACAGCTGCTTCACTTCGGAAGGCTATTGAAAAATAGAGGATATAAGGTTACAATTCAAAAATTTGATCCTTATATAAATGTTGATCCAGGTACTATGAATCCATATGAACATGGAGAGGTATTTGTTACTGATGATGGAGCAGAAACAGATTTAGACTTAGGTCATTATGAAAGATTTATAAATGAAAATTTGACAACAAATTCAAGTGTAACTATGGGAAAAATATATCAAAGTGTGATAGAAAAAGAAAGAAGAGGTGATTATTTAGGAAAAACAGTACAGGTAATACCTCATATTACTAATGAAATTAAAGAAAAAATTTATGGATTTGAAAATACAGACACAGATATAGTAATAACAGAAATAGGTGGAACAGTAGGTGACATAGAGGGACTATCAATAATAGAGGCAATAAGACAAGTTGGATTAGAAAAAAATCCAGAAGATGTTATTTATATACATGTTACATTACTTCCATATATATTTGGCTCAAATGAAATAAAATCTAAACCAACACAACATTCTGTAAAAGAGTTACAAAGTTTTGGAATAAAACCTAATATATTAGTTTGTAGAACAGAAACTGATATTCCAGATGCTATACGAGAAAAGTTATCTTTATTTTGCAATGTAAGGAAAACTAGTGTTATTCAGAATAAAACAGCAGATAATTTATATGCTGTACCATTAATGTTAGAAGAAGAAGGACTAGCAAGAGAAGTATGCAATCATTTAAAATTAGAAAATTATATTCCAGATAATTCAAAATGGGAAGCAATGGTTGAAAAGATAAGAAAAATAGATCCAAAAAAAATTGTCAATATTGGTATTGTAGGAAAATATGTAAGGTTAGAAGATGCTTATATTTCTGTTATGGAAAGTTTATATCATGCAGGTTTTGCAAATAATGTAAAAGTAAAAGTACATCTATTAAATTCAGAAGCTATAACAAGAGACAATGTTGCAGAAAAATTAAAGGGAATAGATGGAGTAGTGGTTCCAGGAGGATTTGGAAATAGAGGAATTGAAGGAAAAATAGAAACTATAAAATATGTTAGAGAAAATAAAATACCATTTTTGGGAATTTGTTTGGGTATGCAGATGGCAGTGGTAGAATTTGCAAGAAATGTTTTAGGGCTAAAAGATGCCAATTCGGCAGAATTAGATAAAAATACTAAAAATCCTGTTATTCATATAATGGAAGAGCAGAAAGCAATTAAGAAAAAAGGAGGAACAATGCGATTAGGAGCATATCCTTGTATAATAAAAAAAGGAACTCTTGCTCATAAGCTATATGGAACAGAAGAGATATCTGAAAGACATAGACACCGTTATGAATATAATAATGATTATAGAGAAAAATTTGAAAAAGCAGGTTTAAAAATATCTGGAACTTCTCCAGATGGTTTATTAGTTGAAATGATTGAACTAGAAAAACATCCATATTTTATAGCAGGACAATTTCATCCAGAATTAAAATCAAGACCCAATAAGCCATCACCCTTATTTGTAGGACTAATACAAGCTTGTTTAAAAAATTAATTATTTATTTTTTATAAAAGTATTGACAAAAAAAAGAAAAACATTTATAATTTATAATTGTCAAGAGGAATTATGCAGGTGTAGTTCAATGGTAGAACCTCAGCCTTCCAAGCTGATGACGTGGGTTCGATTCCCACTACCTGCTCCATTAATCTTGACAGTTATAAATTTTTATATATGCAGGTGTAGTTCAATGGTAGAACCTCAGCCTTCCAAGCTGATGACGTGGGTTCGATTCCCACTACCTGCTCCAACGATGTATCTGTTCGAAAAAATGATATTTATGTATCTAATTTATCTAAAAAAGATAAAATTATCAGAACTAGAAGAATATCTAAAAGAACATATATATTTTTTTATACTAAAAAATTTGACAAATATAAAAAATAACTGTATAATTAAACATAGAAAATGAGAGCCACAGAAATGCGTGCTACCATATAAAAACGATAAACACCACAAAGCTTGGCAGAGCATATGTGGTGCTTTTATTATTTGCTCAAAATTACTACTATTGCAATAATCAAGGCAAATGCTATAATAGTCATTCCTACTAAACCGTAGAAAAGAAAGTATATTATTAATAATATAGCTTGTTCCACCATATAGCACCACCTCCATTCTCACAGTTAAAACTGTGTATGTAAAGTGGTAGCACTCACACTGCTTATTCTCATTTCCTATGTTTACCAATATACAACATTATTAGATAAAATACAAGCGAACAGAACAAACTTTTGAAAAAAGTTGTAGATAACTACGACGTTTGCTCTAATAAATAAAATCGTTGCACCAGACGGTAAGATGAGCCATCTTTAATAAAAATAATATATGGTTTAAGGAGGAGTGGGAAATTATATTTGACTTTTTAATGAGTGATAATTTTTAATTCCCAAAATAGATTATATTAAATATAAAAAAATAAAGAAAGGAGTGTATGGCTATTTAGTTATTAAATACATCATACAAGTATATAAAATGATAGATTTACATTTACACACAACGTATTCAGATGGAACTGATTCAGTAGAAAAATTATTAGAAAATGCAGAACAACAAAAGCTTGAAATCATTGCAATTACTGATCATGATTCCGTAGAAGCATACTTTGAATTAGAAGAACATCCAGAAATCAGAAAAAAATTTAGTGGAGAAATTGTAATTGGTTCGGAAATAAAGGCAATTTTTAATGGTGTCAATATTGAAATTTTAGCTTATGGAATTGATTATAAAAATATAAATATAAAAAAAGAAAACAAAATGCAGGTTCAAAATGATATTTTAAAACATTTTATAAAAGTTGCAAAAAATCTTGGAATCAAAGTAAATAAAAATATAAAAGTAGATACATCAGATTCTAATAAAATATATGCATGTTGGGTATTTTGTGATGATATAATAAAATATAAAGAGAATGAACAAATATTAAAGAGTTTTGGAAAAGTAAATAGATATACTTTTTATAGAGAACATGAAGGAAATAAAAATAGTCCTTTTTATTATGATACTTCAAAATATTATGATGATTGTCAAACATTAATAGATAAAATCCATAAAGCTGGGGGATTGGCATTTTTAGCACATGGATTAATATATGTATTTGATAATAATAGAATTGCTGTAGAAGAAATATTGAAGACAACGAATATTGATGGGTTAGAGTGTATATATCCATTATTTAATGAGGAAGAAAAAGAATTTATGATAAATCTATGTAAAAAATATAATAAATTTATGTCAGGAGGTTCTGATTATCATGCAAAAAATAAACCTACAACTTTTATGGGAACTGGTATAAATAATAATATAATTGTTAAGAAAGATTTTGTGGAAAATTGGATAAATACAGTAAGAAAAATTTAGTATATATTTTACGAACTATAATGGTCTTTCTTGTATCATACTTTTTGGAAAGGAATGATAAGGCTGAAAAATAATTACAATAATTTAATTCTTTTCCAACCAGATTTGTGCCTTAGAAAGGAATGGTAGAAATAATGGAAAACATTAAAAAATATTATGAAAATACAAAAAATGCTTTACCAAATATAATGGTTAAAAAATTTATAGATATGAACATTAACCCTACAAATGCTATTGATTTAGGATGTGGTGTTGGCAGAGATACTATATTTTTAATAGAGAATGGTTGGAACGTTTTATCAATAGATAAAGAAAATACAGAAGAAATTATATCTAGTAAATTAGATAATGAAGAAATAAAAAAGTTTAAATTTAAGAATCAAAATTTTGAGAGTATTGAACTAGAAAAAACTAATTTATTAATTGCAAATTTTAGTATTCCATTTTGTGATAAAGAACATTTTAATAAATTTTGGAATGAAATTACTGATTGCATTTTAAAAAACCGGATATTTTGTTGGAAATTTTTTTGGATTAAATGATTCATGGGCAAAAATAAAAAAAAAGATGATATTTTTAACAAAAGAACAAGTTTTAGGTTTATTTAAAGATAAATTTGAAATAATGGAATTTAATGAAGTGGAGCAAAATGAAAAAACAGGTTTAGGTAAAATGAAACATTGGCACATATATAATGTTATAGCGAAAAAATGCAAAATTTGAACCAGAAAAGATGCAGAAAATTATTTCTGCATCTTTTCGTTTCGCTTTTAGCCTTTCATCATTTCGGCGACATACCATGCCGCTGAAATAATATGTGCATAAGCTCCCTCTTCTCCTTCGTTGTCATCCAATGCCCACAGCGAATATGCTGCCTGGTATACATAGGATGATCTATCAGACGGGACGAATCGAGTATCACGCTTCTCTACTTTGAATATTGTGAGTGCGTGAAACAGCCTACATACGTGATCCAACAGCAAATTTTCATTTTTGAGTTCCTGCGCAATGCGGACTATTACGTCCGTTCTAAGCACACAGGCCTCAATTGCCGTCAGACCGTCAATGTCTACGTTGTTGTTGTCGCTGGAAGTCGCTGCTTGCTGAATCGACCGGCAGGTTTCGAACCCGCGCGGCCATCCATGAAGGATTAGCCAGATGAGCTCATCGAGCTCGTCTTTTTTTAACATGTGTGCACCTCCTCTTATAGAATGTACATAAAGTATACAACATTCATATAAAATTGTCAAGTTTACATTAAACACAAATAATGATAAGGCAATTAAGAACTGGTAAAATAAATTAAAGAAAATAAAAAAATGTAATTTTTTATTTTAAACAAATAATTTACTTGTAAAATTTTCAAAACTAGTGTAAAATATCAATATAATGTAAATAATTATAAAAAGTAAATTTCTTAGATTAAAAATTAAAAGGAAGGTAGGAAATTGAATACTTTAGTAATTAAGAAAGAAGACTTAAAATATAACATAGAGCAAATAAGGAAATTAGTAGAAAAAAATGGGAAAGATGATGAAGGAAATTATATTAAAATAATAGCAGTTTTGAAAGATAATGCATATGGAGTAGGTTTAGTTGAATATGCAAAATTTTTAATAAAAAATGGAATTACTTTTTTTGCTGTGGGAACAATAGAAGAAGGAATAAAATTAAGAGAAGCTGGAATAAAAGAAGAAATTTTAATGTTATCTTCAACAGCATTAAAAGAAGATATAGAAAACTTAATTAAAAATGATATAATTATTACATTAGGTTCAAAAGATGATGCAATAATAGCTGATCAAATAGGAAAAAAGCAAAATAAAAAGGTAAGAGCACATATAAGTATAGATACAGGAAAAGGAATTAATGGATTTTTATATACAAAAAGAGAAGAAATTATAGAAACTTTGAAAACGGTTGAGAATATAAAAATAGAAGGAATTTATTCAGAATTTGTAGATAGTGCTAATAATGAAAAATATACAAAAATTCAATTTCAAAGATTTCTTGATGTAATAGAAGTTTTACAAATGAATGACATAAAAATAAAATGTATGCATATTTGTGATTCATCAGCATTTTTTAAATTTTCAAATATGAATTTAAATGCTGTAAGAATTGGTAAATCTATGTTAGGAGAATGTTTAACAACAAATTCAATATATTTAAGAAAATGTGCATATATAGAAACAAAAGTAGCTGAAATAAAGACAATACCAAAGGGATTTTATTTAAAAAATAAAAAAAATAGGAAAGAAATAAAAATAGCTAAAATACCTTGTAATAGTAATCTAAAAGAAGAAATAAAATATATAAAAATAAATAAGAAAAATTATAAAATTTTGGGTAATATAGAAAATAACATAATATGTGATATTGGGAAAAGTGATATTAAAATGGGAGAAAAAATAATAATTCCAATAAACTGCAAAGATATAAATTCACATATGAGAAGGGAGTATAGATAATGGAAGAACAGGAAAATGAAACTTTAAAAATGGGATTTTTTAAAAAAGTATGGAATTCTATTGTGAAAATTGAAAAATATCCAGATATGGCAGCAGAAGGAATTGGAAAGGCATGTATATATACTTGTAAATTGGTATTAATATTAGCTATTGTTATTTGCCTAGGAATAATGTTTCAAACTTATCAAATACTTCAAGAAGGAACAAAATACCTTCAAAATGAATTTCCAGAATTTTCGTATAAAAATGGAACACTAAGTGTTGAAACAGAAGGTAAAATAACAATATCAGAAAAAGACTCATATGTAGGAAAAACAATAATAGATACAAAAATAGAAGACGAACAAACAATTAATCAATATATAAAAGAAATAGAAGAATCAGGAGATGGTTTACTAATTTTAAAAAATAAAGTTATACTAAAAAATGCAAGTATGGCTGGAACAATTAGTTATGAGTATAATGAAATTTTAGGACAAATGCAAATAAGTGAATTTACAAAACAAAATGTTATTGATTACATGAATAGTACAAAAGTAATAAGTTTATATGTGAGTGTTTTTATAACAATACTTATTTACAGCTTTATGATGTACTTGCTTACTACTTTAACAAATGCAGTATTTTTAAGTGTTTTTGGATATATAGCAACATATTTTGCAAGAATAAAAATGAGATTTATAGCAATATTTAATATGGCAGTTTATGCCTTAACATTATCAACTATTTTGGATATTTTATATATAGCAGTTAATATATTTATTGATTTTAACATAGAATACTTCCAAGTTATGTATGTTTCAGTTGCGGCAATTTATTTAGTAGCAGCAATATTTATTTTAAAAAGTGAATTTATGAAAAAACAGGCTGAGTTGATGAAAATTGCTGAGGCACAAGAAATTGTTAAAAAAGAATTAGAACAAAAGGAACAAGAAGACAAGGAAAATGCAGAAAAAAGAGAAAGAGAAAAAGAAGATAAAAAAGAAGAAAAAGAGAAGAACGGCAAAAAAGATAAAGATAATAATATGGGAGAAGCACCAGAAGGATCTAATGCTTAAAAATACAAAAGGGAGGAAAAGAAATGAATTCGAGAAAAGAAAAATCTAATAAAGAAAAAGAAGAGCAAAAATTTTGGATAATAGTAATTGCATCAGTAATATTAATTATTTTAATTGCAGGTTTAATCATGTTTTTTATGAATAATAAAGAAGATGAAGATGAAAAAACATTAGCATATACAGATTTAATTAAAGAATTATCATATGGAAATATAGAAAAAATAGAGATGACAGTTGGTAGTACAACAGTAAAAGTTAAACAAAAAGATGTAGATGAAGAAAAAACAACAATTGTACCAAACACAGAAAGTTTTATTGAATTAATACAAAATAAGGTAGCAGAAGGAAATGAAATTGAGTTAATACAAAAGCCAAAGAGTGTTTTAGCACAAATACCATCTTTTATAATAACATTTTTGCCAACTTTGATTATGTTAGCATTATTTATTATGATATTTAAAATGCAAGGTTTAGGAGAAAAAGGCAAAGTATATGATGATACTCAAAGAAAGACAAAAGTAAAATTTGACGATGTGGCAGGTCTAGATGAAGAAAAAGAAGAATTAGTTGAAATTGTAGATTTTTTAAAAAGACCAGAAAAATTTGTTAAAATGGGTGCAAAAATTCCTAAAGGGGTTTTACTATATGGAAAGCCAGGAACAGGAAAAACATTGATAGCAAAAGCAATAGCAGGAGAAGCAGATGTACCATTTATTTCAATGAGTGGATCAGAATTTATTGAAATGTTTGCAGGTCTTGGAGCTTCACGTGTAAGAAAATTGTTTGAAAAAGCAAGAAAACTATCACCATGTATTGTATTTATAGATGAAATAGATGCAATTGGTTCAAGGAGAACATCAAATAGTGGAGCAGAAACAGAAAATAATCAAACACTAAATCAATTGTTAGTAGAAATGGATGGATTTAGTTCAGAAGAAACTATTATAGTGTTAGCAGCAACAAATAGACCTGAAATGTTAGATAAGGCCTTATTAAGACCAGGAAGATTTGATAGACAAATAACAATACCAACACCAGATTTAAAAGGAAGACTAGAGATATTAAAAATACATTGTAAAGACAAAAGAATATCAGAAGATGTAAATTTAGAAGGTATTGCAGAAGATACAGCAGGATTTACAGGAGCAGAGCTTGCTAATATTCTAAATGAAGCAGCGATTATAGCAACAAAGAGAAAACATGAAGATATAGAAAATGAAGATATTGAGGAAGCAGTAAAGAAAGTTACAGTTGGTTTAGAAAAACGTGCAAGAGTAATATCAGACAAAGACAAAAAATTAACGGCATACCATGAAGCAGGACATGCTGTTGTAAGTAGATATTTGCCAACACAAAATGATGTAAAAGAAGTGTCTATTATTCCAAGAGGAGTAGCAGGTGGATACACAATGTATAAATCAGATGAAGACAAATATTATGTGTCAAAAACAGAAATGGAAGAAAAATTGATTGCTTTATTGGGTGGAAGAGCTGCAGAAAAATTAGTATTAGATGATATATCAACAGGTGCGAGCAATGATATAGAAGTTGCAACAGAAATTGCAAGAGATATGGTAACAAAATATGGTATGAGTGAAACTTTAGGTCCAATTGATTTTCGAGGAAAAGAAGAAAAATATGAAATACAGCTATTTGGCGAAAATATAGGTGATAAAATAGGACAAGAAGTCAAAACTTTAATAGATACAGCATATAATAAAGCTCAAAAGTTGCTAGAAGAACATAGAGATAAATTAGATAATATAGCAGAGACTTTATTACAAAGAGAAAAGATAAACGAAGAAGATTTTAAAAAATTTTTTGAATAGAAAGTGGTGAAGAAAATTAGGAATGTTTGAAGAAAATAATGTTCCTAATTTTCTTCATAATATAAAGTGCATTTTAAAAGAAAGGGTAAAAGTATATATGACAATTAAAGAAGCAATAAATAAAGCAAGTATAGAACTAAAAATGAACAAAATAGAAAATCCAAAGCAAAAGGCAAGACTTCTTATGCAATTTTTATTAAAACAACCAAGGCAATATATAATAGTAAATGATGATAAAAATTTAAATAATATAGAAAAAGAAAAATATTTTAAAATAGTAAATAAACTAATAAATGGAATACCGTTACAACATGTTACTCATATGCAAGAATTTATGAAGATGAATTTTTATGTAGATGAAAATGTGCTAATACCAAGACCAGATACTGAAATTTTGGTTGAAGAAGTAATAAAAATTGCAAAAACGATAAATGCTAAAAAAATATTAGATTTGTGTACACGGGAGTGGAGCAATAGCAATATCACTTGCAAAATATATACAAAATAGTGAAATAACAGCTATAGATATAAGTAGTAAAGCTATAAAAATTGCAGAAAAAAATGCAAAAAGCAATGGGGTAGAAAATAGAATAGTATTTTTAGAATCAAATTTATTTGATGAAATTCCTAAAGAAAAATATGATATTATAGTATCAAATCCACCATATATAAAGAAAAAAATAATAAAAACACTACAAAAGGAAGTGCAAAAAGAACCAAAAATTGCTTTAGATGGAGGAAATGATGGACTAGATTTTTATAGAAAGATAATTGCTCAGTCTTATGAATTTTTAAAATATAATGCATATTTATGTTTGGAAATTGGATATGACCAAAAAGATGAAGTAATAAATATAATTAAGCAAGAAGAAAAATATATAAATACATATTGCAAAAAAGATTTATATGGAAATGATAGAATTATAATTACAAAAGTGGGAAATTGACAATAATGAAATAAAAAAGTTAAAAAGTAAAGAGGTAAAAAGAAAGGAATAATATAAATGTCATTTTCTTCTGATATTAAACAAGAATTAAATAAAAACACTAGTTTGACAAATAAAGAAATTGTGAAACAAGAACTAATAGGATATCTTATATCTGGTAATGCTAGTATAACAAATGCAAGAGAAATAAAATTTGCTACAGAAAGTGATTATAATATTAATAGATTTTCTAAACTTTTAACTAATTTAAATATTGATCATGAAATAGATGTTATAGGAAAATCGTTTATAATAATATTAAAAATTAAAAATATAAATTTTATTAGAGTAAAAGACAACTTAATATATTTTGACTATCAAGAAGATTTAAAAGAAGAGAACATGAGAGCACTAATAAGAGGAACTTTTATGGGAGCAGGTTCTATTAATAATCCAAAAAAAGAATATCACTTAGAAATAGATTTAGAAAATAATATAAATTTGGAAAATGTAAAAAAAATATTAAATAAATTAGGGATTAATGTAAAAACTTTTCAGACATCAATTTATATAAAAGAAGGAGAAGAAATATCAAAATTTTTAGCATTAATTGGAGCTAATAAGGCGGTTATGAAATTTGAAGATATAAGAATTCAAAAAGAAATGAATGCAAAAATAAATAGATTAGTCAATTGTGAAACTGCTAATTTAAATAAAACAATTAATGCATCTATAGAACAAATAGCAGCAATAAAGAAACTACAAGAAACAGGAGAATTTAAGAAATTGGATGATAATTTAAAAGAGATTGCAGTATTAAGATTAGAAAATCCGGATATGCCATTAATAGAATTAGGCAAATTATTAAAAGAACCAATAGGAAAGTCGGGAGTAAATTATAGATTAAAAAAAATAATGGAAATTGCTGATTTGTGCATTAGAAAGGAATGAGATTAAAGATGAATGAGCTAGGAATATATGTACATATACCATTTTGTGTTCAAAAATGTTATTATTGTGATTTTGTATCTTATACTGATAAGCAAGAATATGTAGAAAAATATATAAAAAAGGTGATAGAAGAATTAAAACAATATAATTTAAAAGAATATGATGTTACTACTATTTATATTGGTGGTGGCACTCCTTCTTCTATTGATAGTAAATATATAAAAATGTTATTAGATGAATTAAAAAATAAACTATTAGATAACAAAACAAAATTTTCTGATATTGAAATTACAATAGAAATAAATCCAGGGACTGTAAATGAAGAAAAAATATTGCAATACAAGGAAGCGGGAATAAATAGAATTAGTATAGGACTGCAAACTACAAATGATATATTATTAAAAGAAATAGGAAGAATTCATAATTATCAACAATTTAAAAAAGCTTACGAATTTGTACAAAAAGTGGGTTTTGAAAATATAAATATTGATTTGATGATAGGCTTACCAAAACAAACAATACAAGATGTAAAACAGACTTTAGAAGAAATAAAAAAGTTGAAACCAAATCATGTGAGCATATATTCTTTGATATTGGAAGAAGGAACTACACTGGAAAGATTGGTTAAAACTGGAAAACTGCAATTACCAGATGAAGAGCAGGAAAGAAAGATGTACTGGTATGTAAAAAATATGTTAGAATTAGATGGGTATAAACATTATGAAATTTCTAATTTTGCAAAAATAGGAAAAGAATCTAAACATAATTTAAATTGTTGGGAACAGAAAGAATATATAGGCTTGGGAATTGCAGCACATTCATATTTAAATGGTGTTAGATATTCTAATTCGATACTTAATAGAGACATGAAGTGGAATTTTGAAGATAAAAAAATTGAAGAAAAACAGAATTTGATGGATAAGAAAAAGGAATATATGTTGTTGGGTTTAAGAAAAATTGATGGAGTTAGTATAAAAAGCTTTAAGGAAAAATATATAGATAATCCTATTTTTTTATTTAGAAAAGAGATAGAAAAATTAGTAAATGAAGATTTATTAAAAATTGATGGAGATTTTATTAAATTAACCAATAAGGGAATTGATTTTGCAAATTTAGTTTGGGAAGAGTTTGTATAAAATATTAGTATTGAAAATACATTAAATAAAAAGGTTACAGTTTACTGTTCAATGATAATATATTATTTATTTGTAACTCCCAACTGCATACAGATTGTACCTAAAATTTTATACAAAATTATAAAATTTTATTAACAAGCTGTACTTTGTTGGTCCCCCCGAATTGTTACTGCATAAATAATATATTATCATTGACTAGTCAACTGCAACATAAAAACGGAAAAAATGTTCGTAAAAAGTATTGACAATTTTAAAAATTGAAGGTACAATAAAAGCGAACATTTTTTTAGTAGAAATAAAGGAGGAAATATAATGATAACAACTTTGCATATAAAAAATATAGGAATAATAGAAGATATAACAATAGATTTTAATAAAGGATTGAATGTGTTAACAGGGGAAACTGGAGCAGGGAAAACACTAATTATAGACTCACTTCAAATAATATCAGGAGGAAGATTTTCAAAAGAAATGATTCGTAAAGGAGAAAGTCAATCTTTTGTAGAACTATGCATGTACGAACCAGATAGTGAATATTCAACTGATGGAAATATTATAGTATCTAGAGAAATTAATTTAAATGGTAAAAATATGTGTAAAATAAATGGAAGATTAGTAACAGTAAATGAATTAAAAGATTTTATGAATAAATTTATAGAAATACATGGACAAAATGACAATCAAAACTTATTAAATAGTAAAATGCATTTAAACTATTTAGATAATTTTATTGGCAAAGCGATTTTAGAAAAAAAGGAAGAGTATTTAAAATTATATGAAAGCTATTGTAAAATAAAAAAAGAATTAAAAGAAAATTATGGAGATGAAAAAGAAAGGCAAAGAAAACTAGATCTATTAAAATATCAAGTAAATGAAATAGAAGAAGCAAAATTAAAAATAGGGGAAGAAGAAAATTTAGAAGAAAAAAGAAAAATAATAGTAAATTCAGAAAAAATTGTACAAAATTTAAAGGAAACAGATAGTTTAATATCAGAAAAGGGCATAGATGCAATAAGTATGGCGATTAGAGCTTTAGAAAAAATAGAAAATATTGATAAAAAATATGATAAATTATCTAGCAATTTAAAAAGCATATATTATGAATTACAAGAATTAGCTAGAGATGTAAATGGATATAAAGATGACATAGACTTTAATGAAGAAGAAAGAGAAATAGTAGAAGAAAGACTAGATTTAATATATTCTTTAAAAAGGAAATATGGAAACACAATAGAAGAAATATTAAAATATAATGAAAGTGTAAAAAAAGAAATCAGTCACATTGAAAATTTGGAAGAATATAATATGCAACTAGCGAAAAAGCAAAAAGAATTAGAAGAAAATATGAATTATTTAGCAGAGCAAATGCATAATTTAAGAGTAGATAATGCACTAATTTTAAGTGAAAAAATAAATAAAGAGTTAGAAGAATTGGAAATGAAAAATGCAAAAATAAATATAAAAACTAATTACATAGAAGAATATTTGAAGACAGGAAAAAATGAAGTGAAATTTTATATTACAACAAATAAAGGAGAAGAAGAAAAAGAATTATCAAAAATAGCTTCAGGAGGAGAAATGTCAAGAACAATGTTGGCAATAAAAAAAGTGTTAGCAGATACTGATAAAATGTCAGTGATGGTATTTGATGAAATAGATACAGGAATTAGTGGAAAGGCTGCAAATTCAGTAGCTAATAAATTAGAAGTAATATCTAGTAAGCATCAAGTTATGTGTATATCACATTTACCTAATATTGCAGCTATGGCAGATTTTAATTATTTTATTAGTAAAGAAGTAAACAAAAATAGAACAAAAACAAGAGTAAAACTATTACAAGAAAAAGAAGTAATTGAAGAAATTGCTAGAATCTCATCAGGAGAAATTAATGAAGTAAGTTTGCAATATGCAAATGAATTAAGAAATAAAAAGGCTTCATAATTTGTATAAACAAAAATAAAAAGGGTAAACTAGAAAAAAATAGGAAAGGAAAATGAGAATGAAAGATTTTTTAGCTATTGAAGAAATTAATGCTTTAGAAATATTAGATTCTAGAGGAAACCCAACAGTTCAAGTAGAAGCAGTAGCAGATGGAGGGTTTAGAGCAACTGCATCGGTTCCATCAGGAGCATCAACAGGTAGCTTTGAAGCAGTAGAATTAAGAGATGGTGAAAAAAATAGGTATTTTGGTAAAGGTGTGCAAAAGGCAATTGAAAATGTAAACAAAAAAATATCAAAGAAAATAGTAGGAATGAATGTATATGAACAAAGGAAAATAGATAGTGAATTAGTAAAGCTGGATGATACACCTAATAAATCTAATTTAGGTGCTAATGCAATACTGGGAGTATCACTTGCTATTGCAAAACTTGCAGCGAAAAGCTTAAACATGGAGTTATATGAATATATAGGAGGAATACAAGGAAAGGAACTTCCAATTCCAATGATGAATATTTTAAATGGTGGAAAACATTCAGATAATAACATTAGTATACAAGAATTTATGATTATGCCAATTGGAGAAATTACTTTTACAGAAAGATTAAAAAGAGGAGTAGAAATATATCATACTTTAAAAAAAGTTTTAAAAGAAAAAGGATATAATGTGGGTGTAGGAGATGAAGGAGGATTTGCTCCAGATTTAGAAAGTGAAGAACAAGCATTAGATTTAATTATAGAAGCAATAAAAAAAGCAGGATATGAACCAAAAAAAGATATTGCACTTGCATTAGACATAGCAAGTACAGAAATGTATGAAGAAGCACAGAAAATAGAAAAACAAGGATATTATTTTTGGAAAACAGATAATTTAAAAACTAAAAAAGAAATGGTTGAATATATAATACAATTATGTGAAAAATATCCGATTATATCGATAGAAGATGGTTTGGCAGAAGAAGACTGGGAATCATGGAAAGAATTAACTGATAAAATAGGAAATAAAGTACAATTAGTAGGTGATGATTTATTTGTTACAAATCCAAAACGATTAAGAAATGGGATTGAAAAAAATGTAGCAAATGCTATTTTGATAAAACCAAATCAAATAGGAACTTTAACAGAGACACTAGATACCATTTATTTGGCAAAAAAATATAATTATAAGACAATAATTTCACATCGTTCTGGAGAAACAGAAGACACAACAATTGCAGACATTGCAGTTGGAATAAATGGTGGACAAATAAAAACAGGAGCACCTTGTAGAATTGACAGGGTGGCAAAATACAATAGGTTATTAAAAATTGAATCAGAATTAAATATTGAATAAAAAAATGGTACAAATGGTCAAAGATAATATATTATTTATGCAGTAACAATTCGGGGGGACCAACAAGTTACAGATCGTTAATAAAATTTTATAATTTATTATAAAATTTTAGATACAATCTGTATGCAGTTGGGAGTTACAAATAAATAATATATTATCTTTGACCATTTGTACCATTGATAAGTGGATTGTAATCCAGATTTTAGAAAAAATGCAAAAAACTGTTGAAAAAATATAACAAATATGTTAAAATAATAAATGTAAGTAAATAAAAACCAATTAAAAAGCAAAGTAAATATATTTAAGCTATATGAAACAGAGAAGATGAACAAGGCTGAAATTCATCTCATATAAAATATATTGAAATTTCACTTTTTAGGTCTTTTTCTAAAATAAAAATAATTTAAAGTAGGAAAAAGCGGTCGAACCGTTAAAACGATAATGAGATTAGTAATAAAACTAATAAATTTAGGTGGTACCACGAAAGATAGCCATTTCGTCCTATAAAGAGGGAAACGAAATGGTTTTTTGTATGAAAAAAAGGATGTGGAAATATGTATCAAAGTAAATCGTTGGAATACTATTTAGATTCAAGAATCTATAGTAGTGAACAAGTACAAGAGAGTATAGAAGAAACTAAAAAACAATTCCCAAATAAAAAAATAAAAGTTACAATAGGTTTAAATGAATTTGAGGTATATGTAGTTACTTTCAAATTTGAAAACAAGAATAATTATCTTGAAAAATTAAAAACAAATTTAAGCAATAAATTTAAAAGACCAGATAACTTTAAAGAAAAAGTATATGGACAATATAAACCAACAAGTATATATAAACCATATTAGAGAAAGGATAAGATTAATTATGAAAGAACAAATTGCAAATATTAAAAAGAATTCAATAAAAGAAATAGAAAATTGTATAGAAGAAAAGCAGTTAAATGAATTAAGAGTCAAATATTTAGGAAAAAAAGGAGAATTAACGGCAGTATTAAGAGGATTGGGAAATCTAACAGCAGAGGAAAGACCATTAATAGGAAGTTTAGTAAATGAAGTAAGAGACGAATTAGAAGAGTTAATTATGAAAAAAGGAAGAGAATTTAAAAAGCAAGAATTAAAAAAGAAATTAGAAAATGAAAGTATAGATGTTACAGAACCAAGTAAAAAAATAAAATTAGGTTCAGTACATCCAATTACTCAGACTATAAACGAAGTGGAAGAAATATTTTTAGGGATGGGATATCAAATAGCAGATGGACCAGAAGTAGAAAAGGCAATTTATAATTTTGACAAACTAAATACTCCACCAGATCATCCAGCAAGAGACTTGCAAGATACATTTTATGTTACAGAAGATTTAGTTTTAAGAAGCCAAACATCTCCAGTTCAAGCAAGAGTAATGGAAAATCAAAAACCACCAATAAAAATAATTTGTCCAGGGGCAGTGTATCGTTCAGATAGTATAGATGCAACACATTCGCCAGTATTTCACCAAGTAGAAGGATTAGTTGTAGACAAAAACATTGCAATGACAGATTTAAAAGGAACTTTAGAGATGTTTGCAAAAAAATGTTTAGGAGAGAAAACAAAAATAAGATTTAGACCACATCATTTTCCATTTACAGAACCAAGTGCGGAAGTAGATGTATCATGTTTTGTATGTGATGGCAAAGGTTGTAGAGTATGTAAAGGTGAAGGATGGATAGAGCTTTTAGGCTGTGGAATGGTACATCCAAATGTTTTATCAAATTGTGGAATTGATCCAGAAGTATATTCAGGTTTTGCATTTGGATTTGGAGTAGAAAGAATAGCAATGGCAAAATTTGGAATAGAAGATATGAGATTGTTATTTGAAAATGATATTAGATTTTTAAAACAATTTTAAATAATTAATTATAAATTTAATTAATTTAAGGAGAGTAAAAATATATGGGAATATTTAATAAAAAACCAATTCCTTATGAAGTTTATCCAATAGAACAAGCTATGAAATTTATGAAAAAATATGGGGCAATATATGATTTCCCAGCACATGGAGATGGTCATATGGCAGTGCCTAAAGAAAAAATAATAGGAAATCATATTCAAAGTCAGGTAATTATAAATCAAAAACAGCAGTTTAGAAATGATATAAGCAGACAAGGAAAGTTAAGAGGAATAAATGTACAAAAAGGATATGATAAATACCAAAATACGAAAAAAAGTGATGGATTTAGAGACATAACAAGATAAAATAAAACTAAAAAAGGAGAGAAAAATATGAAAACTAGTGTAGAGTGGCTAAAAGAATATAGTGATATTGATGTAGATATAGTACAATTGGCTGATACATTAACAATGACAGGCTCTAAGGTAGAAACAATTGAGCAAATGGGAAATGATATAAAAAATGTTGTAGTAGGAAAAATTTTAGAAATAAAAGCTCATCCAGATGCTAATAAATTAGTTGTAACAAAAGTTGATGTAGGTAATGAAAAATTACAAATTGTTACAGGTGCAAAAAATATAAAAGAAGGTGATATTGTACCAATAGCAAAAAATGGTGCTGAATTACCAGGTGGGGTAAAGATAAAAACTAATAAATTTAGAGGCATAGACTCTTTTGGAATGATGTGTTCAATAGGAGAATTAAATTTAACACTTAATGATTATCCAAATCAAATTGAAGATGGGATTATGATTTTAGATAAAAATTTGGAAAAGCAATTAGGAAAAGATATTGTTGAAGTTTTGGAATTAAAAGAAGATATAATTGATTTTGAAATAACATCAAATAGACCAGATTGCTTATCAATAGAAGGATTAGGAAGAGAAACAGCGGTGTCTTTAAATAAACCTTTTAAAAATCCAAGAAAAGATATAGATGAGTTAAAAGTACAGGATAAAAAAGAAATAGAAGGTTTAAAGGTTGACATTACAGCACCAGATTTATGTTATAGATATATTGCGAGAGTTGTAAAAAACGTGAAAATAGGTCCATCACCTAAATGGATGGTAAGGAGATTGAAAGCTTGTGGAGTGAGAGCAATAAACAATATAGTAGATATAACAAATTATGTTATGCTAGAGATGGGTCAGCCAATGCATGCTTTTGATATTAATTCCATAGAGGGAAAACATATTACAGTGAGAAGAGCAAAAAAAGGTGAGAAAATTGTAACATTAGATGAGCAAGAAAGAATATTACATGAAGATAATTTAGTAATAGCAGATGATAAAAAAGCAGTTGCAATAGCAGGTGTTATGGGAGGTTTAAATTCTGAAATTGAAGAAGGTACAAAAACTGTAGTTTTTGAATCAGCAGTTTTTAATGGAGGAAGTGTTAGAAAAACAGCAAAAAAAGTTGGCTTAAGAACAGAAGCATCATCTAGATTTGAAAAAGGGCTATCAGCAGAAAATGCTTTAAGAGCAGTAAATAGAGCTACCCAGTTGGTGGAACTATTAGGTGCAGGAGAAGTTGTAGATGGAAAAATAGATGTTTATCCAACAAAGCAAAAATTAAATAAAATTGAATTAGATATTGAAAAAATAAATGGTTTATTAGGTACAAAATTATCAAAACAGGAAATGGTAGAAATATTAAAGAAATTAGATATAAAAGTAGAAAATGATATGGTAGTTAGTCCATATTTTAGAATGGATTTAGAATTAGTAGCAGATATAGCAGAAGAAATAGGTCGTTTTTATGGATATGATAAACTAGATTCAACTTTAATAAAAGCAGATACAACTTTAGGACTTCGAACTAAAGAACAAGATATTAAGAAAAAAGTAGCACAAATATTGGTTAATAGTGGACTTTCAGAAATTTATACATATGGTTTTGTAAGTGAAAAAGATTTAGAAAAATCTAATATTGATAATGACATTAAAAAATATGCAATAACTTTAAAAAATCCATTAAGTGATGAATATAAATTAATGAGACCATCAACAATACCAAGTATGTTACAAACATTAGCTATAAATGCAAATAAGAAAAATCAAAATGTAAAATTATTTGATATATCAAGAAGTTATAAAAATGTAGATAATGCAGTAGAAAGCGGAGAAGTTCCACTTCAAGAAGAAATATTAACTATAGGCATGTATGGTGATGAGATAGATTTTTATGTTTTAAAAGGAATTATAGAAAATGTATTAGAGGCAATTAATATAAATTATTATGATGTAGAAAAAGAAAATAAAAATGCATCTTATCATCCTGGAAGATGTGCAAATATAAAAGTAGGAATTGATACTATAGCAACTTTAGGAGAAGTGCATCCAGAAGTTTTAGATAATTACATGATATCAAAAAGAGCATATTTAGCTGAAGTTAATATAACAAAATTAGTAAAATATTCAAAATCAAATAAAAAGTATGTAGAAGTTCCTAAATTTCCAGCGGTAGAAAGAGATATTGCAATAATTGTAGATGAACAAATAGAAGTGGGAAAAATTGAAAAAATAATTAAGAAAAAAGCAAAAAAATGGTTGGAAGATATACAATTATTTGATATTTATAAAGATAAAAAGATTGGGGAAAATAAAAAAAGTGTGGCCTATTCTTTAGTGTTTAGGGATAAAAGTAAAACATTAAGTGATGAAGAAGTAAATCAAATAATGGAAGAAATTATTTTTAAATTAGAAAAAGATTTAAAAGCAGAATTGCGAAAATAAATAAAAGGGTTACTATATTTTGTAGTAACCTTTTATTATAATATAGGAAAGTTAACGTTGAAAATGTATGCTAAATGTCAATTATATTACAAAAATATGAAAAATTTATTACAAATATGCTATGTATCAAATAATGTGTTATAATAAAAGTGTCATAAGGGGGAAAAAGCATGAAAAAAGTAAGTAAGATCATTAAAATATTATTTATATTATGGTTTATTAGTTTATCACAAGTAAGTGCAGCAGAATCTAATATTAAAATAAAAAGTATAACAAATAATCTTCCATTAAAAAATACAATAAGACGTTCAGTATATAATAAGCTTTTAGCAGATTCGGTAACTTTGGAAAATTCATATAATCTAAAAGATGAATTAAGTAAAATAAGTCCTATAACAGTAAAAGATCAAAAACAATCTGGAAGTTGTTGGGCATTTTCTTTTACAAGTGTTTTGGAAACAAGTGTAGCAAAACAATCTAATAAACAATCAAAGATTTTTTCACCTATGCATTTGGAATATGTAACTGCAGATATGTTCAATAGAGAAAAAGGAAGTGGAGCAGGAGCACAATTATCAGTAGCATATGCTGTAAGTGGACATGGACCAGTAGAAGAAGCAGAAATGAAATTTGAGGATGTATATGTAGATGGTGATGGTAATAAATTTAAAGAGGTAAGTGATTTAAATAAACCAATAGCAGCTAGAATAAAAGATACTAGGAAATTTACAAGTTTGGTTAAATCACAAAAAAATAATATTCTTGTGAGTGCTGCTACAATGCAAGAAAATGAGATACAGGCTGCAAGAAATTTAATAAAACAACATATAAAAACTTATGGAGGAATATCAGCTGATATATATTATGATCAAAATTATTATAATGACACAGAAGGAGCGTATAATTATAATGTTTATGATTATGAGAAACCAGCAAATCATGTAGTAACTATTGTTGGATGGGATGATAACTATGAAACAAGTAAGTTTAAAAGTGATAAACAACCTAAATCACAAGGTGCTTATATAGTTCTAAATTCTTATGGTAGTGATTATGGAAAAGGGGGGTACATGTATGTATCATATGAGGATGCATGGATAGAAAGTGATTTAATAGGAATTACTAAGATAGATCAATATGAAGAAAGTGGAAAAACAGACTATGATAAAATATATCAGCATGATGAATTAGGAATGAATGCAGCAGTAAATTTTGAGTCAAGTGCTCCAAATGATGCAATTTATGTGGCAAATGAATATACAAGAACAGTTCAAGAAAATAAAGACGAGTATATAAATGAGATAGGGCTATATATAGCAGATACATGTGGTGTAAAAGTATCTATTAATTCAGAAAATGCTGATAAAGAAAAAGTAGTACAAGTTCTTGAAGCAACAGGAAGTAATGCTTTAGAAGCAGGATACCATACTTTAAAATTATCTAATCCTATAAAATTAACAGGAGAAAAATTTGTAATAAAAGTAGAATATGTTAAAAAGGATGATGGAATGTTATTTATCCCATTGGAAGTTAATTATAAAGATGCTGGGATAGAAGGAACTAGTAGTTTTTATGATAATGCAAAGGCAAATGAGAGTGAATGTTATATATCTACTGATGGTACGAATTGGCTTGATATAGTTAAAACTGAAATTGAAGGTAATAATGAGCTTGAAAGTGGTGGTGCTGCAAAGAAAATGACTAATACAAGTACATGTGTGAAGGCATTTACAACATATCAAGAAAAAGAAACAAAAACATCAGTAACAGGAGTTAATTTGAACAAAACTCAAACAACAATTCAAGTAGGTCAAGAAGAAACTTTATTAGCGACAGTGCTACCAGAAGAAGCAACAAACAAAAAGGTTACCTGGAAAAGTTCAGATGATACAACAGTAACAGTAACAGATGGAAAAATAAAAGGAATAAAGGTAGGAACAGCAGATATAACAGTAACAACAGAAGATGAAGGTAAAACAGCAACATGTGCTGTTACAGTAACAGAAGCTTCAGAACAAAATGTAGGGGTAACCGGAGTAAAATTAAACAAAACACAAACAACAATTGAAGTAGGAAAAGAAGAACAATTAATAGCTACAGTATTACCAGATAATGCAACAAATAAAAATGTTACTTGGAAAAGTTCAGATGATACAACGGTAACAGTAGCAGATGGAAAAATAAAAGGAGTAAAAGTAGGAACAGCTAATATAACAGTAACAACGCAAGATGGAAGTAAGACAGCAATATGTGCTGTTACAGTAACAGAAGCTTTAGGACAAAATGTAGGGGTAACTGGAGTAAAATTAAACAAAACACAAACAACAGTTGAAATAGGAAAAGAAGAACAATTAATAGCCACAGTAGAACCAGCTAATGCGACAAATAAAAATGTTACTTGGAAAAGTTCAAATGATACAACGGTAACAGTAGCAGATGGAAAAATAAAAGGAGTAAAAGTAGGAACAGCTAATATAACAGTAACAACACAAGATGGAAGTAAGACAGCAACATGTGCTGTTACAGTAAAGGAACGTGAAATTACCAAAAAGCCAGTAGAGAAAATTGAATTAAATAAAACAACTATGAGTGTACAAAAAGGAGATAAATTTAATTTAACAGTAACATTTTATCCAAGTGATGCAACAAATAAAAAAGTAACATGGAAAACTTCAAATTCCAATATAGCAACAGTATCAAAAGAGGGGCTTATAACAGCTGTCTCTGAAGGAGAAGTAACAATAACTGCAATTACAGAAGATGGGCAAAAAACAGCAAGCTGTAAAGTTACAGTAAAACCAAAAACAAGTACACCAGACGATATATATAAAGATGATGATGATGAAAAGAAAAGTGAAGATAAACAAACTACAACTAGCGGTGGAAATATTAATAGATATGATGGAACTACAGCAACACAAAGCATTCCACAAACAGGATCAAATATTTTTGGTATAATTTTAATATGCTTTATAATTTTAATTGCAATTGTTGCTTATATTAAAATAAAAATATTAAAAGATGTAAAATAAGTTAATAAGGAGGAAGAGTAAATGGAAGAAGAAAAAATAGGTTCAAAAAATAGGTTAACCCCTGAAACAGTAATTTTATTGACAGTTGGAGCAACAGCGATAGGAATTATATTATTTCATTTTATAAAATTTTTAATAACTAATTTTTAGTAATTGATTTTAAAAAGGTATTCTATTTTTGGAATACTTTTTTATATTCTTAGAAAATGTTGATTCAATTTTTTATTGATATAAATAGCAATTTTTTTTGTTATAGTTTACTGGTCAATGATACAAATGGTCAATGATAATATATTATTTATGCAGTAACAATTCGGGGGGACCAACAAAGTACAGATTGTTAACAAAATTTTATAATTTATTATAAAATTTTAGATACAATCTGTATGCAGTTGGGAGTTACAAATAAATAATATATTATCATTGACCATTTGTATCATTGACCAGTAAATTGTTACATTTTTTGGTTTAAATATAGAAAAGCACTTGACAAATTAACAAAAATGGTGTAAAGTATATTAGCATTACAAAATTTCAATTTTTTGTATCAAGGATTAAATGGAAACTTTCCAAAGAAAAGAGGTAGCAACTATGGAAAAGAATGTTGAAATTAGCATATTAAACCAATTATATGGAAGTTTGCTTACACAAAAACAATCTAAAATCATAGAAGACTACTATGACAGCGATTTGTCACTATCAGAAATTGCAGAAAATAATGATATAACAAGACAAGCCGTTAGGGACATTTTAAAGAAAGGGGAGAAAAAACTTTTCGAATATGAAGAAAAGCTACATTTTATGAAAAGGACATTAAATCAAGAAAAGAAAATTGAAAAAATATTGTCTGAATTAACAAAAATACAAAAAGAAGATTCAGACAAGCAAATTGCAACAATTTTAGAAAACATTAAAAAAGAATTAAATTGTTTAGTATAAGGAAGTGAAAACAAATGGCTTTTGAAGGTTTGTCTTCTAGATTACAAGAAATTACAAGAAAAATCAGAGGAAAGGCAAGAATAACAGAATCTGATTTAAAAGAAATGTTAAGAGAAGTAAAACTTGCACTTTTAGAGGCAGATGTAAATTACAAAATTGTAAAAGATTTTGTTGCAACAGTTAATGAAAAGGCATTAGGGCAAGATGTGTTAAAATCATTAACACCAGGGCAACAAGTAATAAAAATTGTAAAAGATGAATTAGTAGAATTATTGCGGAGGAACTCAAAGTAATATTAATTTTACTTCAAATCCACCAACAGTAATTATGCTTGTAGGATTACAAGGTTCTGGTAAAACAACAACTGCAGGAAAACTTGCCAATCTTTTAAGAAAACAGGGAAAAAAGCCATTATTAGTAGCATGTGATGTATATAGACCAGCAGCTATTAAACAATTACAAGTAGTTGGAAAACAGCTGAATATACCGGTATTTAGTAGTGAAAATACAAAGGATGTTGTTAAAATTGCCAAGCAAGCAAAAGAAACTGCGATATCTAAGCTAAATGACGTAGTAATTATAGATACTGCAGGTCGTCTACATATTGATGAAGAATTGATGCATGAATTGGAAAATTTAAAAATAAGTATTAAACCACATGAAATATTGTTAGTAGTAGACTCTATGACAGGTCAAGATGCTGTAAATGTATCTGAAAAATTTAATAGTGCATTAGGAATAGATGGAGTTGTACTTACAAAATTAGATGGAGATACGAGAGGTGGAGCTGCTTTATCAGTAAAAAAAGTAACAGGAAAACCTATAAAATTTGCAGCAACAGGAGAAAAATTAAATGACATAGAGGTGTTCCATCCTGAAAGAATGACAAAAAGAATATTAGGAATGGGTGACATTTTGTCTGTTATTGAAAAGGCAGAAGAAGCATTTGACTTAGAAGAAGCAGAAAAACTAGAAAAAAAATTGAAGAAAAGAGAATGGGACTTAGATGATTATTTATCACAAATAAGACAAGTAAAAAAAATGGGGTCATTTTCTTCTTTATTAAAATTAATACCAGGGATGAATCAAATAAAAGACTTAAAAGTAGATGATAAAGAATTTGTTAAAATAGAAGCTATGATATGTTCTATGACAAAACAGGAAAAAAGAAATACAAAAATATTAAATGCTAGTCGTAGGCAGCGTATAGCTAAAGGCAGTGGAACAACAGTGCAGGATATAAATAAATTCATAAAATCATTTGAAATGACACAAAAAATGATGAAGAAAATACAAAATAATAAAGGCGGAATGAAGAAACTTTTAAATGGAATTGATGAAGATACATTAAAAAATCTAAAAATATAGTTGTAGTTATTAAATTTTTAAATTTATAAATAAATGTGCATATGCACTTAAAAAATTTCGGAGGTGAAATAAATGGTAAAAATTAGATTACAAAGACAAGGAAAGAAAAAAGCTCCATTTTATCATATAGTAGTAGCAGACTCAAGAAGTCCAAGAGATGGTAAAATAATTGAGCAATTGGGAACATATGATCCAATGACAAATCCAGCAACAATAGTATTAGACAAAGAAAAAGTAGAAAAATGGATTAAAAATGGTGCAAAGCCTACAGATACAGTAAAAACATTGATTGAAAAGGCATAAGTAACGTTATAGAAACATTTTCAGGCATGGAGGAACAAAAATGAAAGATATCCTAGAAACAATTATTTTAAACTTAGTAGAAAATAAAGAAGTTGTTGAAATAAAAGAAATTGATAATGAAAAATCCATTGTTTTTGAAGTGAAAGTTGCACAAGAAGAAATGGGAAAGATAATAGGAAAACAAGGTAAATTAGCTAAATCTATAAGAAATGTTATGAAAGCAGTAGCATCTAAAGAGCAAAAAAGAATTTCAGTTGAATTTATAGGATAAAAATGGAGTTTTAAAATATGGTAAAATATCTTGAAATAGGTCAGATTGTTAATACATTTGGTATAAAAGGAATGGTTAAGGTAAAGCCTTTTACAGATGATATTAAAAGATTTGACAGATTAAAAACTATATATATAGAAATCAACAAAGAAAAAAAAGAATATGAAATACAAGAAGTAAAATATCATAAAAATATGGTATTAATAAAATTTAAGGGTATAGACAATATAGAAGAAGCAGAACAATTACGTCAAAGATATATATTAATAGATAGAGAAAAAGAAGAACCTTTGGAAGAAGGAGTGTATTATATAGTAGACTTAATTGGATTAGATGTTTATACAGATGATGGAAAATTACTTGGAAAAGTAGATGATATTTTTAATACAGGCAGTAATGACATATATGTAGTAAAAGATAAACTAGGCAAGCAAATTCTTTTGCCAGGAATATCAGAAGTTTTGAAAGATATTGATTTAAAAAATGAAAAAATAACAGTTCATTTGATACCAGGATTAATATGATGCAATATGGAGGAAAAAATGAGATTTGATGTGTTAACACTTTTTCCAGAAATGTTTGAACCTATTAATAAAAGCATTTTAGGAAGAGCACAAGAAGAAAAGCTAATAAATGTGAATTTTGTAAATATTAGAGACTTTTCAGTAGATAAGCACAAAAAAGTTGATGACACTCCATATGGTGGTGGTGCAGGAATGGTAATAAGACCAGATGTAGTATATAAAAGTTATCAATCAGTAAAGACTTCAAATGCAAAAGTTATTTATATGACACCACAAGGAAAAACATTAAACCAGAGATTGGTTGAAAAATTGAGTAAAGAAAAACATCTTATTATACTTTGCGGTCATTATGAAGGAATAGATCAAAGAGTATTAGATAAAATAGTTGATGAAGAAATTTCTATAGGAGATTATGTATTAACTGGTGGAGAAATTCCGGCAATGGTGTTAATAGATAGTGTTAGTAGATATGTAGAAGGAGTTTTAAAAAAAGAATCTATACAAGAAGAAAGCTTCAGTAATGGACTTTTGGAATATCCTCAATATACAAGACCAGAAATATTTGAAGGAGAAACTGTACCAGAAGTACTATTATCAGGACACCATCAAAATATAGAAAAATGGCGAAAAAATAAATCTTTAGAAATTACAAAAAAGAAAAGGCCAGATTTATTAAAATAAAAATTTTAGATAAATAGAAAGAAGGAGGGAATTCTAAAATGGATATTATAAAATCTATTGAGCATGAACAATTAAAAAACAAAATACCAGAACTAAAAGTTGGTAATACTGTTAGAGTACACGTAAAGATAAAAGAAGGAAATAAAGAAAGAATCCAAGTTTTTGAAGGAATTATTATTAAAGTACAAGGTGGAGGAGTAAATCAAACATTTACAGTAAGAAAAATTTCTTATGGAGTAGGTGTTGAGAAAACATTTTTAGTACATTCACCATTAGTAGAAAAAGTAGAATTAGTAAGAGTGGGTAAAGCAAGAAGAGCAAGATTATTCTACTTAAGAGATAGAATTGGTAAAGCTGCTAAGACAAAAGAGCAAGTTGGAGCTAGAATTGAAAATAAGGAAATAGTTATAAAAGAAGATTTAGTAGAAGAAGCAAAAGAAGAATCAGCACCAGAAGAAAAGCCAGCTGTTGAAACTGAAAATGTGACAGTTCAAGAAACAGTAGATACTGTTAAAGAAGAACCAGTAGAAGAAGTAAAACAAGAGCCAGTTACAGAAAAAAAAGATGAAACTGACAAAAAATAAAATTATTATTAAATAAAGAAAGACATATAAAATATGTCTTTTTTATAATTTCTAGAAAAGTCATCGTTAAAGAAACGATAGACTTTCCGTAGAAGATAAATATGCAGAGTTTAAGCATTATTGCTTGTATATTTCTGTTTAGTAGAATCAATTTTAGTTTGTTCTACATTTTCAGTTTTGTACCAACCTTTTTCAGCCATTAAATTATATAATTTATTTTGAATATTTAAAGTTTCATTTAAAGCTTCTTTAAACGTAGAATGAACATCAGCTGTAGTTGATTCAATAGTACCATGAAGATATAAATCACAAACACCTTTAATAATTAGTAATTCTTTTTCCATTAAATCCTTATCTTCCATTTTTACCACCATTCCTTTCTAAGGCACAAATCTGGTTGGAAAATTATAATTATTTTTCAACCTTGGCCTACTTATAATAAATTTAAAAACTTGTCAAATAATTCTGTATGCTTTTGTTCTAATTCTTCCATGTAAGAAGAAAGCGTAGAATCTTCTAATTGAGAACTAGCTACTTTACAACATGTTTTCATTATATTTTCATGTCCTAAAGCATCTTCAATATACAAAAGTTCTTTATTTGTCATAATAAATCACCACCTGAAAATATTATTACCAGATTTTATAAATATATACATATTATAGAAGTAACATTTTTAAAAAAACTTTATATGATATATAAAAGACTATTACTAAATGCTAATATATTTTTTCTTTGATCAAAAAAATGTAAAGGAGAGTGTAAATAATGCAAAATCAAAGAGTAATTATGGCAAGAAAATATTTATTAAGATTTGATGAAATTTTAAATCAAATGGCAAATAAAATGTTATCCCAAGAAGTTACAAATAGCATAACTATTAATTTTATAAGATGCATGATACCACATCATCAAGCAGCAATTTATATGTGTGAGAATTTATTAAATTATACAAGATATGAACCATTACAAGCAATTGCTAAAAATATAATTCAAATGCAAACAAGAGGCATAGAACAGATGAGAGAAGTTGAACAAACGACTTATGGATTTAATAATATGCCAAAAGATGTAAATAAATATATTGAAAGATATTTAGAAATAACAAAAAATATGATTGAAAGAATGAAAAATAGTCCAAGATGTGTAAATATTAATTTGAATTTTGTAAATGAAATGATTCCACATCATGAAGGAGCAATTTCTATGTGTGAAAATTTATTACAATATTATATTGATCCACGATTAAAAATGATTGCAGAATCTATTATAAAAGAACAAAGTGAAGGAGTAACTAAGCTAGAAAAAGTGCAAATGAATTTATGCATGAGATAATAATAAAAAAATGAAAGGAGATTTTTTATGGATTATGAATTATTAACAAATGGTAATGTGAAAATAGGACAAAAAGCACCTGATTTTAATGCAATTACAACTTTTGGTAATATAAAATTAAATGATTATGAAGGAAAGTGGCTAATATTATTTTCACATCCAGGAGATTTTACCCCCGTGTGTACAACAGAAATGATAGCATTTACCAGAGCACATACATATTTTAAAAATTTGAATACAGAACTTCTAGGATTAAGTGTAGATAGTAATAGTTCCCATGAAGTATAGCAAAAGTTACCAACAATAAATAGGACAAGCAATCACTTGCAATCATTAAAATTATGTTAACGATTTACATTTATCATAAATTATGGTACAATAAATATAGTTTGTTAATAAAGGAGAAGTTATGAATAAAGTAAAAAATGTACTAAAAAAAATATATAAAATATTAACAAGAAAACAAAAAATATCTTTCTTAATAATTGTAGTTATTATGATTATATCTGCTGAATTAACACAAATAACACCTAAAGCAATTGGTTGGTTGACAGATGATATATTAACACAAAGTCAAATTGCATTTTCTAAAGTTATACCATTTTTAATTTTGATATTAATTGTAAATGTTACAAATGAAGTTATAAAAATAGCAAGAAGAGTTATGGTAGAAGATACTGCAACAAGAACGGAAAAACAAGCAAGGGGAATGGTAATAAAATCCTTACTTATGGCACCACTCTCATATTTTAGAAAAAATATGACTGGAAATATACATGGAAAAATGAATAGATGTCTAGAAGGGACAGTAAAACTAGAAAAATTATTATTTATGGACTTTGCTCCTGCAGTATTTAATAGTATTGCTGCAATTATAACTATATTTATTACTTTACCATTTGTACTTGCATTATCAATGATGTTAGTAATACCAATTGGAATATTCATAGTATTCAAACAAATAAATAGTCAAAAAGGAATAAGAGTAGAACTGTTAGAAAGTAAATCACAAATGGATGGAACTATTGTTGAACTAATAAATGGTATAGAAGTTATAAGAATTAGTAATAGTGTAGATTTTGAAACGAATAGATTTGATAATAAATCAGAATTTTTAAGAAAAAAGGAAATGAAACATCATAAAGCAATGGCTTTATATGATTGCTTAAAATTTGTAAATCAAGCATTCTTTACAGTATTAATAATTGGAATTTCAACATATTTAGCAACTAAAAATATAATATCAGTTGGTAGCGTATTAACAGCTTATTTATGCTTTAACCAACTAATAAAACCACTAGAAGAATTACATAGAATATTTGATGAATTATCTGAATGTAACGTTTTAGCAACAGATTTCTTTAAAATGATAGAAATACCTAACGATTTTTCATATAGTGAAATATCAGATAAGGAAGAGAAAGCAGACATAAAACCTGTAGTGCAAATTAAAGATTTAATGTTTTACTATAATGAAGATAAAGATAAAATAATATTAGATAACTTTAATTTATCAATAGATAGAGGAATGTTTTTAGGAATAGCAGGTCCAAGTGGATGTGGAAAATCATCACTAATTAAAGCAATATGCAAATTAGAAAAAGGATATGGAAATATAATAATAGATTCAAAGGATATAAGTTCATTAAATAGAAAAGATATATCTGAAATAATTGCTTTAGTTCCACAAAGTCCATTCCTAATAGCTGGCACAATATATGAAAATATATGTTATGGGATTGATAGAGAAGTTTCATTAGAAGAGGTTGAAGAAGCTGCTAAGAAATCATATATTTATGATTATATAAATGAATTACCAGATAAATTTAATTCTGTAATATCAGAAGGTGGAAACAACTTATCAGGTGGGCAAAGACAAAGGATAGCAATTGCTAGAATATTCTTAAGAAAACCTAAAATTTTAATATTAGATGAAGCAACATCAGCTTTAGATAATACATCAGAAAAACATATTCAAACAGAAATAGAAAAATTGCAAAAAGAAAATAATACCACTATTATATCAATTGCACATAGATTAACTACTTTGAAGAACTGTGATAAAATTATAGTTTTAAATAAAGGAAAAATCGAAGAAGATGGAAAATATGATGAGCTAATTGAAAAAGGTGGAATATTTAGTGATATGTATTATGGCAAATTAAAATAATTACAAAGTTTGAATATTAATATAAATAGTATTCAAATTTAATTTTTGATATGGTATAATTAATATAAATAAAAAGGTTAATAGCAATATTATCACTTTCAATAATAACAAATGATATTAAGTATAGTATAAAATAATATTTTATAAAAAAGGGGGATTTATGAATAAAAAAAGGACTAATCGAATAGTAGCAATATTTAATATTATATCTGTAGCCACATTTTATATATTTGCTTTTTCTGCAAGTTATTTAATGTCAAGTATTATGCCAGGAGAAACTGGAGGTAAATCAATTTATAATAGTTTTATAATTGACACGTTATTAAACAATATTCAAATAATATTGCCCTTAATGTATAGTGGAATTGGTATAATTAATATCATTTGTGCTATTCAAAATAAAAAAAATAAAAAAATATGTTTTTGGCAATTAGTATTTGGAATTTATTATTTTTGGACAGGAGTAGGCATATTAATATTACTTACTGATATGGATGAAGATGTTATTAAATGGATAGATAAGATTATATTTAGAATAGTTCCAATAATATTAGCAATTATTAATCTTGTTTTTATAAAGAAACATAAGCCAAAGGTAATTCAAGTTATTTCTTATATAGCAGTTATTATACTTTCAATTCTTAGTCTATTAGAAATTATTAGTACATATTGGCAAATAATTGCAATAGTTATGCAATTAATATATATACATTTTCAAGATAGGAATATAGAAGAAAGTAAGTCAAGGAAAATTGTTAATATAATATTATACTATGTATTGCAACTAATATTATCTGTTGGTTTCTTAGTAATAGTATTATCTTCATTATTAATAACAAAAATGAATGAAATAAAATGGAAAAATGGACTAATTGAATTATATAATAATATTACTACATTAAAAGGTAGCACAGATAAAGAGTTATATATTCCAGTAGAAAAAAACTACAAGTATGGATTTATAAATGAAAATGGGCAAGAAAAAATATCATGCCAATATGATAGAGTAACATACTTTAACGAAATTGAAATCAATAATAGTACATATTATATAGCTCTAGTGAAGAAAGATAATAAATTTTATATAATTTCAAAAAGTAATAATAGTATAGAACTAAATGGAGCTCTAGAGAAGTATATGCAAACAATTGATAATCATTTAGGAGAGTCAATGACAAGTATGTTCAATGAAGAAGGAAACTATAGACTAGCTTATATACAATCATTTGAATTTTTCTTACAGGTATTTACTAGAGGAGAAGCAAATTTAAATCAACAAACAGTTAAAACAAATAATACCAATAGTATTACTTTAACAAAGAAAAACTCTAAATATTATTATAGTAATAAAAATTATTCTATGATAATAGAGCCAATATATGAAGAAACAGGCTATGATGAAGATTATTATGATGAAGATGAAAATACTTATTATTTAGCATCAAACAATACAAAATATAATGTAACTATAACTAAGTCTAATGGAGAGCAAAAATCTAGTATAGTATATTTACCAGGGTTAGATGAAGACGATGCCACTTTAGATATATTTACTAATGGCTATATAGAATTTGAAAATGAAGAACAGACACGTAATGGTTGGTATGATAGTAACGGAAATCAAATAACAATTCCTAATACTTATACTATAAAGGATATTAAAGATAATAAAGTAATATTGCAATTAGATAATACTGAAGATGAGAACTATGATGAAAATAAAAAATATGAACTTCACTTTTTAATAATAGATATGACAGGAAAAACATTATTGCAAACAACAGCAATTGATGTATATGATAATATGTACTTAGTAAAAAATGATAATAATAAAATGATTTTAATGGATAAAGATTTAAATGTAATTTCAAATGAATATGATAAAATAATTACTACTATGCAAATGGATATATCAGCTAATTATAGTTCTTATTTATAATTATAGTTTAAAGCTTACTAATTATTTTTTATTTTCATCATAAGAAAATGCTAATCTGGCGAATATTGGGTATTAAAAAATGCCACACTATTCGCTTTCTTTTTTTATCCTCTTTTTTCTTTATTTGTCCCCATTTTAATTAAAGTAAAAAAATCTGTGTTATTTTATTAATAATTAAAAAAATATATGGTCATTTTTTTAATCAAATTTTAATAAGATTTAGGAAGGTGAGTAAATGTGAATAAAAGTAATACAGATAAAAAAGAGCAAGTTTTTTGTATATTTAATAATAACAAAGAAGATATAAATATACAAATAGAAAAAAGTTTTATTGCATATTTAAAAGATTATATTAAAGATAATAAAAAAGATTGCTGATTTTAATAAGTAACGTTATAATTTATCCTAAGCAGGTGATTGCTAGGAACGGTTAGAAAAGAAAGGGTGATTAATAATGGTTTTTAGCAATCAAAGTACAACAAATAAAATTTTTAAAGTAGGGATTTATATACGTTTATCTCGTGAAGATGGAGACAAATTAGAAAGTGATAGTATTTCTAATCAAAGAGATATTTTGCAAAGATATGTAAAAGAAAATAAGCTTATTCTTGTAGATGAATATAAAGATGATGGAGTATCTGGCACAACATTTGATAGACCTGATTTTAATAGAATGATAGATGATATTGAAAACAAAAAAATAAATATGGTAATTACCAAGGATTTGTCAAGACTTGGAAGAGACTATATAAAAACAGGTTATTATATAGAAAACTATTTTCCAGAAAAAAGTGTTAGATATATTTCCATATTAGACGGAATAGATACATTTTTAGAAAGTAACAATAATGATGTAACACCTTTTAAAGCAATTATCAATGATATGTATGCAAAAGATATTTCTAAAAAAATAAAGGGAGTTTTGCGAGAAAAAGAACTTAAAGGAGAATATTTAGGAAGTATTGCCCCATATGGCTATAAAAAAAGCATGACTCATAAAAACAAATTAGAAATCGATAAAAATGTATCTTATGCTGTAGAAAAAATTTTTGAACTGTATTTACAAGGAAATGGATTTCAGAAAATATCGAATATTTTAGATAAAGAAGGAATTGATCCTCCAAGCAAATACTTTAATTTAAAACATCAAAGAACAACATGGAGTCCTAAAACAATAAGAGCAATGATTGTGAATGAAGTGTATATTGGAAATACTATACAAAATAAATGCATTTCAGTTTCATATAAAGTAAAAAAGCGAAAACCTAAAAGTGAAAGTGAATATATAAGAGTAGAAAATACACACGAGCCTATCATTGAAAAAGATATATTTATAAAAGCACAAGAAATTTTAAAAAATAAAAAAAGCTTATCAACGCCAAAACATAATGAATTACTAAAAGGATCAATCTTTTGTCATAATTGTGGAAGACAACTTCGAATTTGTTATCGTGGGAAAACTAAAAAGATTGGTTACATAGATTGTAGTTTAGCAAGAGGAAAAGACAAGAAATGTAAAACCTGCAACTATAATTACAATAAATTTGAAAATAAAGTGCTTGATAATATAAGAGATATAGTTAATACCTTTTGCGATAAAAATGCTTTAAAATTTATATATATAAAAAATAAAGATAGTTATAATCAGCTTATAAAAAAAGAAGAACAAAAAATATTAACTATAAAAAGCAAAATACAAGATATATCAAAAAAACTGGATAAAATGTATATGGATAACTTAAATGAAATTATAACAGATAGTGACTATTTTAGATATTCAAGAAATTTTATAGAACAGCGAACAAAACTTGAAAATAACAGCAAAGACATACAAGATAAAATAAAGATATTACAAGATAAAATTCAAATAAATCAAGACAAAGAAAAAACGAATCAAGTAATTGAAGAATTTTTAAAGTTTGAAAATCCAAGTAAAAAAGTATTATTTGAATTAATAGATAAAATAGAATTAGATGAATTTAAAAATATATACATATATTTTAATTTTTCAGAATTAAACATTGTGAAAGAACAATTAGTAATATGAATTTAATTGAAAGTGCATAGTTAAAATTATATTGGTAACATTAGTAACGCCTCACATTTAGCATGGATATATGACATTTATTGCAAAACAGGAATTAAAATTTCTTTTCCAATTATTGCAGATAGAAATGGTGAAATTGCAAGAAGATATGGTATGATTTCAAATGATATTAGTAATACAGAAACAGTTAGAAATGTATTTGTTATTGATGATAAAGGAATAGTTAGAACAATTTTGATTTATCCATTAAATGTAGGAAGATTTATACCAGAAATTATTAGAATTATTCAAGCATTACAAATGGCAGATTGTGCTAAACGGTTCAACAGCAGCCAACTGGATGCCAAATCAACCAGTTATTATACCACCACCACAGACATTTGAAGCATTACAGACCAGAAATGAAGAAATTGAAAAAAATAAGAATGGTATTAGTTGGTATTTAAGCTTTAAAAAGCCACCCAAAAAATGCATTGAAGGAAAGTAATATATTTTTTTAGAGTAAAAATATAAGAACAATAAAATATAAATTTTATTGAATATTAAGCTAAAAAAGAGGAATAATAATTATTATATAAATAAAAATTTATTTTTTGGAGGTATAATATGGACGCAAATCAAAAAATTAATTGTACAGTTTCAAGTTGTTTATATAATAATTGTGAAAAGAAAAAATGTATGTTAGAAGCAATACAAGTTGCACCAATGGAAAATGTAGATACTAAAAATCCAGATGAATCTATGTGTGCAAGTTATAAATATGAAGAGGAATAAGATCTTTTCACTGCTCAATGGTACAAATGGTCAAAGATAATATATTATTTATTTGTAACTCCCAACTGCATACAGATTATACCTAAAATTTTATAATAAATTATAAAATTTTATTAACAATATGTACTTTGTTGGTCCCCCCGAATTGTTACTGCATAAATAATATATTATCTTTGACCATTTGTACCATTAACCAATTAACTGTAACGGAAAGTTAGCTTTTTATTTTAACAAAGTCTTGACATATATTACAAATAGAAATAAAATGAAAAAGTAATGGTAAGATATAATAAGGAGGAAAAAGATATGTTAGTAGATACAAAGAAAATGTTTGAAAAATCAATGAAAGAAGGATATGCAATAGGAGCATTTAATGTAAATAATATGGAAATTATACAAGCAATTGTAGATGCAGCAGCAGAAAGTAAGTCACCAGTTATTTTACAAGCGTCATCTAGTGCTATTAAATATGCTAGAATTAATTATTTAATGAAAATGGTACAAGCAGCAGTAGAAGAACATCCAGAAATACCAATAGCAATCCATTTAGATCATGGACCAGATTTTGAAACAGCAAAAATGTGTATTGACAATGGATTTACTTCTGTTATGATAGACGGTTCTAAATATGATTTTGAAGAAAATATTGCATTAACGAAAAAAGTTGTAGATTATGCACATAGTAAGGAAGTAGTAGTAGAAGCGGAATTAGGTAAATTGGCAGGAATTGAAGATGATGTTAATGTAGATGCTTCAGATGCTATGTATACAAATCCTGAACAAGCAAAAGAATTTGTAGAAAAAACAGGATGTGATTCACTAGCAATCGCAATAGGAACAAGCCATGGAGCATATAAATTTAAAGGAGAAGCTAAATTAAGATTTGATATTTTAAAAGAAATTAAAGAAAAAATACCAAATACACCAATTGTATTACATGGAGCTTCAACAGTTATTCCAGAATTAGTAGATATGTGTAACAAATATGGGGGAGATATTCCAGGTGCAAAAGGAGTACCTGATGAAATTTTACATGAGGCAAGTAAATCTGGAGTTTCAAAAATTAATGTAGATACAGATTTACGTTTAGCAATGACAGCAGGAATTAGAAAAGTATTTTCAGAAGAACCAAGTGCTTTTGATCCTAGAAAATATTTAATTCCTGCAAGAGACTTAATAAAAGAAACAGTAAAACATAAAATGATAGATGTTTTTGGTTCTAGCAATAAAATATAAAAGTTTTAGAAAAGCTCTTTAGTAGCTTTTCTAATTTTCATTTCAGCATCTTTTTTTGCTAAATCTTGACGTTTATCATATAATTTTTTCCCTTTACCAATACCTAATTCTACTTTTACAAAACTTCCTTTAAAATATATACTAATAGGAATTAAACTATATCCTTTTTGCTTAGTCATACCAAGCAATTTATATATTTCTTTTTTGTGTAATAAGAGTTTTCTATCACGTAGGGGATTTTTATTAAAAATATTACCATGTTCATATGGACTAATATGCATACTAGATATAAAAAGTTCACCATTTTTTATGTAAGAATAAGAATCTTTTAAATTTACTTTTCCTAATCTAATAGATTTTATTTCAGTTCCAGATAATACTATTCCTGTTTCAATTTTATCTTCAATGTTATAATTATAATATGCAGTTGGATTTTTAGCAATTAATTTTATATTCATAAATATAGTTTTATTAGTCTAAGACTAAATCTCCTTTCAATATATTTTTCTTATTATAGCATATTGTATATTAAAAGGCAATTAATAAAAGAAGTAAAAGGCTGTTTAATAATTTTAGCAACCTTTTACTTACACCATTTTTAATCATTATGGTCATAATTAGAAGAACGAATTTGCATTGAATAATACCATACTAGAGCTATGATAGCAATAGCTGCAATTCCTAAAATAAGCCAAGTCCAAGCTGTTGCATTCATTCCCAAAAAAGTATTGGAATTTGTTGCAGCTGTTCTAGTAGCATTATAATTATCATTTGTCATTGTTCTTGCAGTTGTATCATTATTAGTATCTTTTTTTGTATTATTATTATCACCATTTTCCATCATAGTATTTCCAATATTATTCATACCATTTTCTACATTATTTGTTGCATCTTTTGAAGTATTTGAAACATCTCTAGCAGCATCTTCAACAGCATTTTCAGCATCACCAACTACGTTTCTAACAGCATTTGCTGCATCTTTCATACCATCATTATTAGCAAAACATGAGGAAAAAGAAAAGATAGCTATGGCAAGAATGATAAAACTGATTAATAATTTTTTGTACATAAAGTTATCCTCCTATTTTATAAAATCAATAATAAATTTTCATACTTAATATGAAAATTAAAATACTATTAATATTATTTTTTAAAATAAGAAAAATATACTTAGTAAAAATTTCAAATAAAAAAACAGAATTAACATTTTCTAAAAAGCAAAACTTTTAAGAAAATGTTAATTCCGCATATTATAATGACTTTTCTATAATATGAAAAAATTCTCTTAAATGAGAATTTTTATTTTTTTAATCTAATTAAAATTGCAATAGATAATAATATTAATAATATTCCAATTACGATTAATAATATATTAAGTATAGTTGAGAGGGTTAAGGATGAATCAGAACCTGAACTTACACTACTTACTGTTGTAGGTAAATTAGAGGTGTTAAATTCATCATTGTAAGTGTCTGTTTCATCATCATTATTATTATAGCTAGAAGCTACATTGCTACCATATGTAGTATTATCTTCTTCATCATCAGAATCTGTATTATTTTCATTTTCTTCGTTATCAGAATTTCTATTTTGACTAGAGTTGCTTGATCTTAAATCAGTATCATCTGTTGTGTTTAAATCAACAGCATAACAAAAATTAAATCCTATTAAGAATAATATAATAGCTAAAATAAAAATTATTTTTCTTATTTTCATGATATTCTTTATCCTCCATCAAATATATTAAATAGTTCATTGCTATATTATAATAACACAAAATTACCAAAAATGTCTAGTAATTTTACAAATAAATATAAAATTTAATTTTAAAACAAAATTGTTAAATGTATAGATGATTTTTAATGATGACTTTCCTAGAATATAAATAAGTAAAGCTCCTTTTTGTAAAGGAGCAAATAAATTTTATAAATATTTTTTTAGTGTTTCAACACTATCTTCTTGCATAACTACAAAATCATTTAAGATATTTTTTACATCTGGTGCTATTTGAGAATTTTGATTTAATAAACGTCTACCTTCTATAATTCCCATATTAGTGCCTTGCATTAACAATTCAGATAATTTAGAAGTAGTATCATCAGTCATCGTTTTCATTTGAATTCCATACCATGTCATCATTTTATTCATTGCATTAGTTTCATGAGGTTCTTTACTACTATAATTAGAATATAATTCATTAACTCTTTGCGAAATTTTTTCATATTTATTATATTCTGTATTTAAAACATTTTTAAATTCATTATCATCAGAAACTTTTTCAGATACAAATGAAATTGCATCCATTCCCATTGTAGCACCTTTATTTACTTCATCTAAAACATTTAAATTTTGATTTTCCATAAATAACTCCAATCTTAGTAATTTATTACTAATTTAATAATTTTATAATATTATTATGCACAAAAAAAATTTTTTTATTAAAATAATTAGAAAAAATTATATTTTTATTTTAGGTTGATATTTCTCAAGCCACATGTTTACTTGACAAAGATATGCCATAAGCTGAGGTCCGAGTCATCAACTGACCAAACCAAGGTCTAGTAAAAGCAGAGCCATTTGTTTCTAAAATATCTAAAATATAATCTTTATTTAATAAATCATTAATAGGAGCATTTTTATCTTTCATAATATTAGTAAGCATTTCTTTTACAACTTTTAAATAAGTAGGATTATGAGTTTTAGGATAAGGAGATTTTTTCCTATCTACAATTTCTTTTGGCAATAAATCTTTACAAACATAACGAAGCAATCCTTTTTCTCTACCATTTAAAGCTTTCCATTCCCAAGGAATATTCCATAAATATTGAACTAATCTATAATCACATAAAGGAACACGAAGCTCCAAACCATTATACATGGACATTCTATCAGAACGATCTAAAAGAGTTTGCATAAACCAGTTTATAGTTAAATATGATATTTTTCTTTTTTCTGCTGTTTCTTTACTATCTGAAGGTAATATTTCTACATTTTTCAAAGATTCATAGTAACGATAATCAATATATTCTTTTAAATTAACTTTAGAAGATATAATAGGATTTAATAGTTTTTGACGTTCTTGAAGTGCAATTGACCAAGGAAAAGTATTACTATTTAAAGCATCTTCTCTAAAAAACCAAGGATAACCTCCAAAAATTTCATCAGAACATTCGCCAGAAAGTGCAACAGTAGCACCATTTTTTACATATTTACAAAATAACAAAAGAGAAGAATCAACATCAGCCATACCAGGAAAATCTCTAGCAATCATAGCATCTTCAAGTGCTTTGGCAAGTTCGGGTGTATCTATTATAATGTTATGATGATTAGTATTGAATTTATTTTTCATAATATCAATATAATATTTATCAGAATTTGGCTGAAAATCACTTTTTACAAAATTTTTATCATTATCTACGTAATCTATAGAATAAGTTTCTAAAGGTGGTAATTTATTTTCCTTGTAATAATTACTTGCATAGGCTGTGATAATACTAGAATCTAAACCGCCAGAAAGTAAACAGCATAAAGGTACATCAGATACAAGCTGCTTGTGAATAGAATCACTTAATAAATTTTCTATTTTTTTACAAGTTTGTTCAAAATTATCAGTATGTTCGTTGCTTTTTAATTCCCAATATTTTTGAGTAGTAAAACCACTTTCATTGAATATAGCAAAATGAGCAGGTTTAATTTCATAAATATTTTTAAAAACACTAGTACCTGGCGTATGTGCAGGACCAATACCAAACAATTCAGATATTCCTTGACTGTCTAATTCTAATTTGACATTTGGATATTTTAAAATAGCCTTTATTTCAGATGAAAAGATAATTTCTTTATTAATAATAGTATAATAAAGTGGTTTTATTCCAAAATGATCTCTTGCTAAAAATAATTCCTTTTTATTTTCATCCCATATAGCAAAACTAAAAATACCATTAAATTTAGAAATTATACTAGAACCCCATTGAATATATGCCTTTAATATAACTTCTGTATCACTATATCCTTGAAATTCATAATGATAGTTTTCTATTAATTGTTTTCTAATTTCTGATGAATTATATAATTGCCCATTGTAGATTATAGTATATACACTATTTTTATATGATCTACTCATTGGCTGTTTGCCATGTTCTTTATCTACAATAACTAATCTGCGATGACCTAAACATATGTTATCTGAAATATAATGGTTGCTTTCATCAGGTCCTCGTTTTGACAAAGTCTCAGACATAGCAGACAAAATTTCTTTTTTATTATCATATTTTTTTTGAAAAGTCGTAAATCCAACAATTCCACACATAAATAAACCTCCATTTTTTGTTTTTTATAGTATATGCTGAAAATTAAAAAATGAAACAAAAGTAATTTAATTGTTGATTTTGAAAAAAAATTGTAGTAGACTACAATTATGAGGTGGAAAGGATGAAACTAATAAAAGCGATTAAACACTTTAAATTAATTACACATCATAAATGGGTTGTATTTAAATTATGTTGTAAAATAGGAGAACCATGGAGAGGATTAGTACATGATTTATCAAAATATTCTATAACAGAATTTAAAGCAAGTGTTAATTATTATACAGGAACATGTTCTCCAATAACAGGAGAAAAGAAAGCTAATGGATATTCAGAAGCTTGGCTACATCATAAAGGCAGAAATAAACACCATACAGAATATTGGGTAGATCATCTAGCACCAGAACCAACACCTGTAATACCATATAAATATGCAGCAGAAATGATTTGTGATAAATTAGCAGCAGGTATTGTTTATCAAGGTAAAAATTGGACAAAAGAATATCAATTATTGTATTGGGAAAAGGAAAGAGATAAAATGGAAATGAATCCAAAAATAAGAAATTTTGTTACAGCTGTTATGACAGAAGTTTCAGAAAATGGCTTAAATAAAACATTAACTAAGAAAAATATAAAAAAATTATATAATGACAATGTTAATTTATAATTAAAAATAAAAAAGTCTGATTATTATTCAGTTGAAATTACAGTTTGGTACAAATGATCAAAGATAATATATTATTTATGCAGTAACAATTCGGGGGGACCAACAAAGTACAGCTTGTTAATAAAATTTTATAATTTATTATAAAATTTTAGGTACAATCTGTATGCAGTTGGGAGTTACAAATAAATAATATATTATCTTTGACTATTTGTACCAGTAAGCTGTAAGTTGAAAGAATATTACTTACATAAGTATTGACAAAAAAGTAAAATACTAGTATAATTTTATAGTGATTAAAACAATAAAAAATTGAATAGATATATAAACATATCTAAAGCAAGGAGGGATATAAATGGCACAACCAAAAAGAAGATGGTCAAAAGCAAGAACACATTCAAAAAGATCAACATGGAAAAAAGAAAAACCAACAATTTCAACTTGTCCACATTGTCATGAGCCAGTAATGCCACATAGAGTTTGCAAAAATTGTGGTTATTATGATGGAAATGAAATCATTGCTAAAAAAGAAACTGAAAATGTATAAGAGGTAATGATATGGAAAAAATTTTTAAAAGATCAAGTTGGACAGACATTATTATTTCTATTTTGTTTGTAATATTTGGAATAATGTTAATAGCTAGACCAGATACTATAATGTCAGTAATTTCAATTATATTAGGAACAATTTGTATTTTAATGGGACTTTTAAAAGGCATTGATTATTTTGCATCTGGCAAAACTGATAATTATTTACTAGCAATTTCAATTGTTGCAATAATAACAGGAATTATTATTATGTTTTGTGCAAATATAATTTTTTCATTATTTAGAATAGTAATTGCTATTTGGATTATATATAGTGGTATTATGGATTTACAAACCACGATAGTATGGAAAGATTATAAATCTAGGTTATGGTTTTTAACACTAATATTATCAATTATAATGATAGTAGGTGGAATATACATATTAGTAAATAATGGAGCTATGTTGCAAATAGTAGGAGCAATTATAATATCATATGGAATTATTGATATAATTGAAAATATGATATTTATAAAAAAAATAGAAAATTATTTAGATTAAATTAATATAAAAAGCTTAAGATATAACATCTTAGGCTTTTTATATTTTTATATTCTAAGAAAGTAATCATTGAAAATGATACATTTTCGATTTATATATATAATGTCATAAAGTGTCATTTGGCTAAATTATTCATATTATAATAATAAAGGAGGAAGAAAAATGTTTAAAAGAAGATGTTATTGTATGAATAATAGTTATAATAATAATTGTAAATTACAAGATGACATTATAGAAAATAAATGTAAAGATGTTATCTCTTATGAAGATTATTATGACAATTGTAGCTGTGGATTTGATGAAGAAAGAAATGTTTTTCCAGAAGATCCAATGTTAGCACAAAGTTATGTACCATATCAATATATGGATAAAACATTTATACCATCTGTTGGCTTGAAAATGGGAACTATATTTCCAGAATTAGTAAGTCCCTATGTTCCAGGCCAATCTATGGAAGAATATGAATATCTAAAAAGAAGTAATGAAATTGGAAAGGGGTGCAATAAATGTCAGTAGACGAAAATAGAAATTGTGGATGTGAAAATAATTCTGATGAATTAATGATGACATCAAATAATGATAATGAATGTGGCTGTGAAAATGAAAGAAGAAACGATAGTGATGAAAGAAGAAGAATGATAAATCAAATAAGATCTTATGATTTTGCTATTGTTGAATTGGCATTATATTTAGATACTCATCCAGATGACATGAAAGCTCTTTGCTTGCATAAGAAGTATTGCAAAGAATTAAAGGATTTAAAAGATAAATACCAAAAAGTATATGGTCCTCTTACCATTAAGTACCCTTGTAACAAGTGGAGATGGTTAGAAGAACCATGGCCATGGGAAAGGGGGAATTATTAATGTGGACTTATAATAAAACATTGCAATATCCAGTTAATATAAAGTGCACAGATCCAAAACTTGCAAAGGTTATTTTATCTCAATATGGTGGACCAGATGGCGAATTAGCTGCTTCTTTAAGGTATTTATCTCAAAGATTTGGTATGCCAGACCAAAAATCAAAAGCTATCTTAAATGATATTGGTACAGAAGAATGAGCGCCAAAATGTTATCATTTAATCTGTTTATTGTTGTCAAATATCAACTATTGACAACAAAATGGAGCGTATTCGATTGTACCATTTTGTTATCAAACATTTAAAAGCTCATTTAAAGTAATTTTAAAATTTTAAACGATAAAAAATTTACCAAAAAATAAAAAAACGC
>CANQTN010000007.1 GCA_947626815.1 uncultured Clostridia bacterium | reverse complement strand
TTAACATTATATATTTGATTTTTATATGTGTCTATTTTTTTATGTTGATTTTGTTGCTTTAATTTTTTGAATTCAAAATTTTTTTATTTTTACTTGAAAAATAATTTTTTTCGTTTTATAATATAGAAGGTATTTGAAATATATGTGCCTGTAGTTTAGCTGGATAGAATGGCAGGCTACGAACTTGCAGATCGGGGGTTCGAATCCCTCCAGGCACACCATTTGCTAAAATGGTAGTTCTCAATCTATTGTTGAGAACTCTTTTCTTTTTTTCTTTAATTAATATATTACAATAATTCTTGTTATATTAAAATATTAATTTAATTTCTTTTGTCTAGTTTATTAAATTCAACATAAAATATCTGCTATTTTCATTATTTATTTCAATTGTAAGAAAATATTAAGGTTTTATTAATTCTTTTTTAAAAAATTTTTTTTAAAATTAATTTATAATAAAATTAGTTTGGGGGTATTTTTTTATGAAAAAGAAATTAAATATAAAAAAAGTTATATTTTTTAATATTTTTATAATTCTTATCATTGTTTTTATAAAAAATATACTTTTTCCTGCTAAAGTATCAGATTTTGTAAGCCCTCTTCCTTCTACATTAGTAGATACTGGGTATGGTATTATAAAACAAGATAAAAATGATAAATATATTGGAGTTGGACAAGAAAAAGTATCTAACAAAGATGGATATTATACGACTTTTACTACTGATAATTCACATAAAAAAACTTATATTGAATATAAGCAAAATGGTGATGCTTCTTGGAGTAAAAATACCTATTGGAATGATTATATGGAAAATACCGGATGTGGTATTACATCAATGGCTATTATTTTAAGTGGATATGGAAAAAATGTAACACCTGAAGATTTACGAAATAAATATTATCCTGTAATTGATTATGACTCTTTAGATAAAAAATTTTCTGAATCTTATGGTATACAATCTACTGGATTTTTTTATGATTCTGTTCATTTATCAAAAGATTATATAAATGCTCATTTACTTACTAATAGACCTGTTTTAATTTGTGTCTGGAATAATCCTATTGAAAATCGTTGGACTACTACTTCTCATTATATGGTATTGCTGGCTTCTGATGGTGATAGTATGATTTATGTTTCTAATCCTAATGGTGGTAAAAATGACGCAAAAAGTTCGGGATGGTATAAATATGATGAAATTATACCTTATATTGCAAAAGCTTTATTCATTGAAAGCTATTAAAATATTATAATTTTACTCAGAATTTGCTCGGAAAATTATATTTCTATTTATCTGATGTTGATGATATATAAAAAACAAAAAAATTTTTGAATATTGATATTAAGAATAATGCAATGTATGAAGAAACTGAAATAAAAAATATTATACGAAAACATAAATAAAAATTGAGTAAAGGCATTGTGGAGCGAAGTAATTTAGGAGAAGAGAGATTATTAAATGTCGAATCTAAATTTAAAAGAATTATGGATACCAATATTTGATTATATTTGCTATTGGAATGAGAAGTATTATAAGAGTGGATTTGTAGATGGCATGAGGACAATAGCTTTATATGCATTTTTAGTTCCTTATATACTATTGTCAAATCTCTTGCAAGGATTTTTTGAAATTCTAATATTCTCATATAATATTTCCTTCTTATTTGCATCTAAAATGCCTAAATTTATTTAGTATAGCCAAAAAATTATTTCAATAAACAAAATAGTGAAAAACATTACAATTATATTACAAATATGTAATATAGGTTTACAACTAAAAAAAATTGTTATAATCTATAAATGATGATAAAAGCCAAAGAAAATGGAGGAAAAGAAAAATGCAAATAATAAAAGTAATTCAAAGAAAAGAAGAAAATGGTATAACACTAATAGCTTTGGTAATAACAATAATAGTGTTATTAATATTAGCAGGAATAACAATAGACCTTGCTATAGGAAATGAAGGAATAATAGAAAAGGCAAGATCAGCAGCAAATAAAACAAATGATGCAGTAAAAGAAGAGCAAAAACTAATAGAAGACCTTGAAGATGAAGTAGATTCATATCAAAATGGTACAGCACCTAAGCTAAATAAATATATAGGTCAAAAAATAACATCAACCACAACAATGCAAGATAGTGAAGGAAATAAGTTAACAGTACCAAAGGGATTTAAATTAGTAGATCCAGAAAAAGATGGAACAGTAAAATATACAGATAAAAGCAATCCAAAAGTGGACGAAGGAATAGTAATAGAAGATGACGATGGAAATCAATTTGTATGGGTACCAGTAGAAGACATAAGTGAATTTAAATTAAGGTCATGGAATGGAGAAAAAATATCAGAAGAACCAGCAGAAAATGCATATTGGTCTATGAATCTAACAGCTGTACCTCAATTGGGTAAAGCTAATGTAAATCAACCAATAAAAAATGAATCGAATGTAAATTTTAATAATATTAGTAGTTTAGTACAGAAAGTTATGACGGTACAACATAATAATATTCTTAATGGATATATAGAAAAATACAAAGGATTTTATGTGGGAAGATATGAACTTAGTTATAATGAAACTGAAGAAAAACTTGAGACACAAAAAAATAAAACACCATATTATAAATCTGGAGCAGAATTAAGTGGTATGATAGAAGCAATGAACAGAAAATTAATAGATACTAAGAGCATAGAAAATGATGATGGTTCCACTAGAACAGAAAGTACTTACCTTGTAAATGTTTCAGATATATCAAGACAATTAGTTTATGGTGAACAATGGGATACTTTAATTAATTGGATTAATAAAACAAACCCAGACTATAACAATAAAGGAAATTATACTGAAAACATTGCTAACACAGGAAGTAATGATGCTTATCGTGTAAATAATATTTATGATTTATCTGGAAATGTTGGAGAATGGAGTTATGAAGGATATGGAAAAATTGCGGAAAATACTACTGGTAGTGGAAACGGGCTAGGAGATATTGATATAACTTCAAAAGATAATCAATCTAAAATTTCTCAATCAAATTTAATTGAAAAGGTGTCTGTTGGGTTTCAACTTCATAGAGCACCAACGATTCAAGTATATAGAGGAAAAGATTTAGAATTGCAAAAAGCAAATACAAGAAATACTGTTAATTCTGAAGAAATGTCAAAAAATATTGGAGGAAGAATGGCATTTTTGATAGCACCAGAAATTACACAAACTACAGAACAAGGTGTATTTGGTGTGTTACAATAGTTAAATTTTTTAGAAAAGTGGGTAAAGTTTCACTTAGACATTTAATTTAAACAATAAAATATGTAAATAAAAAATGAATTTAGCATTTTTTAAAAAGCATTTTCTTTTTGGAGTATATAGAGAATATTTTGAATAAAAAGAAACCTTTTATGATAAACTAAAAAGGTCATAAAAAGGTTTCTTTTACACTTTACATTAAATTATTCTATATACTCTTAAATTGATATTTTTGAATTATAGTTTTATTTTTTTGTAGCTATTATTATTCTTGCTAACAATTTCAGGATTATCTTGCAATATTTTTTCAACTATATTTTGTTTCATATTAAATGGAACTACATATCCACCTAAAGATTTTGCTTTGTCTGATAATATTGGTTGTTCTTCATTTACATAGATTTTTGCTTTGCCTTTACCATTTTTAGCCTCTTGTATTAAATTTGAAACTGGCCAGTTTCCATCAAATGCCATTACTACTGATTTTCTTCTTTCAAATATTTCATAGTTGAAGCTTTTATAAATTCCCATTTCGTCACTTTCAATTGAAATTGTTATTCCATTTAGTTTTTCTGTTAATAAATTGTTAGATTCTTCTTTTGAAATCATTTTTGGTATTATTGCATTTACTTCAAAATTTTTGTTTAATTTTTGGCTGATTTCTATTATTTCTTTCTCATATCCTTGCATTTTATGACCTATAACAAAGTATACTTTTTGCGCATCTAGGCTTTTTATTAATTCTTCTAATATTTTTCTACCTTCTCTTGTTACTTTTGTTGTTTTTCCTTTTTTGTTGAAACTTCCTCCTGCAATTATTATTGGAATTTTGTCTTCTGGCAATTGTTTTATTTTTTCTTTTAATATTTCTTCTGCCTCTATATTGTTATTTATTCTCATAGCTTTATTATTATTTTTACTTTTTTCGTGATTTTCTTTTTCTAATTCTTCCAAAGCTTCTCTTATTGTCCTATTGTTTAAAAATTTTTCAAATTGCTTTTTCTTTTTTTCAAAATATTTATTGCTTTTATTTATTACTTCTTCTTCTACTTCTCTCATTTGCATTAAATCTTTGTCTGTTAAATTCAATAAATTATAAAGTGCCAATTCTTCATCTATTGTATCAACTCCATAAGATCCACACCCATCTGTTCCTTGTACACATCTAATTCCATTTTTTAAATATGTTTTTAAAGGATGTATTTGTAAATTACTTAAGTTATTTAATCTAACATTTGATGTTAATTGAAATTCTAGTATTACATTGTTTTCTCTTATTTCTTTTATTAATTTTTTACCTTCTTCTGTTGACAAATTTGCTGTGTATAGTCCATGACCTAATCTTACTTGTGGCATTTTTTGCCCAGGTTTTAATGATTCTTTTACACATTTTATTGATTTTGCTACATTTTCTCTAAAACTATCATTTTCTCCTGCATGTATTCTTATTGTAAAGTCATTGTCTTCTTCTGCTACATATTGAGTTATTTCCTCTATTGCTGGTTTTAAATCTTCTATGTCATTCATTTCTTCACCAATAAAGTCACTTCCAACAACATATGGACTTTTGGCTACTGTTTTTAATAAGTCTAAATCGCTCCTTAAGTAATTTCCTCCTATTATTTGATCTTTTATTATTGTTAATGGAACTCTTCTTAGCCCTACTAAAAATCTAATTTTTACTTCTGTTTCTTTTTCTATGTATGGCATAATTGCATGTATGTCTTCTATTAAATCTATTGCAGGTCCATTGGCTTTTGTTAAATCTGTGTTTGTTATTTCAACATATTTAATTCCTTGTTTTTGATATTCTCTTGCAATCCATAAAAGTTTATCTTGCCTTAAATTGATGTTCTTTAATTCTTCTTTTTGGTTGTCTTCTAACATTAGTTTTAGTATTTCTTTAATGTCTTGTTCTGGAATTTTTTCTATTTTTTCTTTGTCTAGTTCTATTTTTTCCTCTGATTCTATTCCTTTGCAAAATACATATCTATATATATACAATTTTTCAAGATTTGTAAATACTGCTTGCCCATCTTTTAATATTGCTAAACTTGCTCTTATTTTTGAAATGTTATATGCCGAATTTTCTAAGTTGTTTAATATAAAGTCTGAAAAGTTTATAAATGTATTGTCATCTATTTTTCTTGTTAAATATTTTCCTGTTAAATCTGAATTTTTAAATTTTTCTTCTATTACTTTTCTTTGTTTTAATATTTCATTTTCTTGTTTTTCAGTCATTTTTAGATTTAATTTTTTTATGTAATATAATGGATATTTTATTTGATGTTTTATTCCTAGTGCAATTAAATTATCTGGTGTAAGTATTGCATTCATATGTGTGTGTAAATCTGTTCTAAATTTTGATTTCTTTAGTATGTATGATTTTACTATTGTTTTTTCTATTGGTAAATTATAATTTTTTGTTTGTGACATTAATGTTTTTGTTATTGCTGGAATTTTAGCTTTTATTTCTACTTTTCCATTCTCATATATGTTTGCAATTTTTATTCCACCTAACCTTAATATGTATACAATTTCATTATCTCCATTAATACTTGCTGGTATTGTTCCTTTTATTATTTTCATATCATTTTCGTCTTTTATAGTTTTTAAATTGCATAGTTTTGCTAAATTGCTTATTAAATTTCCTGTATTATGATTTGGAGTTTCTAATATATATGTTGCTTCATCTTCATTTTTTTTGTATATATTTACAATTATGTCTTTTTCCTTATCTAGATAAAATTTACATATCATTTTTTCCATTTTTAACCTCCATTTTTTATTAATACCTGTTAAACAATATTTTAACATATTTTTTTGAAAAAATCAAGTTATGTATACTATTTTTACTATGTTTTTATTCGTAAAATATATTTTTATATTCTATTTACAAATTTTTATAATATACTTTTATTATATATTATAATATGAGGAGATTTATATGTTTATTCATTCTTTTGTTTTTCCAAAAAAAATATTTATTTTTGTATTAATTATAACAATTATTATATCATTATATTTTTTTTATAAACCTTTTTCAAAAATTTTTAATTTTAATTTTGTTAAAAATAAAACTTCTGTTACTTCAAATTCTACTACTGATGAAAATAGTGTTTCTGAACCTGAAACTTCTGATGTTGAAGATCCTGAAATTAATGATGATAAGAAAGATTTTATAAAATGGGTAGATTTTAATGTAACTGCTGATGTTTTAAATAAAACTGCTAATTTAGATATAAAATCACATCAAAATAATGAAGATATTAAATATAATTGGATTGAACTTTTAGCATATCTTGCTTGTAAAAATGGAGGTAATTTTAAAAATTTTAAATCTACTACTTTAGATGATTTAGTAGAAAAATTGAAAAGTGGTAAAACAATTGAAAGTTTAACTTCTTCTATGAAATTTTATAATTATTATTATGAAAGTTATTGTGCTGTTTTAGATGGTTTTATTGGCAATTATTTTATAGAAACTGACAATGATGATAATTCTAAAACTTATGAAGAAAAGTATGGTTTGAAAGCTTTCCTTCCTATTGCTAAAAATTATTCTTTTAGTCATTATGATGATTTTGGAAATTCTAGATCATATGGTTTTAAAAGAACTCATTTAGGTAATGATTTAATGGGTAGTATTGGAACTCCTATAATTGCTGTTGAATCTGGTGTTATTGAAAATTTAGGTTGGAATCAATATGGTGGTTGGAGAATTGGTATTAGAAGTTTGAATTCTAAAAGGTATTACTATTACGCACATCTAAGAAAAGATCATCCATATGCTGAAGGTTTAAAACAAGGAATGCAAGTAAAAGCAGGTGATGTTATTGGTTATCTTGGAATGACTGGTTATAGTATAAAAGAAAATATAAATAATATTAATGTTCCTCATTTGCATTTTGGTATGCAACTTATTTTTGATGATTCTCAAGTTGATAGTCCTAATGAAATTTGGATTGATGTTTATCAAATTGTAGAATTTTTAAAGAAAAATGGTAGTTCTGTTTATATGGCAAATAAAGAAACTAAAGATTATGAAAGAAAAATTGATTTTATGGATAGTCAGTCTTATTAATTTGTATTTTTTTATATTATCTGTTTTCTTCCACTTTAATTCGTATATTTCATCATGTACTTTAATAAGGTAATTTGCTATTATGTATAGTAGGTATATGCAAATAACATATTTAAAATAGTTTGATGAAAAGTATACCAAAGAACAAAAATGGAAGAAAGGTGGAAAAATACAGATGAAAAAGGAAATATTTGAGCAAGAGGAAAGCAAAAAGAATAAAAAATCTTGTCAAAAGGAAAAAATGAAACGGAATAACATTAATAGCATTGGTAATAACAATAATTGTATTGTTAATATTAGTAGGAGTAACTCTATCAACACTATCAGGACAAGATGGAATACTAAATAAAGCAGCAACAGCAGCAGATAGGACAAATAAAATGACGGCAGAAGAAGCTATACAAGTAGAGGTGTTGGGAAGCTATAATAGTAAAGGAGAAATAGACTTAGAAGACTTAAACACAAATTTAATAAAAAACTTAAAAGGAATAAAATATGATAGCAATGAACTATCAGAAAGCAATAAAATAAAAAACCTACCAGCAGTGGTAGAATATAATGGTTATTCAATAGTAATAGCAGAAGATGGAGTTACAGCAACACAAGCTTCAGTTGAAGTTGGAAAAGAAGTAACAAAGACAGAAAAATATAATTATTCAGATGGAGTAAATGTAGCAACAGTACCAAAAGGATTTATAGTATCAGAAACAGATAAAAAAATAGATACCGGATTAGTAGTAAAAGCACCAGATGGAAGTGAATTTGTATGGGTGCCAGTTCCGACAGTGGTATCGCCTTCGGAAGGAGCAGGAACAAAAAATAAAGCAATGGCAATATTAAAAGATGGACATTATAGAGGATTGTTGTATGATTTTGAAGGAGAAAATTCAACAATAAAAAGTGGATGTACAACAACAGCAACAGATTTTCGAGAGCCAGCGTATTTGTCAGATGAAACTAGTGGAGATGCAAGTACTCATAATAATAACATAGTAACAGAAAATGGCTTGCAGGAAGAATATGATAATATGATAAGAGGGATAATAAAATATGGAGGATTTTATGTAGGAAGATATGAAACGAGTTTGAATGAAACTAAAGTACAATCAAAAAATGGGCAAACATCAATGGATGCAACAGTTAGTAGTGGAAACAGGTGGTATGGAATGTATGAAAAGCAAATAAATTATGCAAGTGATAATGAAATAGAAGATATAGTAGGATCAAGTATGATATGGGGAAGTCAGTATGATGCGATGTTGAATTGGATGTTGAAAGGTAGTGAGGCATCAAAAGTTACAACAGAAAAAATACCACAACATCCTAAGACAACAACAGGAAGTACTGAAGGAGATGTAATAAATAACATATATGATTTAGGAAATAATTTAGCTGAATGGACATTAGAGGCTTGTGGCACAAAAGTTCGATTATTACGAGGAGGTAACTGCAACAACTATTTTACTTCAAGCTTCCGCTTCGATCACTATCCAGTCGACAGTCACGACAGCAGTGGATCTCGCCTTACACTTTATATAAGGTAATACTAAAAAGCCAGATTTAAAAAAGTAATAGATAAATAATTTGAAAGACAATTTTTTTAAAATATATTAAATATTAAAAAAAATGAAAAAAGTGTAATATTAATTTTAATGATGAATTAATTATTGCACTTTTTCTATTTTTGTAGATATACAGTATTAAAATGAGCGAAAAGATAGTTATTGTGAAATGGAACATAGCTCTTAACTCATTGACATAAAAAATATATAAAAATAAAATAAAAAAGTAACAATAAGAATATTTGTTAAATTTTATGTGAAAAAACAAAAGATGAAGGGGTGGAAAAAAGTAAAAATGAAAAATAAAGAGATTAAAAGAAAAACAGAAAATACAGATAAAAACAGAAAAAAAATAAGTGGAATAACATTAATAGCATTAGTAATAACAATAATAGTATTGTTATTATTAGTAGGAGTAACTCTATCAACACTATCAGGACAAGATGGAATACTAAATAAAGCAGCAACAGCAGCAGATAGGACAAATAAAATGTCAGCAGAAGAAGCTATACAAGTGGAAGTATTGAAAAGTTATAATAATAAAGGAGAATTAGATGTAGCAGATTTAAATAAGCATTTAATAAACAACTTAAGTGGAATAAAATATAAAGGTGAAGCATTATCAGAAGAAAATAAAATAAGTAGCTTGCCAACTATAGTAGAATATAATGGTTATTCAATAGTGATATCAGAAGATGAGGTTACAGCAACACAAGCTTCAGTTGAAGTTGGAAAAAAAGTAGCAAAGACAGAAAAATATAATTATTCAGATGGTGGAAATGTAGCAACAGTGCCAGCAGGATTTAAAGTATCAGAAGTGTCAGATGAGCAAAAAATAGAAAATGGACTAGTAATAAAAGATAATGATGGAAACGAATTTGTATGGATACCATGTACAGTAAGTCAATATAGAAATGCAAAGAATGCAGTAACAAAAAATAATTGGACTACTAATCCAGAATATAAAACAAATGGTGGTGGAGATGGAAATGCATGGAGAGATGATTACACACAAACAGATAATGAGAAAATAAATGAAGCATATAATGCGAGTGGTATAATAGATCCAATAACAAGTAGTTGGGAAAAAAATCAAACAGGTGTAGCAGAAGAAAGTATAAGCAAATATGGAGGATTTTATATAGCAAGATATGAGGCAGGAGTGCCAACAGATGTAGATTTTTATAGATCTGCAGATGGATCAGATTTTACCTATAATCATGATAATAGAGGTCAAACAACTAATGTAGGATTAGAAAAAATAAAAAATTTAGCTCCAGTAAGTAAAAAAGGAGTACAAGCATGGAACTTTATAAGTCAACCAAATTCAAAAATAGTAGCAGAAAATATGTATAAAGGTAATGATAATGTAGGAAGTTATTTAGTAGATTCACAAGCATGGAATCATATTTGTGAAAATATATATGGACCTAATAATAGCAACAAGGATATAACAAATTCTACAAAATGGGGAAACTATCATGACAATACTAATACAGTTTGGAATAGTGTAAATGGCTTATGGGCGAACCATAAGTACAGTAGTGGGTGGCAGGTTGCTAATAATTATACAAATGGAGCCATTAATGTAAATCCAAGTAGTGATGAAAATTATATAGAAATTGGAACAGGAATTTGTAAAGATTTTAAAAACTATAATATATATGATATGGCAGGAAATATGTGGGAATGGACTACAGGTCATAACATAAACAGTGAAACAATGTTCGTTGTTTCTCGTGGTCGGTAGTTTATATCATGATGGGTCAGACTGCCCAGTCGTTCGTGCGAACGGTCATGATGGACTTTCTGGCTACGCTATCCATGTTGGGTTCCGTGTTGTGCTTTATGTGAAATAGTTTTTCAGAAAGTTATTAACACAATAATATTATAACATGTATATAGTATTTTGAATATGTAATTATTTAAAGCCTATCAAAATTGAATTTTGGTAGGCTTTAAATTTTTATAATTGATAAAAATATGCTATAAAAAATTATATACTCATTTGTTGGGTATTTTCCATAGGTATTTGTGAATTATCTTTATATTTTATTCTATATTGTGTTCTTTCTTTTAATGGAATTGGATTTTCTTCAAAGCCATCTGGTCCATAATCTCCAATAACATATTCTGGCAGAATAAAACTATCTCCTTTTTCATCATTTGATCCCCAAACAGGTATATCAGAATTTGCATCTAAAGCTTTTCTAGGAATACGCATTATTATTTTATGTATATTATTTTTTATTAATTCCTGAAAACTCATGGTTCGGTTATATGTTCCTGTTGTTGTACAATCCAATTTGTTTTTTTGCCCTTTATCATGTGTTGAAGATTTTTTTCCATGTCTAAAGCATTCATTTTTTTTGTCATACTCGCTTGATGTCACATATTTATGTTGTAATATATAATAATCTTTATCTTCATACATTTCTTCAAATTTTTTTCCTTGTTCTTCTGTAAGAACTCCATCCATCTCTATATATGCTGCTAAATTATTATTACTAAATTGTCCTACGTTAGGTCCTGCACTAATAAATCGTAGTAATGTCTCCCATCCTATCTTTCCGATCTTTTCCTCTATAAGCTTTATCTATTCTAGCTTCTTCCTTAATTGCTTCTTTATAAAAATCTGCTCCATTCCTTATAGCTTCAAATAAATACTTTTGAGGTATTTTATATTTTCCAAGTTCTACTTTTTTTGGATTTTTTATTTCATTTAATACAGGTCTTAATATGGTCTCAAAGTAACTCATTGCACTTCCTTTATTATGGAACATTTCTTTTTGAATTTGAATTTCTAATTGTTCTAAGCATTTAACATATAGTTTAGAATCGTTGCTTTGATCATAACTAATATATGAAAAATCATGCTTCAGTAATATTGGCATAAGACTTTGTTTTATTCCTGCTTTAAATGTATCCCATTTTTGCAATGTTCTATCTATTCCTTCTTGTCCATTTTGATTTATATCTTCCATAATTTCAGACAACTTATCATGATCTTGTAGAGTCAACAATTGTTCTCCTTCTTCATGTGTTTCAGTTAAAATGCTTTTTTCTCCATCTTTATGTGAATAAGTATGAGTTTGTATCATTTTTTTCTCGCCATTTTCGTAATAATCTATGACAAAATCTCTTGTGGCATCTTTTTCTTCTCTTAAATGAGATGTTGTAGAATCTAATTTTATATAATAACCTTCATTATGCACCGTTCCATCTTCATTTAAAGATATTGTTGATTGCATATATTCATCATCGCCTAATGCTCTTTCGTCTTTAGCTTTAATGCTTATTTTTGTAAAAATAACATTACCTTTTTCATCAACTTTTAATCCTGATTGTCTAAAGCCATCTATTTTTCTACCATAATATGATGCATATCTATCTTCTTCTCTTTCTTTACCACTATTTTTTATTTCTTGTATTATTTTTGTCATATCTTCAGAATTAATTGCAGTTTTATTTTGTGGCCAATTAATTTTTCTTTCTTCTAAAATTTCTTCAATTTGGTCAACTATCCTTCTATAAGCAAATTTATTTTTAATTAATTCTTGATTAATTCCTAGTTGTGACATTATTTCATTCATACTATTTTCTTTTGTATATATTTTTCCTAAGCTTTGTCTAAAATTGTCTCTCTTTGAATTATCTGTTTTAGGCATTTCTTCTATTTGATTATGTCCTTCTTCTAATTTAGGATTTCTATTCAACATTCCTTTAATTCTTTTTATCAAATTTAAAATTTTTGACATATATCTTTTCCTCCGTTATTTATAAGTATATATTATACCATATCTTAATAGCATATATTTGTAAATCAGTTTCACTATTTTCCTAATATTATTTTTATTTGTCTATTAATTTTTCCTCTAATAATATTTAAAACAACCTCATCATTTGGTTTTTTGGTATAGATATATTGCCTTAAATCATTCATTGTATTCAGTTCTACATTATCTATACTAGTTATAATATCTCCTTCTTTTAAATCTGTATTATCTGCCGCACTATTTTTAGTAATTTGTACCACATAAATTCCTCTGTCAAAATTTATATTTGGTATAATACTTGCTCCAGAATTCAAATATGGAATTACTTCTTTATCATAAGCATAAATGCCAATTGTTGCCTCTTCAAATTTTCCTATGTTCTTAAAGCTCTCTATTATTGGTTTTACTATATCTATTGGTACTGCAAACCCTATTCCTTCTGCTGACGAAATTTTTACAGTATTTATTCCTATTACTTCCCCATTTGGATAAATTAGTGGACCTCCACTATTTCCTGGGTTTATTGTTGCATCTGTTTGAATTAAATTTGTCATATATGATGATTGATTTTCCTCTTCGATTTTTATTGTTCTATTTTTTGCACTTATTATTCCTGATGTTACTGTTCTTCTAAATTCAAATCCTATTGGATTTCCTATAGCATAAACTGTTTCCCCTACTCTAATATTACTTGAATTTGCAAAAGTTACATATTCTAAATTTTTTGCGTTTATTTTAGTAATCGATAGGTCTAAATTAGGATCACTCCATACAACTGTGCCATCATAGCTGTTTCCGTTTTCTAATGTAATATAACATTTGCTGTATTTGCTACCTGTTACATGTTCATTGCTTAAAATGTATCCATCTTCTGTTACAATTATCCCTGTACCTAGTCCAAGTTCACTTTCCGTACTTTTAGATAAAATGCTACTTCCAGCATTTTTTAGTTTTGAAATACCTACTACTTTTTTTGTTGTCTCTTCAATAATGTCAGCTACATTTTTGCTATTTTGTTCTACTTCTTCCACAGTTTGTTCTATTTGTGTGGATAATGTTCTTGTTGTTTCATATTCTGATGGTTTTATTTCAATATTTTGATATGTAGTATATAAATAAAATCCAAATATCCATAAACATATTGCTATTATGAATGCTATAATTGCCTTTTTTGCATTGCTAAATTTCCTTCTTATTCTCCTCAAAGTTTTCACCTCTTAATTAGTGTTCCCATGTATTAGTTTTTTATACTTTGATTGAAATAAAGGATTTTGAATTTTTTATATTATTGTGCTATTGGTAATATTATATTAAATGTAGTACCTTTTCCTTCTTCTGTTTCAAATTTTATATCTCCTCTAAACATTGCCTTAATATTTGAATATGACATATATAATCCAAGCCCTGTTCCGTTTTTTCCTTTAGTTGTAATCATTTCTTTAAATATTTTATTTTGTACTTCTTTTGGTAACCCACCTGCAAAATCTTTAATAGAAATTATAATATTATCTTCATTTCTGTCCACTATTAACTCTATATTCTGATTTTGCTTTCCATCATAGGCTTGTATTGCATTTGATATCATATTATTAACTACTTGTACTAAACTATTTACATCTCCATCTAAAATCTGATTTTCATTTGTTTTCATTACAATATTTAGATATATATATGATTTTTTTAATTCATGTTTCATTAAAATATCTACTTTTTTTACTAATTCTTCAATTGTAAATGTCATACTTTCTTTGTTTGATAAAACTACTGCTTGTCCTTTTACTGTTGTGATTATGTCAGACATATATTCTATATATGCTCTTATTTTTGGAATCCAGCTTTCCATATCTTTTGCTATTTCATGATGATCTGCAGAATTTACTAATGGTGAATCTATTGACTGATCATATTCTTTTATTAAATCTTCTAGTCCTTCTAATGCTCCTGATATTGACATTATAGGAGTTTTTAAATTATGTGCTATTCCTCCTATTAATTGTCCTAAAGATGCTAAACGCTCTCTTTCTATTAATAAGTCTTGTTTGTTTTTTATTGTTTCCATGTCTTCTTTATGTTGTGTTATATCTTTAAATAACACTAATATTCCTAGTAACGTATCTTCTGAATTAATTGATGTTATTTCTACCATAAAATATTTGTCTATTTCTTCAAATTTTTGCTCAAATGATATTGCTTTTTTGGTTTTTTTAATTTTTTCTAATGATTTTTCAAATTTTTCTATATTTATTTTATATTTTTCATTTAATTTCAAAAAATCTATAAAATTTTCACCTCTTAATTTTTCTTGCTTTAGCTGAAAAGTATTTATAAATGTTTTATTAAAATCTATAATTTTATTGTCTTCTCCTATTACTACAAAACTATCTGATATTCTATCTACAATTTTTTGCATTGCTATTGGTGATACTCCTAAAAATTCAAATTTAAAAATTGCAACTGCAAAACAAAATATTGCTATCACAAATGTAATAGGTGTAATATATATATTCATTGGTATTATTTGAAAAGTTCCTAATATGTTTGTAATTAGTGGAAAACTAATTCCTAGTGTTATTAACATTGATTGTTTTGAAAATAATCCCGAATTTTTTATAGAAAATCTTAATAAATATATTATTCCTATAAATAATATAGCATATGAATATATATTATGAATCGTAAAGTATGGTCCATAAACATTTATTTTAAAATCTACAGAATAATTTTCATAAAATAAATGGTGAAAATCATTTGTCCATAATACTAATAAAGATAATATTGGTATTATGAACAATAGCAGATATTTTTTCTTAAATATTATTTTTGTATTTGCAAATATCAATCCTATAAAAAATATAACTATTGGCATAAAACATATTGCTATATATACAATGTAGTCGAAATATACTGGTGGTATATTTAGTGGATCAGATAATGTCAATTGCATTATTAACCCTATAAGCCATATTGTAAGTAAAGCATCAACACACATAAACATGTTTTTTAATTGATTTTTTCCCTTTACTTTTCTTATATAACATGTAAATGCAATATTGAAAAGAAGTGTTATTATTAATATTATTAAAGTTTGGTTATTAGTCATTTTCTTTTTCTCCTTTAATTAGCTTTAGTAAATTTTTAATATATTTTTTTTCTATTGTAGGCCATTCAAATCCATAAAGTTTTAGTAATGATATACTATGTTTTGAATCTAATTTTATTTTGCTGTCATAATTCAAATTTAAATCTTTATCAAGATCATTTATTATTGCATTTAATTTGTCTGAATTAGAACCTTTTAGTATTGTTCTTATTATTTCTTTAAACTCATCGTTTTTTATAGATTTTAAATTAAATTTTAATTCATTCATTATTTTCAATAAATCTGTTATAAATATATAATTATGGTTGAAAATATGATATATTCTATTGTTTTTATTTGAATATTGTATTATTTTTAATATTGCTTCTGCTGAGCAATCTATTGGTGTTAGTTCCAAATAATTATTTTCTAAATATTCTGGTATGCATTGTAATTCATCAAATGTTTTTAATCTACTAATATATGCATTTTGATTTATATTTTCTTGAAATTTTCCATCTGATAATCGTGGCATTAAATTTCCCATTCTTAAAATATATGCATCTGTTCCATTTGCAATGGCATCAAGTATTTTTCTCTCCGCTTCAAATTTACTTCTAACATATACATTTTCTAGACTTTGTCCTATATAGAAATTATTTTCACAATATTTTACTTCATGTTCAAATTTTTGCTCTGCATAATGTTGATCAACTAATGCATTTCCTGATACACTTAATGTTGAAATATGAAAAACTTTTTTATTAAATGCATTTGCAAAATCAATTATTTTTTCTACACTCTTTACATTTACATTATAAAATTCTTTATAACTACCATAGTGTGAAACTTTTGCTACAGAATTTATTATTGCATCTATAGAATTTCCAAGCTTAAATAATTCTTCCTGATTTAATCCAAAACCATCTTGGGTAATGTCTGCTTGTATAATTTTTATTTTGTTATCAATGTACTTATCATATTTATTTCCAAAATAATAATGTAATTTATTCAAACACTTTTCTTTTATACTAAATCCAGGTTCTTTTCTTACTAAAATATATATTTGACCTGTTTCTTTTGTTAATAATTTTTCTAATATATGTATTCCTAAAAATCCAGTTGCACCTGTTAATAATATATTTCCTGGTTTATGATATTGTATTTCTTTTGGAATTATCATATTATTTTCTAATATTTCTTTATATTGATTTTCCAAACAATTTATATTGTCTTTAGTTTCTTGTTTTAAATCTGATTCAATTTTTTCTGCTAATTCTAAAATTGTAGGATATGTAAAAATGTCAGAATATTTTATTTTGTCTGTAAGTTTTAATATTTTCATATTTAAATTCATTGCTAAAATTGAATCTCCACCTAGTTCAAAGAAATTATCTTTTATTCCTATTGGTTTTGTATTTAAAATTTCTTCCCATATAGCAACTAATTTTATTTCTAAATTTGTTTTTGGTGCTATATATTGTGATTTTTCATTTTGCAATATTCCATTTGGAATTGGTAATGAATTTTTGTCAATTTTTCCATTTGGAGTATATGGAAATTCATCTAAAGCAGTATAATAAGATGGAATCATATAATTAGGTAAATATTTGTGCAGATGACTTCTTAATTCTGTTATTTCAATTCTTTTGTTTGATATGTAATATGCAGAAATTATTTCTCTATTTCCTATTTGTTGCTTAACAACTTTAGCTTTTTTTATATTATGAAATTCTAATATTTTATTTTCTATCTCTTCTAATTCAATTCTTAATCCTCTTACCTTTACCTGTCCATCTTCTCTACCTAAATAACATAACTCTCCTGTTTTTTCAAACTTGCAAATATCTCCTGTTTTATACATAATGCTATTTTCTACATATGGATTCTTAATATATCTTTCTTTTGTTATTTCTTCTCTATTTATATATCCTTGTCCTACACCATCGCCTGCAATATATAGTTCTCCGGCAATTCCTATTGGTACTACTTGGAGTTCTTTATCTAATACATATACTTGTGTATTTGCAATAGGATACCCTATTGTTACTGTTTCTTCATTTGTCAATTCTTTTGCTGTTGACCATATTGTTGTTTCTGTTGGTCCATATAAATCAAAAATTTTTGCATGACATTTTGATTTTATGTTTTGCATTAGCCCTTCACTTACAGGTTCACCACCAACTAATATATCTGTTATATTTTCTAAAAACTCGCCATTTTTATCTTCTTCTAATATTAATGCATATCTTGATGGGGTTGTTTGTATCATATTTACATTATGTTTTATACATAATTGATTTAATAATGATGGAATATTTTGTTCATTTTCATTTGCCATAACTAATGTCATTCCTGATGTTAATGTTCCCCACATTTCTAACCCAAATATATCAAAACAAATTGTTGTAACAGAAACCATTACTTTGTTTTTATTAAAATCTACTACTTTTTTTATTCCATTTATAAAATTAAATAAATTCTTATGTGTAATTTTTACACCTTTTGGCTTTCCTGTTGAACCAGATGTATAAATTACATATGCTAAATCTTCTTGTTTATTAATTTTGTTTAAGTTATTTGTTTCTTCTTTGTATATATCAAAATTATCATAATTAGCACATATTTTGTTCTTATGTTTTATATTATTATATAATTCATCATTTGTTATAAGTATTTTTGCATTACTATCTTCTAGCATATATTGTATTCTTTCTTTTGGGTAAGTTGGATCTATTGGTATATAGCAAGCACCTGCTTTCATTACACCAATAATTGTACTTATTACTTCAAATGATCTTGGTAACATTATTCCTACTATATCATTTGGTTCTATTCCCATTTTTCTTATATAACTTGCCAATTGATTTGCTTTTTCATTTAGCATTTTATATGTTATTTTTTCATTTTCAAATATAACAGCAACTTTATTAGGATTTTTTTCTACTTGTTCTTCAATCATATCTATTACTGTTTTATTTTGCATGAAATTAACTTTTGTATCATTAAATTCATATAAAATTTTATTTTTTTCTTTTTCTGAAATTATAGAAATATCTTCAATTTTTATATTGTCATTAAAAATAATTGTTTTTATAATATTCATATAATGTTCAAATAATCTATCTATTGTTTGTTTTTTAAATAAATCTGTGCAATATTCAATGTTAATTGCATGTGTTTTTGGTTTTATTTCAAATGATAAATTAAATTTAGATATTTTATTATTTAGTTCTAAAATTTGAGCTTTTTCTTCATGTAATGTTATATCTTTTGTTTCATTGTTTTGATATGTGAACATTACATCAAATAATGGATTTTTTGAATTATCTCCACCTAGTCCTAATTTTTTTACTAGCATATCATATGGATATGGTTGAAATGATAAGTCATCTAATATTTGTTCTTTTATTTTTGTTGCAAATTCTTTAAATGTTAATTTTGTATTAACATTTCCCCTTATTGCAATATTATTTACAAACATTCCAAGCATTTTCTCAGTTTCTTCTATATCTCTATTGGCAATTGGTGTACCTAAAATAATTTCTTCTTGTCCAGTATATTTATATAATAATATTAAAAATGCGCTCATAAATAATATATAAGGAGAAATTCCCATTTCTTTTGCAGTGTTTTCAATTTTCTCAAATTCTTCTTTTTCAAGTATATTGCTTATTTTATTACCTTTATAACTTCTTGTAGTAGGTATTTTATAGTCATATGGTAAATTTAATTGTGAAAATTCTGAGTCTTTAAATTTATTTAGCCAGTAATTTTCTGCTTGTTTTATATTTTCACTTTGGTTATAATTATTTTCCCATACAGCATAATCTTTATATTGAATTGGAACTATTTCTAAATTTTCTCCATTATATAATCTACTAAACTCTGAAATCATATTATTTAGTGAGGTTCCATCCATTATTATATGATGAGTTTCGAATAATAATAATGTTTTTTTATTTTCAATATAATGTATTTCTATTCTTAATAAAGGGGCTTTTTCTAAATTAAATGGTTTTGCAAAATTTTCTATAATACTTGGTATATCTTCTTCTTTATTTTGATATATTGGTAATTTTAGGTCTACTTTTTCTTGTATTTTTTGAACAACTTCATTTTCTTTTAAAACAAACTCTGTTCTTAATACACTATGTCTTTCAATTATTTTTTGGAATATATCTTTTATTTTGTTTTTATTTACTCTTTCAGGAATTATTATTGCTCCTGGCATATTATATACTGTGTTATTTTCTCCTATTAATTTACAATTATAATATATTCTTTTTTGTGCTGATGACATTGGATAGTCTTCTTTTTCTGGTGCTTTTGCTATTTTCAATTTATCAACTTTTTTATCACCATTTTTTTCTATATAATCTGATATATCTTTTATTGTATAATTAGACAATAAATTTTTTATATTTACTTGCACTTTATATTTTGATAATATTTTTATTGATATTGTTATAGCATTTAGCGAATCTGCTCCTAAATCTGTTAATGTATCTAATATGCTTATTTTTTCTTCTTTTAACACTTCTTTAATAATTTGTATTAGTTCTTTGTCTAATTTGTTTCTTGGTTTTATTATTTCTTTTTTATTATCTTGTTTTTCTGGTTCTGGTAATGCTTTTCTATCTATTTTTCCATTTGGTGTATATGGCATTTTTTCTAGTTTTACAAAATATTGTGGAACCATATATTGTGGCAGACATTGTTTTAATTCTTCTTTTAGTTCTTTATTTATATTTTGTTCTGTATTTGCTGTATAATATGCAATAAGTGCATCATTTCCATTTTTCATTTTTTGTTTTGCAACTACTGTTTTAATTACTTTTGTATTTTTTTCTATTGCATTTTCTATTTCTCCAAGTTCTACTCTAAAACCTCTAATTTTTACTTGAAAGTCTGTTCTACCTAAATGCATTATTTCTCCATTTTCTGTAAAAACTGCCAAATCTCCTGTATTATATATCTTTTCTCCATTTATAAATGGTGATTGTATAAATTTTTCTTTATTTAAGTTTTCTCTATTTAAATAACCTTTTGAAACTCCGTCTCCTCCTATATATAATTCACCAGCTACTCCTATTGGCAATGCTTTCTTATTCTTATTTAATATATAACATTGTGTATTTGCAATTGGTTTACCTATTGTTATATTTTCCTCATTTGTTAATTCTTTTATTGTTGACCAAATTGTAGTTTCTGTTGGACCATACATATTAAATATTCTTGCTTTTGAATTTTTTTGTATTGTTTCTAATATTTTTTTGTTTACAGCTTCTCCACCTATTAATATATCTGTAATATTTTCTAAAAATTTTAAATTATTTTTTTCTTCAAATATTATTGAATATCTTGATGGAGTTGTTTGCATTATATTTACATTGTTTTCTATGCATAATTTATTTAATAATTCTGGATTATTTTGCTCTTCTTCATTAGCAATAACTAATGTTAATCCATTACTTAGTGCACACCATATTTCTAATCCAAATATGTCAAAACAAATAGTTGTTAATGATACCATGACTTTTTTGGAATTAAAGTCTATTTTTTGTTTTACACCTTGTATAAAATTGTTCAAATTTTTATGTGTTATTTTTACTCCTTTTGGTTTTCCTGTAGATCCTGACGTATATATTAAATACGCAAGTGATGTTGATTGTATTTTTATATTTTTATTTTCTATGTTTTTATTTTTAATATATTCTAAATTTATGTTTAAGCAATTTTTTGGTACATAATATTGTGTATTTTGGTTTGTTAATATTAATTTTGCTTGACTATTTTCTATCATATATGATATACGTTCTTGTGGATATTCAGGGTCTATTGGTAAATATGTTGCACCACATTTAAGTGTTGCAAGTATTGCTATTATCATTTCTACTGAACGATTTAACATTATTCCTATAATGTCATTTGGTTTTACATCTTTTAGAAGCATTTCACTTGCTAGCATATTTGTTTTTTGATTTAATTCTTTATATGTTAATTTCTTTTTGTTACATATTATTGCTACTTTATTTGGTGTTTTTTCTACTTGTTCTTCAAATAATTGTATTATTGTTTTTGTATTGTCATATTCTAATTTTGTTTTATTAAATGTATTTATAAGTATTTCTTTTTCCTCTGGTGTTACTATATCAATATTTTTTAATAAAATATTTTCTTGTTTTATTACTTGTTTTATTATATTTAATATTCTTTTATGAATTTTTTCAATATCTTCTTCGCTATATTTACTTATTCTATAATCATAAGCTATATTCAAATTTCCTGTGTCATTTAAGTCAAAAATTTGAATATCCATATCTTCTGCACAGTATCCATTAAAAGTCCATTCTGTTCGATATTTAGTATTTTCTTTAGTTGATGTTGTATTTGTTATTTGGTATGATAGCAGTATATTATATAATTTTGGTATGTTTTTATATTTTTCTCTCAAATTTTCTAATAGGCATTGATATGTATATTTTTGATGTTTTAACATACCTAAACAACTTGTTGAAATGTTTTTTATGAATGTTTTGAAATCTTCTGCTTCTGATAAGTTTATTTTTAATGGTAACATATTTATAAACATTCCCATTGTATTTTTTTCTTTAGCATTTGATCTGTTTAATGTTGGAGTTCCTATTACAAACTCGTCTAAGTTTGTAATTTCTGAAATATATATTGCATAAATTGCCATGAAAAAATTGTATAAAGAAATTTTATTAATTTTACAGTATTCTTTTAATTTTTCTATTTCTTTTTGTTCTATTTGGTATTCTTTTCTTTTTGCTTTTGGATTGTCTATTATATTACTTTCTGTTTTGCTTCCTGGAATTACTGCAGTTTCTGGTATTTTTTTAAATTTTTCTTCCCAATATTTTTTATCTTTTTGAAATCTTTCTGATTTTATATATTCTTGTTCTATTTTTGCATATTCAATGTAAGAATTAACTTTTTCATCTTCGGTATATTCTTTTTTTATTAATTTATTATATATTCTTGCTACTTCTTGACATACAAGTGCATTTGTCCATCCATCACCTATTAAATGGTGCATTGTAAGTACCATTGCTCCTGTTTCGTCATTAAATTTATATATATCAAAATTGAATAATATAGAATCTTCTATGGTAAATGGTTTTTTTATTATTTTTTCTCTTTCTTTTAGCATTTCATTATAGTCTTTTACTTCTATAATTTTTATTTGTATTTCATCTTTTGATATATATTGCATTAATTTTCCATCTTTGATCTTGAATTTTAGTCTAAAATTGTCGTTTTCTGTGCATACTATTTCTATTGCTTTTTTTAAATTTTTAAAGTCCATTTTTTCTTCAAATATTGCAGTTCCTGATATTATGTTTATACTTGTGTTTTTGTAATATTGTTCTGTGATCCATATTAGTTTTTGTGCTTTTGTTAATTCTTCCATTTTTTTATCCTTTTATTTCTTAATATTATATTTGTATTCTAACATTTATATATTTTTTTTGCAAGTTATAGTGTAAATGGTTATGGATAATATATTATTTATTTGTAACTCCCAACTGCATACATATTGTATCTAAAATTTTATTAACAATTTGTACTTTGTTGGTCCCCCCCGAATTGTTACTGCATAAATAATATATTATCCATAACCATTTGCACTATGCGATTTTTATCTGTTTTAATCCACTTTAATTCGTATATTTCGTCATGTACTTTAATAAGATAGTTTGCTATTATGTATAGTAGGTATATGTAAATAACATATTTGAAATTAGATTGATTAAAAGTATACTAAGGAGCAGAAATGGAAGAAAGGTGGAAAAATACAGATGAAAAATGCAATTTTTGAACAAGAGGAAAGCAAAAAGAATAAAAAATCTTGTCGAAAGGAAAAAATGAAACGGAATAACATTAATAGCATTGGTGATAACAATAATAGTATTGTTAATATTAGTAGGAGTAACTCTATCAACATTATCTGGACAAGATGGAATACTAAATAAAGCAGCAACAGCCACAGATAGGACAAATAAAGAAGCAATAAAGGAAAAAATACAATTCGAAATATTTGACTGCTATGATAATAATAATGATTTTAATATGGATAAATTACAAGGTAAATTATCAAAAAAATATGAAAATGTAAAATATTATGCAAATGGAAGTATAATATTGCCTATAGATAAATACTTTGCAATGATAAAAGAAGAAAGTGGAAATATAGTAATAGAAGTAGAAGAAAAAGAGGAAAAATTTAATTTAGCAGAAGAAAAAGTAATAGATGTTGTATTAGGAAATTTAGAAGATTTTAAAAACTTTAAAGAAAGTGTAAATAACGGGGATGATTATACAGGAAAAATAATTAAGCAAACAGCAGATATAGATATGGGAGGAGCTAAAAATGGAGGCTGGACTCCTATTGGAACACAAGAACATCCATTTAAAGGAACATTTGATGGAGGAAAACATAAAATAGAAAATTTATATATAGGTAGCGATGAGCAAGCTAGTGCTATTGGATTATTTGGCTATAATGAAGGAACAATAAAAAATGTTGGAATTGAAACATTAGAAATAGCTACTACACAAATAAATAAGTGTGTTCATTTAGGTGCTATTTGTGGGGATAATTCAGGTAGAATTGAGAGATGTTATAATAATGCTAATTTCAGCTGCAATTGGAAATGGAATGAAACAGAGAAGACTAGATCTTTAATAGGTGGTATTGTTGGATGTGTTTCGGGTAGTGGTTGTATTTATGAATGTTATAATTCAGGTATTATTACAGTTACTGCAGATAGCTATTGGGGTGCAGCAGTGGGTGGCATCCTAGGTTATGGTGACAATGGTTGTGATATTAGTGGTTGCTACAATTCTGGAAATATAGAAAATATTTCTGGTGCAGCTAATCCAATGGCTGGTGGTATCGCTGGGGAAGTGAACGGTTCAATGAATTCCTGTTATAATACGGGAGAGATTACGACTAAGCAGACAGACTTTAATAAAAGTTGGCCTGCAGTTGGTGGCGTTACTGGTCAATTGAAGTGTGAAATTCAAAACTGTTATAATATAGGAAAAACAAAATTAGAAACATCAAGAGAAGAAAATTTGAGACATGGGAGCATAGCGGGAACCATATTTGGGGCTGGAAGTGTGGAAAATTGCCATTGTTGGTGTGGAGAAGGAATTAAAGATGTGGATAATGTGCAAGTTGAGCAGAGTAAAATAAATGTACAAAGGTATTCTAATAAAGAAGAATTAAAAGTAATAGCTGATAAATTAGGAGAAGCATTTACTGCAGATACAAAACGGAATTAATAATGGATATCCGATTTTAAAATGGCAGTTAGAAAGCAAGTATTATTAATTCAACTAAGAACAATGAAAATTATATAATAAAACTGGTTCTTCCGCAATATATGTGATTAATATTGCAGAAGAATCATAAAACTGAGCAAAAATTCTCAAGTACAATTGAGAATTTTTGCTTATTTTTTTTATCTTTTCTAGTTAGTATTTTGTATTTTAACATCTTTTTGCTTAAAATATAGAAGCTAGCATTTTGAATTGTAACAATTTTTTAAAATACTTGCTTTTTGTCCAATTTATTATTATAATATCAATAGATATTAGAAAGGTTTGATGTAAAATGAGAATAGGAAATGTATTAAAAAATTCAAATGATGTCAAATCACAAAATTCAAATGCATCATATAAAATATTAGCAGTAGATGATGAATCTGGAATTATAGATTCTTTATCCATTTTCTTAAATAGATCTGGATATTCTTACACAGGAGAAACAGATCCATTAAAAGCCATAGAAAGATTAAAAAATGAGCATTTTGATATGTTATTACTTGATTTTATAATGATACCTATTCATGGCGATCAAGTAGTAGAAGAAATTAGAAAATTTAATAAAGATTTATATATTATATTACTTACTGGGCATAAGGACTTAGCACCCCCATTAGAAACCATAAAAAGGCTTGATATACAGGGGTATTGTGAAAAAAGTGATAAATTTGATCAATTATTACTTTTAATTGAATCAGGAATAAAATCAATTGCTCAAATGAATGAAATTAAAAAAATTAATCAAGAATTAGAAAAAGCTTATTTAGAAAGTATACAAACTTTGAGATATACAGTTGATGCAAAAGATGCTTACACACGAGGTCATTCTGATAGAGTTTCTGAATATTCAGTATTAATTGGAAAACATTTAGGTCTATCTGAAGATACTTTAAAAATTTTGCGTATAGGTGGTTTATTTCATGATATAGGCAAAATAGGTGTTCCAGATAGTATCTTATTGAAAGATACAAAATTAACTCCTGACGAGTATTCTGAAATAAAAAATCATCCATCTATTGGAGCTCACATATTGTCAACTGCAACTATTTTTAAAGATATTCTGCCTATTGTAAAATATCATCATGAGAGATATGATGGGCTTGGATATCCTTGTCAGCTAAAAGGTGAAGATATTCCATATGTAGCTCGAATTGCAACAATTGCTGATAGTTTCGATGCAATGGCATCTAGGCGTTCTTATCGTGATAGTATGCCTTTAGATAGTATTATTAATGAATTTGAAAAATGTAAAGGTTCTCAATTTGATCCACAATTAACTGATGTGTTTTTAGATATTTTGAGAAATCATTATAGTGAAATAAAACAAATTCAAGAAAAATTTGTTTAGGAATTTTGTCATTGGGGCGGAGCATTTTGAAAACTTTTTGCCAATGGAATCATCTAAAAAAATAAATTCAAAAGTGAATTGAAAGAAATTTAATATAGAAGTTCTTTAATAATTTTATGGAAAATGTTCATGCTTGCCATGTAATGCTGTCAACTTAAGAAATTGCTCTAGATAATATATTATTTATGCCGTAACAATTCGGGGGGACCAGCAAATTACAGATTGTAATGCAAATCTTATAATCTATTATAAAATTTAGTATACAAGCTGTTATGTAGCTGGGAGTTACAAATAAATAATATATTATCTAGAGCAATTTCTTAAGTTGACAGCATTACATGGCATGAAAGGGTGCCATAAAATTATTTTAGAACTTCTTATTTAAATCTTCTTGAACGAACTTTTGAATTTATTTTTTTAGATGATCCCATTGGCAAAAAAATTGTTACAAAGAATCGTCCATGACGACAATCAAACTTTCATAGATAATCCTACTTTTTGTCTTTCTTGATCTATTTTTATTACTTTTACTTTTACTATATCCCCTACTGATACTAAATCTGATGGATTTTTTATGTATTTATCGCTCATTTCTGATATATGTACTAAACCATCATGTTTCACACCTATATCAATAAAAGCTCCGAAATCTATTACATTTCTTACTGTTCCTGTTAATACCATTCCTTCTTTTAAATCTTCTAGTTTTAATACATCACTTCTTAATACTGGCTTTGGCATATCTTCACGTGGATCTCTTCCTGGTTTTGATAATTCTGCTATTATATCTGTTAATGTCATTTCTCCTATATTCAATTGTTTTGCCATTTCTGGTATGTTAACTGATTTTAATTTATTTCTTAGTTCTTCTAATTTCTCTTTTTCTTTTAAATCTTTTTTATCAAAACCTATTTCTTTTAATAGTTTTTCTGTTGCTTCATAGCTTTCTGGATGCACTGCTGTAATTTCTAGTGGATTGTCACCATCTAGGATTCTTAAAAATCCTGCACATTGTTCAAATGCTACTTTTCCTAATTTTGGTACTTTTAATAATTGTTTTCTGTTTTTTAATTTTCCATTTTCATCTCTATATTTTACTATATTTTTTGCTATTGTACTGTTTATTCCTGATACATATGATAGTAATGATGGTGTCGCTGTATTTACGTCAACCCCTACTTTATTAACACTATCTTCTACTACTCCTGTTAGGCTTTCTGCTAATTTTTTCTGATTTACATCATGTTGATATTGTCCTACTCCTATTGCTTTTGGATCTATTTTTACTAATTCTGCTAATGGATCTTGTAATCTTCTTGCTATTGATATCGCTCCTCTAATTGATACATTTATGTCTGGATATTCTTCTGTTGCAAGTTTTGATGCAGAATATACTGATGCTCCCGCTTCACTTACTATTACATAATGTACATCTCTTGAGGTGTCTTTTATCATATCTGCTACAAACATTTCTGATTCTCTTGATGCTGTTCCATTTCCTATTGCTATCATATCTACTTTATCTTTTTCTATTAATTTTAATAGTTCTTTTTTTGCTCCGGCAATATCATTTTGTGGTTCTGTTGGATATACTGTTGTATAATCTAATACCTTTCCTGTTTCATCTATAACTGCTATTTTGCATCCTGTACGATATGCTGGGTCAAATCCCATTACTGTTTTGCCTTTTATTGGTGCTCCAAGTAATAGTTGTTTTGAGTTTTTCCCAAATACTTTTATTGCTTTTTCTTCAGCTTTTTCTGTTAAATCTGAACGTATTTCTCTTTCAATAGATGGTTCTATTAGTCTTTTATAACTGTCTAAAATAGTGTCTTTTAACATTTGTGTAAACTGTGTTTCACCTTTTATTATATCTCTTTCTATGTAAGCTAGTATTTTTTCTTCTGGTTTTTCTATTTTTACCTTCAAAAATTCTTCTTTTTCTCCTCTGTTTATTGCTAAAATTCTATGGCTTGGAATATATTTTATAGCTTCATTATATTCATAATACATTTCATAATTTGATTTTTCTTCTTCTTTGGCTGCTCTGGTTTGTATTGTTCCTTCTCTATAACATTGTCTTTTTATTTCTTTTCTATATTTTGCATTATCTGAAATATCTTCTGCAATTATGTCTAATGCTCCTGCAATTGCTTCTTCTTCGTTTTTCACTACTTTATCTTTATTCTTTTTATCTTCATCTGATAATTGGTCTATATTTATAAATTGTTTTGCTATTTCTTGAATTGGAGTAGTTTCTTTTTGCTCAATAATAATTTGAGCTAGTGGTTCTAATCCTTTGGCTTTCGCTACAGTTGCTCTTGTTTTCTTTTTTTGTTTATATGGTCTGTAAATGTCTTCAACTTCTGCTAATGTTTTTGCAATTCCAACTGCTTGCAAAATTTCATCTGTTAATTTGCCTTGCTCATCTATTGAATTAACTATTTCTTGTTTTCTTTGTTCTAAGTTTCTTAAATAAGCTAGTCTTTCACCTAAATCTCTTAATGTTTCATCTGAAAGACCTCCTGTTACTTCTTTACGATATCTTGCAATAAATGGAATTGTATTTCCTTCATCTATTAATTTTATTGTTGCCTCCACTTGATTTGTTTTTATATTTAACTCTTCTGCAATTGTTTTAATAATTTTATCCATATTTAATCTCATTCCTTCCTAAGGCACAAATCTGGTTGGAAAAGAATTACATTATTGTAATTCTTTTTCGACCTTTTTCTTCGTATAATGTAAACATATTTATTATACGAATTTCTTCTTTCATTTATGAAATTTTATTCTATTCCTAAATATTCATTATATGTTACTTCTTTGTCTATTATTTTTCCGTCTTTTTTGATGTCAATTATCCTATTTGCTACAGTTTGTGTTAATTCGTGGTCATGTGATGTAAATAAAATATTTCCTATAAACTTTTTCATTCCTTCATTTAATGATGTTATGCTTTCCATATCTAAATGATTTGTAGGTTCATCAAATATTAAGAAATTTGCTCCTGATAACATTATTTTTGATAAAACACATCTTACTTTTTCTCCACCAGATAATACATTTACTTTTTTTAATGCTTCATCTCCAGAAAATAACATTCTTCCTAAAAAGCTTCTTACATATGTTTCATCTGGGTCTTTTGAATATTTTCTTAGCCAATTTGTTACATCTTCTTCTGTTTCAAATAAATAATTGTTATCTTTTGGGAAATAATTTTGTGTTATAGTAGTTCCCCATACTAGTTCTCCTTCATCTGGTTCTAGTTCTCCTGCTATTATTTGGAATAATACTGTTTTTGCTATTTCATTATCTGCTAAAAAAGCAATTTTGTTGCCTTGTTTTACATCAAATGATACTTTATCTAGCACTTTTACTCCTTCTACTGTTTTTGATATATTTTTTATTTGTAAAATTTCTTTTCCTGGTTCTCTATCTGGCTTAAAATCTATATATGGATATTTTCTGTTAGATGGTTTTATTTCTTCTAGTTCAATTTTTTCTAATGTTTTCTTTCTTGATGTTGCTTGTTTTGATTTTGAGGCATTAGCACTAAATCTTGCAATAAATTCTTGTAATTCTTTAATTTTCTCTTCTTTTTTCTTGTTTTGCTCTCTTGCTTGTTTTAAAGCAAGTTGGCTAGATTCATACCAAAAGTCATAGTTTCCTGGATATACTTTTATTTTTCCAAAATCTACATCTGCTATATGTGTACATACTTTATTTAAAAAGTATCTGTCATGTGATACTACTATTACGGTATTTTCAAAATCCATTAAAAAATCTTGTAACCAGTTTATACTTTTTAAGTCTAAGTCATTTGTTGGCTCATCTAATAATAATACATCTGGATTGCCAAACAAGCTTTGAGCTAATAATACTTTTACTTTGTCTTTTGCTTCTATTTCTTTCATTAATTTGTAATGATCTTCTGGTACTATTCCTAAATCATTTAATAACATTGCTGCATCTGACTCTGCATTCCATCCATCTAATTCTGCAAATCTTTCTTCTAATTTTGCTGCTTTCATTCCATCTTCTTCTGAAAAGTCTGGTTTGCTATATATTTCATCCTTTTCTTTCATTATGTCATATAGTTCTTTATTTCCCATTATTACTGTATCTATTATTGTGTATTCTTCATAAGCAAAGTGATCTTGTTTTAGTACTGATAATCTTTCTCCTTTGTCTATGCTTACATCACCTTTGCTAGGTTCTAATTCTTTTGATAAAACTTTTAAAAAAGTTGATTTTCCCGCTCCATTTGCTCCAATTATTCCATAGCAGTTTCCTTTTCCAAATTTGATATTTACATCTTCAAATAATACTCTTTTACCGAATCTTACGGTAACTCCATTTGCACTTAACATTTTTCTCTCCTTATATACCGTTATATGCTAATTTTTCTGATGTTTTATATTATACTTTATTTTTTTTCAAATTTCAAGAGGAAATTTTTTTGGGACGGTCCCTTTTCGATCGTTGGGGACGGTCCCTTTCGATGCTTTTGATAACTTTTTGAGGCAGAGAGGGTTTAACTAAAAAAATGCATTGCAAAGTTCGTTCAAGAAAATTTAATAAGAAGTTCTAAAATTATTTTATGGCACCCTTTCATGTCAAACATGAACATTTTCCATAAAATTATTAAAGAACTTCTATATTAAATTTCTTTCAATTCACTTTTTCATTTATTTTTTTAGTTAAACCCTCTCTGCCTCAAAAAGTTATCAAGTTTCTTTGTTTATATTAATAATTCTGAATATTTCAAAAATGCCAGCGATTTCTCGCTGGCATTTTTGTTTTTTGCTCTATTTAGGGCTCTTGTTTTCAGGAATTTTTAATTACCATGAACGTGAATTTGGGTTAATTGTATTCAAATCATCAGCCACATAGGTATGCCAAAACGTTTTTATTTTGACCCTACCTGGATACCTTAAGCTCTCCATCTCTTGCACGCTTTCAATGATCTCCTGCGCAAATACTATTTCTCCGCTTAAGGACTGAAATTTCAATTCGTTTCCGACTATTGGTTTTTCGACCATATAGCCGATCACTTTGAAATCCTTTATTTCTGTGATCCGCGATAAAGTGATTCTTTTTTTCTTTTTTTTCATTTCACCCCTCACTCCCTTTTAATTCCTATTTATACTGGTCCCATTTCACTACTATTATACTACTTTTTATTAGTCTTTGTCAAATAATAGTTTGATTCCCCATAGACCAGATACACCTACTAATCCATAAACAATTCTCGAAATAACTGTCATATCACCAAAAATTGCTGCTACTAAATCGAAGTTAAATATCGCTATTAATCCCCAGTTTAAAGCGCCTATAATGATTAATGCTAATGCAATTTTATCTATCACTTTCATCGTATTTTCCTCCTTTTATTTTTTAGTAGTATATGTTTTTTATTCAAAATTATACATTTTGTTGAATTTTTTTATTTTTTATGATAATTTGTTAATTATATTTTATATTTTGGAAAGGATAAAAAATTATATGAAAAGAAATTACAGAGGCAGAAGAAATAATAAAAGATCAAAGAAATATTTGTTTATAGATGATAAAAAATTTATTAAATATTTATCTTTTTTAGTTATCTTTCTTTTTATTTTTTTAGTTTGTATTGCTGGTTTTTATGGTTTTAAAAATTTTATTTCACATAAAAAAGTTATTGAAGCTTCAAACGATAATACCATTAATAATAATGTAAATGTTGTTACTAACACTCAAAATTCAACATCTACAGATCAATTAGTTGATTCTACTTTTACTTTATCTGCAATTGGAAATATAATGTCTACAAATTCATTATGTAAAGATGCTTATGTTGATAGTGATGATGAATATGACTTTTTCTATGTTTTTAATGATATTTACCGTTATATTAAGCTTTCTGATATTGCTGTTGGTAATTTTAATAGTAATTTTGCTGGAATTGAAAAAGGTTTTGAAAATAATTCTACCTTTAATAGTCCTGATAGTTTAGGAAAAAATCTAAAAAGACTTGGTATTGATATTTTATCAACTGCCAATTATCACAGTTTAGATATGGGTTTTGATGGTCTATCTAGAACTATAGACATATTAAATAGTTCTGATATTCCTCATGTAGGTACTTATACATCTCGGTGAAGAAAGAGATAAAATTCTATTTAAATATGTTAAAGGTATAAAAATAGCTTTTATTAATTACACTGATACTGTTAATTCATCTGTCCCTACTGAGCAAGCTTTTTGTGTTAATTTAATTAATGAAGATTTAATAAAAAAAGATATAGAACAAGCAAAATCTCAAAATTCTGATATTATTGTTGCTTGTATGAATTGGTCTTCTAACCAGAATAACCTAACTGATTTTTTGTTTAAAAATGGTGTAGATATTATTTTAGGTAATTCTTCACAGATTTTAGGTTCAATGGAAAAAAGAACTATTACTATGGATGATGGAACTATTAAAGATGGATTTGTTATATATTCTTTGGGAAATTTTATGACTAGTCAAAATTCTATTATATTAAATTTAAAAATTACTAAACATGTTGATAATAATAAGATAACTATTGATAATATTGACTATATTCCTCTTTATTTACAGCAAGATAACTCTCTTAATGCTAAAAAATTCAAATTGTTAGATATGAAAAAATTAATTGCAGATTATGATTTAGCTTTTAATTCTGGCGAAACTCCTAGTATTAGTGTAACATTTTATAACAATTTAAAAGCACAATTACAAAATATTGACACAAATCTTAAACAAAAATAATTATTATACAGTCTACTGGTCAATGGTACAAATGGTCAAGGATAATATATTATTTATTTGTAACTCCCAACTGCATACAGATTGTACCTAAAATTTTATAATAAATTATAAAATTTTATTAATACTCTGTACTTTGTTGGTCCCCCCGAATTGTTACTGCATAAATAATATATTATCCTTGACCAATAGACTGTAATTTCTAAAAAGATATGCATTAGTTTAGCATATCTTTTCTTTTTAACCAATATGTTACTATTAATGTTAATACAACAGATATTAATACCATAACTGCAAATCCAAATGGACTATGTTGAAATGGTAATCCTACATTCATTCCCCAAAAACTTGATATCATTGTTGGCACTGCAAGTACTATTGTTATTGATGTTAAAAATTTCATTACTCCATTTAGGTTGTTTGAAATTATTGATGCATATGCATCCATTGTTCCATTTAAGATATTGCTGTATATTTGTGCCATTTCTATAGCTTGTCGGTTTTCTGTGATTGCATCTTCCAATATTTCTTCATCATCTTCATATAATTTTACAATTTTTCCTCTCATTGTTTTCTCCATGACTAATTCATTTGATTTTAATGATGTTGTGAAATATACTAATCCTTTTTCTAAACTTAGTAATTTTAACAATTCTTTGTTTTTCATTGAATTTTTTAATATATATTCTGCTATTTCTGTTTCTTTGTTTATTTGTTTTAGATAACTTAAAAAGTATGAAGAATTTAGGTATAAAATTTGAAAAATGAATCTTGTTTTTTTATATGTTTGAAAATATTTTACTTTCTTTTTTTCAAAGTTTTCTAGTATTTTGTTTCTTTTTAATGATACTGTTATGAAGAAGTCATCTCTTACTACTATCATTCCTAGTGGTATTGTAGAATATATGTCATTTTCTTCATTTTTTTCAACTGTTGGTGTATCTACTATTAAAAGTGTTATATTGTCTTCTTCATTTTGCTCAATTCTGGCTTTTTCTTCATAGTCTAATGTATCTTTTATATAGTCTTCTTCGATGTTTACTCCTTCACATACTTTCTTTATTTCATCCTCCGACGGATTTACTAAATTAATCCATGCTCCTTTTTTGAATTCTTGTATTTCTTCCGTTTTATCTGTTTCTAAATTGGTGTTATAAATTTTTAGCAAATCCATCACCCCTTTTTATTTTTGATATTTTACATACCCTGATACTTTTATTTTAGTCCTTTTCTTGCCTCTTGTCAAGATTGCCTAAAAGAACATCCCTAATATCAGTAACAGTTCGCTGGTAAATGGTCAAGGATAATATATTATTTATTTGTAACTCCCAACTGCATACAGATTGTACCTAAAATTTTATAATAAATTATGAAATTTTATTAACAATCTGTACTTTGCTGGTCCCCCCGAATTGTTACTGCATAAATAATATATTATCCTTTAATATTGGCTAGCAAACTAATATCAATTGAAAAAATTTTTTTAATTTTCTTGACAAGTGAGTATGTATTCAACTATAATATAATTGTTAGTTGAATATATGCTCACTTATTATTATATTGTTAAAGGGGGATTTTTTATGTCTAAAAATGAATTTGTTTGCGATTGTAATATTATTCATAAGGATGTTGTTGATTCAACTATAAAAAAAATGCCAGATGAATTTTTATTTATTAAGTTATCACAATTTTTTAAGATTTTGGGTGATGTTACTAGAACTAAAATTCTTTTTGCCCTTGATCAAAATGAGATGTGTGTTTGCGATATTGCAAATGTTTTGGGTATGAGCAAGTCTTCTATTTCTCATCAATTGAGCACTTTAAGAAAAATTGGCATTGTAAAATATAGAAAAGATGGAAAAGAAGTTTATTATACTTTAGATGATTCGCATGTAAAACAATTATTTGAAGTTGGTATTGAACATGTTGAACATAAAAGCAAAAATTTATTGTTGGAGGATTAGTTTTAAATGAAAAAGAAAATAATTCAAATAGTTTTAAGTTTAATAGTTTTTTTGATTGCTTTATTAGTACCTTTTAGTAGATTATGGATTAATTATCTTTTGTTTTTTATAAGCTATCTTATTGTTGGAGCTGAAGTTGTTTTTGAAGCTTTTAAACATATTTTAAAAGGTTTATTTTTTGATGAAACATATCTTATGTCTATTGCTACTTTAGGTGCATTTGCTATTGGAGAATTTCCTGAGGCGGTTACTGTTATGCTTCTTTATCAAATAGGTGAAACTCTTCAAGATTATGCTACTGATAAATCTCGAAAATCTATTACCTCATTAATGGATATTAGACCTGATTTTGCAAATGTTAAACGTAAATCTAAATTTGTAAAGGTTTCTCCAAATGAAGTTAATATTGGAGATATTATTATGGTACGACCTGGTGAAAAAATTCCTTTAGATGGAAAGGTTGTGAAAGGTTCTTCTTTGTTAGATACCTCTAGTTTAACTGGTGAATCTGTACCTAGAAGCGTATCTTCGGGAGATGTAGTTCTTAGTGGATGTATTAATTCTTCTAGTACATTAACTATTAAAGTTACAAAAAATTTTGGTGAATCTACAGTAAGTAAAATTTTAGATTTGGTTGAAAATGCTAGTTCTAAAAAATCAAAAGCCGAAAATTTTATTACAAAATTTGCAAAATACTATACTCCTGCTGTTGTATTAATTGCTTTAGCTTTAGCTTTTGTTCCTTCTTTTGTTTTTCATTGGGGAATTTTTGCAGAATGGTGTTATAGAGCTTTGACTTTTTTAGTAGTATCTTGTCCTTGTTCTTTAGTTATTTCTATTCCTTTAGGGTTTTTCGCTGGAATTGGTGGTGCTGCTAAAATTGGTGTTTTAGTTAAAGGTGGTAATTATTTAGAAATTTTAGCTAATACAAATACTGTTGTATTTGATAAAACTGGAACTTTAACTGAAGGAACTTTTGAAGTTCAAGAAATTCATCCTATTGGCATTTCTGAAGATGAATTGTTGAAAATTGCTGCTTATAGTGAAAATTATTCTACTCACCCTATTTCTTTATCTTTGAAAAAGGCCTATGGAAAAGATATTGATGACTCTTTGGTTTCTGATATTAAAGAATTCTCTGGTTTGGGAATAATGTCAACATTTGACAATAAAGATGTTTTAATTGGTAATGAAAAATTAATGCAAAAATATAATATTGATTTTAATAAATGTGAAAAAACTGGAACTATTTTGTATATAGCTATTGATAATAAATTTGTTGGGCATATATTAATTTCAGATAAGTTAAAATCTGATGCTGTTAAAGCTATTAAATCTTTACGAAAATGTAATGTGAAAAAAATTGTAATGCTTACTGGTGATAAAAAATCTGTTGCTGATGATATTGCTAAGCAATTAGATATTGATGAAGTATATTCAGAATTACTGCCAAATGATAAAGCTGAAAAATTGCAAAAAATTATTAATCATTTAAATAATTCTACTACTTCTCAAAATCCAAAATCATCTAGTAGTTCTAAAAAAGGTAAAAATGCTAAATTAAGCATTAAAAAACGCAATAATGTTGCTTTTGTTGGTGATGGTATTAATGATAGCCCTGTTTTAGCTTTAGCTGATGTTGGAATTGCTATGGGTGCAATAGGCTCAGATAGTGCTATAGAAGCTGCTGATATTGTTATTATGACTGACGAACCTTCAAAATTAAGTGATTCTATTAAGCTTTCTCGAAAAACTATGAAAATTATAAAACAAAATATTATATTTTCTTTAATTGTTAAATTTATTGTTCTATTGCTCAGTGCTTTTGGTTTATCTACAATGTGGGAAGCTGTTTTTGCAGATGTTGGTGTTTGTATTATTTCTATTCTAAATTCACTAAGAGCTTTGCATATATCAAAATAAAAAAAATATCCCTAATTAGGGATATTTTTTTTATTTTGATATTACATATTTCTTTATTATTATTACTCCTGCTGCTAATACTGCTAATGAACTTATTGCTAATAAACCTGTTGTTATGTAATTCTTGTTTCCACCACTTGGTGACGTTACTGTTATTTCCTCTGATGTATCATTATCACTTTCTCCTGTGTCTGAATTAGTTGGTATATAATTTCCTGGTGTTGTAACTAATGTTGCTCCTCCTCGTTTTTCTATTCTTATTAGTTCTGCATCATTTGCGAATGACACATCATCATCTGTATTTGGTAATAATCTACTACATTCTAAGTATTCTTTTGTTTGTTTATTGTTAATAGGATCTAACCATTTTGCTTCTTCTCTAGATAAATCATCTTTTAACAATACATTTTCTTTAGTAGTTAAATAGGTTTCTATATCTGGAGTTAATAATTGTTTTTGAATTTCATCTGGATTATATAGATTATCTCTATATTGGTCTTTTGCAAATATTTTCCATTCATCATAGTCCATACCTGTTCTAACTCCATTATCTATATAATCTATTATTCCTTGTGCATTTAATTGTACTATGTTTGTTTTATATTCATTACTACATGCATTTCCATATTTATAGAATTGTTCTGTCTGATATTCTACTTCTCCTACATTAGTTATTGTAAATTCATATTGAACTGCTAATTGAGCACTTTGTACTATTTCATTATCAACTTCATATTCTAATGTTCCTGAACCTATAATTCCTTTTTCTTCTTTGAAATATCTAAAGCCATTATTTGTTGTCATTTCTTCTAATGTATTATTTCTATTTGCTTCTGCTAATATATTACCAGTTGCTGATAGAGATTTTACATTTTTAATTTCTTTGTGTAATTCTATTTTTTGTTTTGCTCTTTGTGTTATTCCAAGGTCTATACTCTTTAAATGGTTTCTATATGGTTCTTTCTTCTTAAATGCACATATGCCGTCTTCAGGAACTAGGTTTCCATCTGCATCTGTTTCATACTCATCTGCTACTGCTGGTGCCTTACCATTGTCATAGTATTCTACTCCTATGTTAAATAATGGTGTTATTGAATCCATTTGTGTTATTAATGTATTACTTATAGGTGCTTCTTTTACTTCTAATTCTTTTGTTGTATCTTGTTCTTTTATTATTTCTTTATTATAGTATGTCATTATACTACTTTGATCATCTATAAGTTTTCTTTTATTATAATCGTCTGTTGCATCAGATTTTCTTATTTCTTTACCTGTTGCTGGGTCTCCTTCCCATTCTCCATTTGCTTGTTTAAATTCATTTTTATACCATTTATTTTTGTTTTCCGCATTTTCTTTTAATGTATGAACTTGTTCATTTACAATTGTTGCTTTATAATCTTGAACCCTTACTTTTTCAGAATTTCCATTTAATTCGTATGTTTGTCCTCCCCATGTATATACTAATTTATAATCTCCTGGTATAAGTCCTGTAATTGAGAAGTTTCCGTTACTATCTGTTTTTGCTTCTGCATTGATCCAAGTACCTGGTCCACCTGTTGTTTGATTATATCTTTTTGCTTGTTCCCATTCTCCTATTTCTTTTTGCCACATATTCTCATCTTTATTATTTCCATTTGTATTTGTATATCTATTAATATATAGTTTAATTGGTACTTCAGCTAATCCAACTTCGCCTTCATTAAAGGTTCCATCTCCTTCTCTAACTTCTCCTGTTACTACTTCGTTTTCACTATTTAAAGATTTGTCTATAAATACTGTTCCAGAAATAGTTCTTGCTTCTTGTAATACTAACTTAAAGTCTGGTGCTTTGTTTGAATCATCTTCATATGTTTTTGTATTATCTATTTCTAAGTTTTCTGGTTGTGAATTTATGTCTATACCTGCAACTTCTGTTCCATCTAATTCCATTGTAGTATATGATGCTATTTCAGCAAAATTATCCATTTCTACAGTTCCGTTATTTTCTTCATTTTTGTCAATTAATTCAATTATTTTATCTTTTCTAACTTTTGCTCTTACATAAATAGTTTTATCAATATTACCACCTGTTTTTGGTTCAATTTCCATGTTTAGATTTTTTATTCTTAATTTATTATATTGTCTTGCTCTTGTAGTAGATGATACTGTACCTTCTGCTGTTGCTTCAATTGCCTGTTCAGAACCATCTTCCGCCTTTCTGAAAACTTCAATTGTAGTTGGATCATATTTTTCGTCACAGTATTCTATTAATTCATTTACTCTCATTTTTCTACTCAATGAGTCATTGCAAATTCCTATTTTATATGTTGCTGTTACTTCTAATTCTTTGTCTTTTGGAACATCTCCATATTCATCATCATTATATTTTATATCTGATGCTGCTAATGCTCTTGTGTAAGATAAACTTCCATATTTTTCTCCCATTCTTACTTTTGGCTCTAAATCATATATTGATGCTACATCATTTTCGTTTTCTGGCTGTTGTATATCTCCACTCTTAAGGAATTCTTCTAATAGTATTTTATCTTTGTCTCCATATTGGTAAATATGTTCTTCACCATTAATTGTTACTGTTACTGTTGCTAAATCTTTTTCTAATATTAGGTTTGGTTCTTCTATTCTGCTTAATCCTAAATTGATATTTGTTATGCAATCATATGCTGGATTATAACTATTTTTTAATTTATATCCAGATGTTTCTGTATCTGCTGTTATGTTGAATCCTGTTGTTGTAGACTGTACACATGCTGCTCCTTCATCTGTTAATCCTTGATATGTTGTGTCACATATTCTTCTACTTTCATAATCTGTAGTTGTATCATATAATATTCCGTCACTGTCATTTTCATTTTGTTTTTTACTATTTTTAGTTATTGTTGAATATTTTTTATTTATTTCTTCTCTTTTTGCTGGTATATCTGATAATTTTGAACTTCCTGTAACATCTGGCATTCTTGCTTCTAGATCTTTTACTGGTATTGATTTATATAGTAAACCATTGTATGTGATTTCTATTTTATATTCATCATTTTCTATTTTTGATACTTCTAGTAAATCAAATCTGTAATATCCGTCTCCTTTATCTGGCATTGAACCTGTAACCATTTTCATTTCTGTTCCATCTTCGGCTAATACTATTTGTCCATCTTTTGTTTTTAATTCAACTAATGCCCCATTTACTAGTCTTTCTCCTTCATCTCCTGCCTTTATGTTATTTGGTTGTTCATTTTTTGGTACATCTTCTACCCATACCCATCCTTCAATGTCTTCATGAGTTCTTGGGTTTTCAATATATTCTTTTTCTTTTGCATATGGTTTATGTCCTTCTTGTCCTCCTATTTTTTGTACTGGTCCATCAATTTGGAAATATTTATTTCCACTTTCAATTTCCCATATTTCATATGTTCCATCTTCTCTTAATTTACTTCCATCTATTTCTACTTTTCCCTCATCATCTGTTACACCTATTGCTATATATTTATCTTTACCTTGTTCATCCTTACCTCGTGAATTCATATAATGGTTATATGCATCTACCCAATCATTGTATGCATCTACTGCTCTTTGATAATTTTCTTCTGTTTCATATTCTGATTTATCTTTTGGTTTATCTGAATCTTGTGGTGCATGTGTATAATTTTCATTATCTGGTGTCCAGTTTTTATATCCTATTGTTACATTTGCTACTGGATATTGTAAATTAGTGTCTTTTGCATATTTGTATATATAATCTGGTAGTTTTGGGTCTGTCATTTTTATTATATTTGCACCTTTTTGTAATGTTACTTCAACTATAGTTTCATTTATTTTGTATCCTGTTGGTGCTTGTGTTTCTTGTATATAATATTTCTTACCTTCTTTTAGTCCTTCTTTTATTATAATTTCTCCATTTTCATCTGTAGTTCCTTCTATAACTAAATTTGTTAGTGCTGCATCTGAGTATACTTTAAAGTGTGCTCCTTGTACTCTGTGAAATTCTTTTCCTTCTTCTACTTTAACTATTGAAAATGTTATCTTTTTGTTTTTGAAAGTTACTTCGTTACTTCCATCTTTACCATCACCTGGTTTTAATTTTCCAATTTTTTGTATATTAGGGTCTGCCATTGCATATCCAGCTGGTTCTTTTTCTTCTTTTACCCAATATTCTTGTTCTAGTTTAAATTTGTTATCTTCATTTTCTATTAATAATACACCTTGAGCATTTGTAGTTCCTCCACCTATTCTCTCTTCTTGTTTACATTCTGATGTTGGATAAATTCCAAATTCTGCTCCTGGAAGTAATTCATCTGTGTCTTCATCTCTTTTGTAAATTTTTATTTTTGGTATTTTCGTATTTTTTAAAATTACATTATTTTTTTGATTTTCGCCTGGTTGTAAAGGACCTATTTTTGCTGTATCAGGATCTGCCTTTATATATCCATCTGGTGCTTTTTCTTCTTTTACCCAATATTCTTTTTCTAATTCAAATTTGCTATTTTGTATTACTAATTCACCTTGTTCATTTGTAGTTCCTCCACCTATTCTCTCTTCTTTTTTACATTCTGATGTTGGATAAATTCCAAATTTTGCTCCTAGAAGAGCTGATCCATCTTCTGAATCTTTTTTATATATTTTTATTTTTGGTATTTTTGTATTTTCAAAAGTTACAGTATTATCACCTGATACTAAAGGACCTATTTTTGCCGTATCAGGATCTGCTTTTATATATCCATCTGGTGCTTTTTCTTCTTTTATATAATATGTTTCGTTTACTTTTAGTTTGCCTTCTGCATTTTTGATTGTTATTTCACCACTATCATTTGTAGTTCCTCCTACTATCCTATCTTCTTGTTTACATTCTGATGTTGGGTAAATTCCAAATTTTGCTCCTTTAAGAGCTGATCCATCTTTTGAATCTTTTTTATATATTTTAATTATTGGTTTCTTTACATCTTTAAATGTAACTTCTTTATTATATGTATCTAATGTAAATGTTTGTGAAGGTGAATCTGGTAAAAAGTATCCTGTTGGTGCTTTTACTTCTTCTACACGATATTTATCTCCTATTGTTAATTTAGTTTTGTCTGTAAATTTATAAATTCCGCTTTGATTAGTTGTTACATTTTTAGCAATTAGTTCTTCTTGATTATTTGATTTTATATGATAAATATTATATTCTGCACCTTTTAATGTTACTTGTTCATTACCAGCCTCTACTTTCTTTATTGTTATTGATTTGTTGTCCATTGTTTTTGCACCATAAATTAAGTTACATTGTCCGTCTACCCATTTTGTTGAATATTTATTATCATTGTAATGTTGAAAACTTCCATTACTTGGTTTTCCTTTTAAAAATACAAGTCTTCCATAATATTGTTTTTCACTAATTGCCTTTTTTGCTTCACTTAATTTATTAATTGTATTTGTTCCTTTTACTTGTCCTTCAAAACTGCTACAAAAGTACAATGGAACTCCAAAAACACCATGCATGTATTCTGTAAAATATGTACTTGCATTAATTTTTCTTATTTGTTCCTGATATGTTCCACAACTTCCACTAGGGTATGGTGTTTTTTCATTTCTTGCCATATATGAAAAATAGCAATAAATGTAAGCAACTTCTAATGCTTGATTTCTTTTTTCTTTTTCGGCTTCAGTATCTCCACTATTATATTTTATTGTTCTTGTTATCATTTTATTACTATTTAGCCAAGAGGTTGTAACTGTTCCATCTTCATCAATATCCATAACACATGTTGGTTGTAACCACTCTGGATTTGCATGATTACCTGGTGCAATACAAACATCTCCTGGATGGAAAACTCCCATGTCAGTGCCTTTAGTATTTTTAAAAACTCTTTTCTTGCTCATTAAATCTTTAGTGCTACCTGCAAAATATGCGTCATCGCCATCTGCTGCTGCATATTGTAAACTTTTCCAACTAGTATAATCTCCAATAGAATTTTCTGCACATATTACATTTGTCAAGAAAGTTCCGAAAATAAAGATTAGCAATAATATTAATAATAAAATTTTCATTATTTTAGTTTTTAAATTCATCTTATTTTCCCCCTTCCTTTTTTTTCATATAAATCACAAATGCTAAACCTGTTAAAATTAAAATACTTATTGCTCCTACAGATATTGTAAACACACCTGTTTTTACAGATATTAATAGTTCTGCTGTACTTATATCATCTTCTCCATCTTTTCTATTATTAGCTGTTGAATCTTTATCTGCAATTGATTGGTCATTACTTAATTTTCCAATTTCTGCAATATTTTTACTTGTTCCTGTATTATCTAATGTCATTTGTTTCATTAATGTTAATTTTAATTCTTTGCTTTCTCCTGCTTTAATTTGAGTATTTGCTAAACTAATATTATGTAAGTTTCCATCTGTTCCTATATACCAATCTTTGTTTATTTCTGAATTAAATTGTAAATCTTTTGGCATGTAGTCAACAACTTCATCTACATATCCTGGTAATTTTCCTTCATTTGTAACTTGTATAGTATATTCTACAATAACCATACTATTTGCTACATATTTTCCTGGTATTTCTACTTTTGCTAATTTTGTTTTGTTGTATTCAACTTTTTTTGTTCCTTCTGCATTTTGAACAATAACTCTAACTATTGACTTGTCTAGTCTAAAGTCAAAATCTTCAACTGGTGCAAAACCTGCATCCATATTTTCAAGATCTTTATTAGTTAGTGTTAATGTATCTGTTGCAGCAACAACTTTTCCATTTAATTCTTTTCTTATTACATTTGAGTCTTTATTTTCTCCTGCACTTTGAATTTTGTAATTTGTTACTTGATAATGTGTATCATCATAATTAAATACAATTATATAGTTTCCTGTTACAATATCTGTGAATTTATAACTTCCTTCTCCATTTGTTGTTTTATTTGTTACAGTTTCTCCTGTTATCGTATTTATTAATTCTACATTTATATTTGCCATTCTTTTTTCATTATTGTCTCTTATTCCATTTTTATTTTCATCTATCCAAGCTATTCCTGAAATATTGTGTTTTTCTAAATTATTATTTTCAGCATTGTTGTTATTATTGTTATTACTATTATTGTTGTTATTATTATTGTTATTATTATTATTATTGTTGTTATTATTGTTATTGTTATTATTGTTGTTATTATTATTGTTGTTATTATTATTGTTGTTATTATTATCGTTATTGTTATTATTATTGTTGTTATTATTATTGTTGTTGTTATTGTCCTTATTGTTATCATTTTCATTTGGTTTATTAGGTTCAGTTGGATTTTCCTCACTTGGATTAATGTCTTCGTCTTCTTTTTCTTGATTAGTTTCTTCTGCCATTGTATTTTTTAATTCATTTAATTCCAATACTCCACCTATATTGTACATTACATCTATTTTACTGTTTACTGTGTCTTCAAGATTTGCACTAGGGTTTTCATCATTGTCACATATTAAGACTTCTGCTACATATTCAATTTTTTCTCCTTGTTTTAATATATATGTTGTATCTACACTATTTCTTTTTGCAATTTCTATTGGTATTTTTTCTCCGTTTTCTTTTTTAATATATGCACTTTCTATTTTAGCATTTCCTTCTGTTACTTCATGCAAAATTTCCATAGGTTCTGCAGCTAAAATTTGATCTTTATTTTCTAGTTCTGCCGTATAAGTAATTTTATCCCCTTGTTTTATTTCTTTATCTTGCATATTTGAATATTGTACACCTGTTACAGTAGGGTTATTTCTTTTTATTTCTCTTGTTATGAAGTTTGAATAATATTTATTATTTTCTAGTTCTACTGTACTATAAATTGTACTATTTTTTGTTATTTCATTATCTGGTATTTCGTCAGCTTTAAAGTCTAAATCTAAAGATACTGCAGTTTGAGCTTTTATTGTTGGAAGTGATATTTTTACTACATTTCCTGTGTTTTCAACTATTTTTATTTTATTTTCTTTTTCTTCTTTAGTTTCTTCAAGTTCTTCTACAACATCTCCTGATTTAATTTCATTTTCACTACTGTCCTCTAAATGTTTTAATCCATCTGTTAATATTTGTATTGTAGCACCACTTATGTCTTTATTAGTTAAATTCTTTACTTGGAAATTATAAAATACATATTCATTTTCTACTGTTTTTGCATTTTCATCTGTTAAGCTTTCTATGCTAACTGCTATTGGTACAGCTTTTATTTTGTTTTTAATTGTTTGTACTTGTTGTTCTTTTAAATTGTCTGCATATATTTTTATTGTTCCTACTGTTTCATCTCCATCTTTTCTTCTAGGTTCTATATCATATACAAATTTTACTGTTTCACCATTTTTTATGTTTTCTTTTGTTTTTGTTATATTTGTAGCTTCTTCATTTTTTCGTGTGTATTGCATAATTTCTGGTATTTCTGAGTTTGTAAGTTCTGCTTCTTTTTCTTCTTGAATATAATATATTGCATTTGTATGTTCTGCTATCATTTTTAAATTAGTTAAGTCTTTTCCTGTATTGTTTGTAATATTTATAGTATATTTAATTGCTTGTCCTTCTGGTATTTCTTCTCCTTCTTTTATTTCTTTGTTTCCACTTATTACTGCTATTTCTGTTTTAATTCCACCGTTTTCACTTTTTTCTCCTTCTATTTTTGTTCCCTCTGATGCTAGAGAAATTGCAGATGTGTTGCTTAGATTTTGTCCATTATAATTATATGTTGCTTTTGTTACTTGATAAGTTTTAGCACCTTCTCCTACTGATTGTGGTATATTTAATTGATATGCAATGTCTATTTTTTCAGCTGGTTGTAGTTCTTTTTCTAATTCTATTTTATATGATTTTACGTCTTGTAAATTTGTTATATTTTCTTGCCAGCTTTCATCGTCTTTTTCTGCATTTTCTTTGTTTGAATAAGATATTTTTACACTTGCGCCACTTACTGCTACATTTTGAATTAAATTTGTTTCAAAATTGCTTTCTATACCTTCTTTTTCGCTGTCTTCTCCACCTAAATTTCCTATTATTGTTATTGAATCTATTGGGCTTTCATAATTGTTTATAAATGATTGCTTTACTATTGGATGTTTTTCACTTTCATTTGGTTCTAATTCTGCTTCTATAAGTTTTTCCCCTGTACTTTCTATTGTTGTATTTTCTTGGTTATATCCTGATATGTTGTTATACCAAATTGCTCCATATTTTGATGTTAATTTTACTTTAGTACTTGTTTCATTTTGTTCTCCATTTCTATTTTCATTTCTGTATATCATAGAAATTGCTGTTTCTTTACTTGCCATATTTTTTCTAAATGATAAATTTGCATTTATTGTTACTTGTATTCCTTCTTCTACATTTGTTCTGAAATCATTTTGCTCTCCTTCAAATTGTATTTGTATTGCTTTTGTATCATTGTTGTATTGTGCTGATTTTATTTGTAATCCATCTGCATATAAGATGTTTGTTGAGTTTATATTAATTTCTTCTAATTCTTCTGGTAGTCTAATTTCTATATATGGGTTTTTATATAAATCATGTTTTTCACTATTTGATTTTAATATTGCAGATATTTGCACATTTTCATTTTTACTATATGTTGATAGTCTTGATTTGTTAATTTCTATTTTGCTTTCTGCTATTGTATCTTCTAATTTGCTTACACTATTTGCTGGTATTTCTATATCATTAACTAAAATAGTTTTTGTGTTTTCTAATTTTGTAAATGTTTTTAGTTGTTCTCTATTGTATCCTGCACTTTCTTTTACATATTTGTTTATTTCTATTTTTAATGTTCCTATTTTTTCTGGTTTGCTAGTCTTTATTTTTATTTTTTCTATTTCTTGCTCTTCTAAAGAAATTGCTATACTTCCTTTATCCCAGTTGCTATCTGGTTTTACAGTTGCTAGTTCTTTGTCATTTTCTCCTGTTATTTTTATTTCAAAGTTTTTTCCTAATATGTTTTCTAAATTTTCTTTTGTAAATTTTATTTCTTTTATATATGTGCTATTGTTTACAGGTTTTATTGCTTCACTTGCGTTTTTGAAATTGTCATTAAAATTTTTAATTTCTATTTCGCTTATATCTTCTAATGTTGATATTTCTATTTCTATTTTATCTGTATAGTTTGTGTTTCTTTTTCCTGTATACATATATCCTTTATATAAAGTATCACTTGCTATATTTTTTATTGAAACTTTATTGTTTGTTTTTTGTACTTCTATTGTATCACTTTTTTCTTTTTCTATTTTTTCATCTGTATAGTGTGATACTTCTACTTTAGTGTTTAATTCCATTTGTAATTTTTCTTGTTGTATTGGTTGTTTGTATTGATAAATTACTTTATATTCATCTTCTTTTGTATCTATTTTTTTGTTTGTTATTGTTATTGTTCTTTTTTCTTTGTCATAATTGTAATTCTCTATATTTGCTTTTGTTCCATTTACTAAAACTTCTACTTCTTCTGGAAGGTTTCCTTCTATTTGAGGTACTTTTGTAGTTATTGTTTTTCCATTTACTAGTATGTTGTTTTCCATTTTAGTATTTATTTTTTCTTGAATTAATGTTGTTTCTGATAGGTTTATATATTTTTCTATATTTTGTTCTATTTCTACTTCTGCTGTTTCTTTCCAGTTTATACTAATCTTTTTTTCTCCTTTAACTGCTTTTTTTCTATTGTTGTCATGATAATTTCCTGAAAATTTTACTTTTGCTTCTTGAGATATATAATCTTTATTCATTTGTGCTGTTTTTTCAAATTTTATTGGAATTTCAATTTTTACATCATGTCCTACTATTATTTCATTTAATTCTATTTCATTTGTATCACTATTTACATTTTTAATGTATTGATTTTCAATTGGTTGGATTTTAAAATTTGCATCTTCAATTTTGATTTTTCCATCTTGAATAGCACCTGTTTTTGCAAGTGCAATATTTATGTATATCTTTTCTCCTTGGCTTATTATTGCTGTTTTACTATAAGTTTCTTTTTCGCCATCTTTTAAATATGCATCAAATGTGATATTTTCTACATTTGTTTCTGACAATGCTTCTACTGCTTTTACTCCTGTAAATATTAAATCCACTCCTAGTAATACTGTTATTAAGCTTATTACGGTAAATATTTTAGTAATTTTTTCTTTCATGTTATTTTCATTCCTTTCTTAATAGTATAAACCTATTTCAACAAAATTCTTGTTATTTCTATTATACATCGAAAATTGAAAATAAGCAATCCCTTTTTTTCTACTTTTTTTGCGTTATTTCTTATATTTTTACGGATATTACTTTTTAAATTTTTTTTTATTGTTTTTTAAATTCTTTTTACATTTTTTTTACATTTTGTAATATTTTTTTCATTTCTTCTGTTTCTCTTATTTCCTTAGGTTTTCATCGATTTATATCAAAATATTTTTTTGTTTAGAATATAAAAATAGAATATAAAAAAGCCTCAGATTTTCTAAATTTAGAAAATCTTATAAGGCTCTTTATAATTATTTCAATACATATTTTTTAATTAAAATAATTCCACATACCAAAATTCCTAATGAACTTAGTCCTAATATTCCAATTGCCACATAATTCTTGTTTAAACCTGTTGGTGATATTACTGTTACTAACTCTGATGTATCATTATCAATTTCACTTGTTTGTATTTTTCCTGGTATATAATTTCCTGGTGTTGCTTCTAATGTTGCTCCTCCTGTTTTTAATGCTCTTATTATTTCTGCATCATTTGCAAATGTTACATCTTCATTTGTATTTGTTAATAATCTACTACATTCTAACATTATTGCTACACTTTTTCTTTTAATTGGGTCTAACCAAATATCTTCCAAGTTCTCTTTTGACAATACATTTTCATAATTTTGTTTCATATATGTTATTACTTCTTCACTTAATAACTGTTTTGTAATATCACTACTGTTATTAAATTCTTTATTATAGTCTGGTTGAGCACAAATATGCCATTGTTCTTCATTTATATCTAAACTTGTTGTTATTTGATTATCCAAATAGTCTATTATTGATTTTGCTTTTAATTTTACCACTTGATTTTCATCTTCTCCATGTCCTGCTCCATAGTTGTAGAATTCTTCTGTCAAGTATTCTACTTCCCCAACATTTGTTATTGTAATTTCATACTGAATTGATAGTTTATCACTTTGTTCTATTTCGTTGTCTATTTCATATTCTAATACTCCTGAACCTACCATTCCTTTCTCTTCCTTGAAATATCTAAGTCCATTATTTGTTACCATGTCTTCTGATGTTTTGTTTCTTTTTGCTTCTGCTAGTATAGTACCATTGGCTGCTACTGATTCTACACTTTTTAATTCTTTGTGTAATCCTAATTTTTGTTTTGCTCTTTCTACTATTCCAAAGTCGAAACCTTTTGAACAGTTTTGATATTTTTCATCTTTTAGTACTATTCCATTTTCAAATTTTAGATTTCCATTATTTTTTACATATTCTTCGTCCTCACTTGGTGTTGTTCCACTTCCTTTGTCACTTTCATAATATTCTATTCCTATATTAAACATTGGTGTTCTTGATTTCATTTTAGTTAATAGTGTTGCTTCTACATTATTTTCTACTTCTAGTTCTCCACTATATTGTTCTATTACTTTTTTATTATGATATGTCATTACAGTATCTTGTTTATCTATTTCTTGTCTCATACTGTAATCATCTATGGCATCAGATTTTCTTAATTCTTTATTTGTTTTTGTATCCCATTCTCCATTTGCTTTTTTGAATTCATCTCTATACCATATTCTTGCATTTTCTGGAAGTTCTTTTTTAGCATGTACTTCTTTATTTACAACTGTTGCTTTATAATCTTGAACTCTTACTTTTTCAGTATTTCCATTTAATTCGTATGTTTGTCCTCCCCATTCATATTCTACTTTGAAATCTCCTGGAATTAATCCTCCTATAGTAAAGTTACCATATTTGTCTGTTTCTCCTTCTGCTATTTTCCAACCAGATTCAGTATACATTTTTGCATCTTCCCAAGTACCTTTTCCTCCAGTTGAAGCTTTGTATCTATTTATAGATACTCTAATTTTTACTCCTTTTAGTCCTGGTTCATTATCACTATTATATATTCCGTCACCTTGTCTTATATTATTACTATTTACTGTTGATTTATCTATAAATACTGTTCCTGAAATTTTTCTTGGTTCTTGTAATACTAATTTGAAGTCTGGTGCTTTATTTGAATCATCTTCATATGTATTTTTATCTTCTACTTTTAAATTATCTGGTTGTGAATTTATATCTATTCCTGCTACTCCTTGTCTAGTTGCTTTATCTATTGTAGTATAAGATGTTATTTCTGCAAAATTACTCATTTGTACAATATTTGTATTTTTATCATCTACTAATTGTACTAATTGTTCTGGTTTGATTTTTGCACTTATGTAAATGCTTTGATCTATACTTCCTCCTGTTTTTGGTGCTACTTCTATATTTAGATTTTGCATTCTTATTGCATTATATCCTCCTGAACCTGGTTGTATATCTACAGGAATCCTTTGATTTTGGTCTAATGAGCCATCTATGTTTGCTACTCTTGATGCTTGTACTGTATTAATGTCATATTTGTTGTCAAGATAATCTACTATTCCATTTACCTTCATCACATATCCTTCTGCTAAGTTACATATTCCTATTCTATATGTTGCTGTTATTTCTAATTTTTTATCTTCTGGAACGTCTCCATAGTTATTACTATCATATTTTATGTCTGATGCTTCTAATGCTCTTGTATATGATAAGCTTCCATATTTTTCTCCCATTCTTACTTTTGGCTTTAAATCATATATTGAGGCCACATCATTTTTATCTTTTGGTTGTTTTATGTCTCCACTCTTAAGGAACTCTTCTAATAGTACTTTATCTTTGTCTCCATATTGATAAATATGTTCTTCTCCATTTATTGTTATTCTTACTGTTTGTAAATCTTTTTCTAATACTAAATTTGGTTCTTCTCTTTTGCTTAATCCTAAATTTACATTTGTTATACAATCATATAATGGATTATAACTATCTATAAGTTTATATTGTGATGTTTTTGTATCTGCTGTTACATTATATCCTTTTGTTGTCGTTTGTGTACATGCTGCTTCTTCATTTGATAATCCTTTATATACTTTATCACATATTCTTGTACTTTCATATGGTGTATTTGTGTCATATTGTACTGCATTGCCTCCTGATAATGTTTTACTATTTTTATCTATCGTTGAATATGTTGTATTTAATTGAGCTCTTTTTTCTGGTATATCTGATAATTTTGAGCTTCTTGTAACATTTGGCATTCTTGCTGTTAAATCTTTTACTGGTATTGATTTATATAGTAAACCATTGTATGTAATTTCTATTACATAATCATCAGCTTTTATTTTTGATACTTCTAGTAAATCAAATCTGTAATATCCATTTCCTTTTCCTGCCAATGAGCCTGTAACCATGCTCATTTCTTTTCCTTCTTTTGATCTAACTAGTTGTCCATTTTTTGTTTTTAATTCAACTAATGCTCCATTGACTAGTTTTTCTCCTTGATCTCCTGCTAATAAATTATTTGGTTCTCCTTTTGGCACATCTTCTATCCATACCCATCCTTCTATGTCTTCATGAGTTCTTGGGTTTTCTATTATTTCTTTTTCAGCATCTGGATCATGTGGAATATATAGAGTATGCGCATCTAGTTTTTGTACTGGTTGATCAATTTGGAAATATTTATTTCCACTTGCAATTTCCCATATTTCATATGTTCCATCTTCCCTTAATAAATTTCCATCTACTTCTACTCTTCCGTTTTTGTCTGTTACTCCTGTTGTTACATATTTTCCATTACGTGATGTTACATAATGTTCATATGCATTTTTCCAATCATTGTATGCATCTTCTACTCTTTGATATTCTTCTCCTGTTTTATATTGAGATCTGTCTTTTGGTTTTGCTGAATCTGGTGGTGCATGTGTATAATTTGGATTATTTGGAGTCCAATTTTTATATCCTATTGTTACATTTGCTACTGGATATTGTTTGTTTGTTTCTTCTGCATATTTGTATATGTAGTCTGGTTTTTTTGGGTTTGTCATTTTTATTATGTTTGACCCTTCTTTTAATGTTATTTTACCTATTGTTGTACTTAATTCATATCCAAATGGTGCTTTCGTTTCTTTTATATAATATGTTTGTCCTTCAAATAATACTCCTTTTATTGAAAGTTCTCCATTTTCATCAGTAGTTCCTTTCCCTACTTGGTTTGTTAAATTTTCATCTGTATAAACTTTATATTCTGCTCCTTTTACTCTATGGAATGGTCTATATTCATCTACTTTGATAATGGTTAGTGTCATGTATTTATTTTTATATGTAAATTCATTCTTTGTTTCATTTACTCCTGGTTTTAACTTTCCTATTCTTTGTATTTTTGGTTTTGCTGTTGCATAGTCTTGTGGTGGTTTTTCCTCTTTTATCCAATAGTAAGCACCTATTGTAAATTGTTTTATTTCGTTTCCTTCTTTGTAGTTATGTACTTCATATACTCCTTTTTTTCCTGTTGTTCCCCCTGTAAGCCTGTGTGTGCATGCTTCGTCACTATAAATTCCAAATGTTGCTCCTGCTTGTAATTCATTAGTGTCTATATCCCTTTTATAAATTTTTATTATCGGTGTTTTATAGTTTTTAAATGTGACATTATTTGGTGAATTTTTGTTAAATGCTTCATTTTCTCCTGGCACTAAAGGTCCTACTTCTCTTATGTAGTCCTCATCTAATTGATAATATTCGTTTGGAGCTTCTTCTTCTTTTACGTAATATGTTTCTCCAATTTTAAATTGATGTATATTTCCATTTTTGTCTTTATATTGGAATTTTGTTAATATTCCATCTGCGCCTGTTCTTCCTCCTGTCAGTCTATGTTCTGGCGTACATTCTGGATCGCTATAAATTCCAAATTTTGCATTTTCTAATACTTTAGTAGGTTCCTCTTTGTCTACTTTTTTAATTTTTATTATTGGTGTTTTATAGTTTTTAAATGTGACATTATTTGGTGAGTTTTGGTTAAATGCTTCATTTTCTCCTGGCACTAAAGGTCCTACTTCTCTTATGTATTTCTTATCTAATTGATAATATTTGTTTGGCGCTTCTTCTTCTTTTACGTAATATGTTTCTCCAATTTTAAATTGATGTATATTTCCATTTTTATCTTCATATTGGAATTTTGTTAATATTCCATCTGCGCCTGTTCTTCCTCCTGTTAGTCTATGTTCTGGCGTACATTCTGGATCGCTATAAATTCCAAATTTTGCATTTTCTAATACTTTAGTAGGTTCCTCTTTGTCTACTTTTTTAATTTTTATTATTGGTGTTTTATAGTTTTCAAATGTGACATTATTATGTGCTTCATCATTAAATTTTTCATTTTCACCTGGGTCTAAAGGTCCTATTTTTCTTACATTTTTTTTATCTAATTGATAATACTTGTTTGGCGCTTCTTCTTCTTTTACATAATATGTTGCTCCAATTTTAAATTGATACTTGTTTCCCCTTTCATCTTCATATTGTGATTTTGTTAATATTCCATCTGCACCTGTTTTTCCTCCTGTAAGCCTTTTTGTACATGCTTCATCTTCATAAATTCCAAATTTTGCATTTGCTAATGGGGCTTTACTTTCTTTATCTATTTTTCTAATTTTTATTATTGGTGTTTTGCGGTTTTTAAATATAACATTATTAGGTTGATCTGTTCCATTATCAGGTCTATTATTTCTTACTACATTTTCTCCTGCTACTAAAGGTCCTATCGACTGTACCTGTTGATTTTGCGCAGCTGGTTGATAGCCGTTAGGTGGTGTAATTTCTTTTACATAATATGTTCCTCCTATTGCAAATTGTTTTATTTGACCATTTTGTGTATATTCTGATACTTCAGCTACACCATACATACCTTTTGTTGTTGCTTCTGTAAGTTTATTTCTACATGCTGAATCACTATAAATTCCAAATGTTGCACCTGCAACTTTATTAGTATTAGGGTCATTATTATCTGCATCTTCTTTATAAATTTTTATTTTTGGTGTTTGATGATTTGTAAATGTGAATGTATTTTTACCTGCCACTAATGTTTTATGTTGCACATTATTATTTAGTTGATAACCTTCTGGTGCTTTTATTTCTTTTATATATACATGTTGTCCTATATAAAATTTAGCATTGTTATTTTGGTTTTGTTTTTTTCTTATTATGTGACATATGCCATTTTCATATGAAGTATATCCAGTTGCTATTAGATTTGTACAAGCTTGATTAGAATATATTCCAAACTGTGCACTACTTAAATCTCCGCTGGTTTCTACTTTTCCTTCATCTGCATCTTTTTTAATTATTTCTATATAAGGACTTAGAGGGTTGCTAAATGTTACACTATTGTTACTACCTGCTACAACTGTTTTTGTTTGTGTTTTAATATTAGAAAGTTCATATCCGTTAGGTGGTGTTATTTCTGTAATTGTATATGTACCATTAGGTTTTAAATTGTTTACTACAGCTGTTCCAAGTGTACCTGTGTTTACCACGCTATTTATATTAGGTCCAGTAACTCTAAATTCTGCTCCACTTAATCCATAACCACTTGTATCTGTCTTCTTTATTGTTAAACTTGCTTTTTCTACTTCTTTAGAATAAAATAGCATATCAGTTTGTCCGTCTTACACCTGAATCAGCATCTAATAAAAATATAAACCTTGCCCTATATTGTTTTGTGTTAATACTGTTTTCAGCTTCTGTATACCATAAATTTCTAACTTTACTATCTACATATCGATCTGATATATCCTCATAGCCAAACTCCTTGCTAAGTCCTATTGTATCCATGAAATATTTACGATTAGGTAAATATGCACAAAATCTCATTGCCCATTTATATAATCCTCTATTATCTGGTATATACTGTGTTGTTTCTCCTTGAGCTTTATGCGCTAAATATGCAAATTTTCTAACAATTTTTGTATTGCTTCCTTGTGTTGTTTTGCAACTAGGTGTAGTACCATTTGCTTTATAGGTCCAGCATTTTACAGTTCCATCTTCATAAAGGTCTATAATATTCTTTACTCGTTGATGTCCTCCTCCACTATGATTTTCTGGTTCTATACAAATACAATTTTCACTATCACTTCCTGTGGTATCATAATCTTGACCACTACAGTCTTGTTTCGTGTCATATTTTAATAGCTTTCCTGCATCAAAATCTAAGAATGAGCTTTCAGCTTTACGTGCTGCATCTTGTAAATCTCCTATAAGACCATATCTTGGATTTTCAAGTTGACTTGTACTATATGCTATTGATATATTTTTTTGGAATATTGTGGAAAATAAAATTATTATAATTGTATTTACTAAAATAGCTATTTTTATTAATTTTGATTTCATTCTATTTTCCTCCTTTTTTCTTTTTTATATAAAGTATATTTGCTAAAACTACTAATACAAGTATGCTAATTACACTTATAGATATTGCTATAACACCTGTTTTTACAGATATTATTAATTCTGCTGTACTTATATCATCTTCATTATCTTTTCTATTTCCTGGTATTGAATCATTATCTCCAATATTTTGATCATTACTTGCTTTTGCAATTTCTACTATATTAGTGCATGTTCCTGTATTATCTAATGTCATTTTTTTCGTCAATGTTAGTGTTAATTGTTTTGTTTCTCCTGGATTAATTATTGCATTTGCTAAATTAATATTATGTATATTCCTATCTGTGCTTATATACCAATCTTTGTTTTTTCCTGCATCAAATTCCAAATCTTCTGGCATATAGTCAACTATTTCATTTGCATATCCAGGTATTTCTCCTTCATTTGTAACTTCTATTAAATATTCTACTACAATTGTGCTGTTTTCTATATATTTTCCAGGTATTTCTACTTTTGCTAATTTTGCCTTATTATAATTAACTTGTTTTGTTCCTTCAGCATTTTGTACAATTACTTTATTTATTGATTTATTTATACTAAAGTCAAATTTAGTGTTTACCACAAACCCAGCATTTACATATTTTATATCTTTGTCTATAATTTCTAAATTATCTGTAATTGCAACTAGTTGGCCTTCCATTTCTTTTTGAATAACATTTGAATTATTGTTTTCACTTATTCCTTGTTTTTTGTATTGTGTTATTTGATATGATGATATATCATAATTAAATACAACCATGTAGTTTCCTTTTTTTACATCATCAAATTTATAATATCCTTTACTATCAGTTTTAGTTTCTTTTATTACATCTCCAGATATTGCACTTATTAGTTTTACTTCTAAATCTGCTAACTTATTTTCTTCTTCCTCTTTTTCTCCATTTTTGTTTACATCTACCCATGCAGTTCCTGAGATATAATATGCTTTTTGATTATTAACATTTCCATTGTTGTTATTTCCTTGTTGTTCATTGTTATTATTATTGCTATCATTGTTACCGTTATTGTTGCCATTATTATTTCCATTGTTGTTGCTATTGTTATTGCCATCGTTATTGCCATTGTTATTGTTATTGTTATTTCCTTGTTGTCCATCGTCATTATCGTTATTATCATCATCGCTATTATCATTATTGTTGTCATTATCGCTATCGTCATTATTGTTGTCATCATTATTGTTGTTATCATCGCTATCATTGTAATCGTCGTCATTTTTATCTTCTATGACATTGCCATTATTACTATTATCATCATTATCATTATCGGTATTTGGTTTTTTATTTATATGGTTATCATCTGTTTCTGGTGGTGCTGTTTCTTGTCCTTCATTTTTAGGTTCTTCTATAGTATTTGATAATGTGTTTAATTCTAGATATCCACCCATACTCCATAATAAGTGTATTTTACTTTCTATAGTGTCTTTATAATTTTTATTTTCATCATTCTCTATTCTTACTTCTGCAACATATTCTATTTTTTCATTTTTCTTTAAATCATATTCTGTTTTAGATGAACTTGTACTACTTAAATTAATATTAAATATTTCACCTTTTTCGTTTTTTATATATGCTTTTTCTATTTTAGAATTTTCTTCTGACATTTCGTGATCTATCTCTACAGGATTAGCTTCTAATAATTGATCTTCATTAATTATTTCCGCTGTGTAAATAATTTTATCACCCATTTTTACAATTTTCTCTTGTACATTAGAATATTGTTTTCCTGTTAATTTTGCCATTGTTCTTTTTATTTCCTTAGTTATTATATTAGAATAGTATATTTCTTCATTATTTTTAGATGTAGCATAAATTGTATATATGTCTGTGCCATCCATATTTTTTAAGTTTCCTACTTCAAATTCTAACGCACATTTAAATGTTTCATTTGCTTCTATTTTATCTATTTTTATAATTAACCCGGAATCGTTCTCTTCTGTTATTTCAAATCCTAAATCTTCATTTACGTTTACTCCAGGATCATTAGAACTAGCAAAATGTTTTATTAAATCTGAACAATTGATATTTACTACAACATCTTCTTGTTTTTCTTTTGAATAATTTGTAATATTGAATATATATCGTATTTGCATATTTTCAACTGTAGTTCTATTTTCATCTATTCCAGAAAAAATATCTATTCCAATTTTAGCATCTTTTATTGTATTTTTTATTGTTTTTATTTCTTGTTCTTCTAAATTTTCTGCTGATATTTTTATATTTCCTTCTATTTCATCTCCATTTTTCTTTTTAGGTGAAAATTCATATTCAAATATTTTTGTTTCTCCTTTTTTTATAGTTTCTGCTGTTTGTGTTGTACTTTGAACGTTTTCCTGTTTTTCTGTGTATATCATTGTTTCTGGTATTTCTGAATCTGTTACCTCTGCTTCTTTTTCAACTTTTACATAAAATGCTGTATTTGTATGTTTTGCCTCTAATTTAAAGTTCTTTAAATCTTCTTCTGTCTTATTAGTAACAGATACTTGATATTTTACTGGTTGTCCTTCTGGTATTTCGTCTCCATCTTTTAATTCTTTGTTTCCACTTGTTGCAATTATTTTTGTTTCAACTCCATTATGTTCTTCTATTACTCCATCTGCTTGTATACCTTCTGATGCTAAAGAAATTGTTGATGCATTACTTAATTTTTTTCCATTATAGCTATATGTTACCTTTGTTGATTCATAAGTTTTTGCTCCTTTTCCTAATTTCTTTGGTATTTTTACTTGATATGATATGTCTATTCTTTCAGTTGGTTGTAGTTCTTGTTGTGCTACTATTTTATATGATTTAACATCTTGCATGTTTTCCATATTTTCTTGCCATGTTTCGTCTTCTTCTGATATATTTTCTTTATTTGAGTAATATACTTTTGCCTCTGCACCATTTATTTGTATATTTTGTATTAAATTTGCTGTAAAGTTACTTTCTATACCTCCTTTTTCACTGTTTGCTCCACCTAAGTTTCCTACTATTGTTATTTCATTTATTGGTTCTTCATAATTGTTTATAAATGTTTGATTTATTGTTGCATGTTTTTCTCCTTCATCTGTGTCTAGTTCTCCTTTTAATACTTTGTTTTCTGTAGTTTCAAGAACGTCATTTTCTTTATTATAACCTGATATATTATTATACCAAATAGCTCCATATTTTGATGCTAATTTCACTTTAGTGTTTGCTTCATTTTGTTCTCCATTTCTATTTTCATTTTTGTATATCATAGAAATTGTTTTTTCTTTAGTTGCTGTGTTTTTTGATAGTGTTATATCTGCATTTATTGTTACTTGTATTCCTTCTTCTATTTTTGTTCTAAAACCACTTTGCTCTCCTTCAAATTGTATTTGTATTGCCTTTGTGTCATTGTTGTATTGTGCTGATTTTATTTGTAATCCATCTGCATATAGAATTTTGGTTGAATGTATGTCAATTGTTTCTACTTCTTGTGGCAACTTAATTTCTATATATGGATTTTTGTATAAATCATGTTTTTCATTGTTTGATTTTAATATTGCAGATATTTGTATATTTTCATTTTTATTATATGCAGACCATTGATTATTACTTATTTCTATTTTTCCTTCTGCTATTGTATCTGCCAATTCATTTATACTACTTACTGAATTTTCTATTCCCCCTGCTGAAACTATTTTTGTGTTTTCTAATTTTGTTATTGTTTTTAGTTGTTCTCTGCTATATCCTGCATTTCCTTTTATATATTTGTTTATTTCTATTTGTAATGTACCTATTTGTTCTGGTTTATTAGTTTTTATTTTTAGTTTTTCTATTTCTTTTTCTTTTAAAGAAATTGTTATATTTCCATTTTCGTCCCATTTACTATCTGATTGTATATTTGCTAGTTCTTTGTCATTTTCTCCAATTATTTTTATTTCAAAATTTTCTCCTAATACACTTTTTACGTTATCTTTATTTAATTTCATATTTTTTATAAATGTATTATTATTTACTGTTACACTTCTATTTCTTGTGTTTATGAAATTATCTTTTATATTTTTTATTTCTATTTCATTTATATCTTCTAATGTTGATATTTCCATTTCTATTTTTTCTTGATAATTTGTATTTTTTGTTCCTGTATACATATATCCTTTATATATGTTTTCACTTGCATTATTTTTTATAGAAACTTTGTTATTTGATTTTTTTACTTGGAATGTCTCATTACTTTGTTTTTCTACTTTTTCATCTGTATATTGTGATATTATTGTTTTTGTATCTAATGTTATTGGTAATACTTCTGATGTTATTTGATTTGCATAAATATATATTATTTTGTACTCGTCTTCTTTTGAAGTTATTTGACTGTTTTGTATTGTTACTGTTTTATTTTCTTTATTATAATTGTAATTTTCTTGATTTGTTTTTGTTCCGTTTATTAGTACTTCTACTGATTCTGGAATATTATTTTCTATTTCTGGAACTTTTGCTTCTATTGTTTTTCCATTTACTAATATATTTTTTTCTAATTTTGTATTTATTTTTGCTTGAATTAATGTTGTTTGTGATAAATTGATATATTTTTCTATTTCTTGATTTATTTCTACTTCTGCTGTTTCTTTCCAATTTACATGTATGTTTTTTTCTAGTTTTATATCTTTTTGTTTATTTTCGTCATATTTATAATTTCCTTTAAATGTTATTAATGTTTCTTGTGATATATAGTTTTTATCTATTTGTTCTGTTTTTCCAATTTCTATTGGTATTTCAAGTTTGACATTTTGTCCTGATATTATTTTATTTAATTCTATTATATTATCATTAATATTTACGTTTTTAATATATTTGCTTTCAACTGACTTAATTTTAAAGTTTGCATTTTTTATTTCTATTTTTCCATTCTCAATAACACCTGTTTTTGCAAGTGTTATATTTATGTATAATTTTTCTCCTTGACTTATTGCTGCTACTTTATTGTAAGTTTTGTTTTCTCCATCTTTTAAATAAGTATCAAATGATATGTTTGCATTACTTGCTGCTGATAAAGCTTCTACTGTTTTTACTCCTAGAAATAATAAATCTACTCCTATTAAGGCAATTATTAAGCTTATGATTGTAAATAAATTAATGATTTTTTCTTTCATGTTTTTTCATTCCTTTCTTAAACTATGGCTTATTAAACAAAATTTTTGTTATATTTTTATTATATAAATGGTAAAAATTTAAATCAAGTATGGTTTTTTGTTGTTATTTTTTTTCGTCTTATATGCTTTTACGGATGTTACTTTTTAGATTTTTAAATTTCTTTTTTTAAATTAATTTTACATTTTCTTTACACTTTGTAATATTATTATTCTATTTTCTTGAAGTCCTTATTTCCTTAGGTTTAAATAGAAATTTGTTGATTTTTGTCTTCTTTTGTGATATTATATAGAGAATATTATATTTAATGGGGGGAATTTTTTTGAAAAAAAATATAATCTTAAAAATTATTTTTATTACTATTTTGGCTATATTGCTAATTTTTACTATTCCCAAATTGCTTTCTTTATTAGGTTTTAAAAATGCTAATATTGAACATATTTCGGATAATACTTCTGATAGTACTCAAAATATTTTGAAAGTTGATATTTCACCTAAAAATTCTTATGCAAATATTGTAGCTATTGGTGACACTTTATGTCATAGTCAGAATTTTAAAGATGCATATGATAGTTCAACTGGTTTATATGACTTTTCTCCTATGTTTAAATATGTTTCTAAATATTTTGAAAATGCTACTGTTTGTGTTGGAAATCTTGAAGCTACTCTTGCTGGAGCACAAAGAGGTTATAGTGGTTATCCTACCTTTAATACCCCAGAGGCTTTGGCTACTGATTTAAAAGAATTGGGCTTAGATATAATGACTACTGCTAATAATCATTCTTTAGATATGGGATTTTCTGGCCTTACTTCTACTTTAAATTATTTAGATGATGCAAAGTTAGAGCATACTGGTTCTGCAAGAACTGCTGAAGAGCAAAATAAAATCTTGTTTAAAGATTTAAATGGTATTAAAACCGCTTTTCTAGCTTTTACTTATGGTACTAATGGAATTCCTCTTCCTGCTGGTAAAGAGTTTTGTGTTAATTTAATTGATAAAAATTCTATTAAAAATAAAATTGACGCAGCTAAAGCAGAAGGTGCTGAGCTTATTTGCGTAAGTATGCATTGGGGTGATGAGTATCATATTGTTCCTAATTCTACTCAAGAAGATTTAGCTAAATTTTTGATTGAAAATGATGTACAAGTTATTCTTGGTTGTCATCCTCATGTTTTAGAACCTATGGAGATGAAAACTGTTACAATGGATGATGGAACTACTAAATCTGGTTTTGTTATCTATTCTATGGGAAATTTCTTTTCTGCACAAACTTTTCCTAATACAAGAAATACTGTTATTGTTGATGTTAAAGTTTGTAAAGATGGTTCTACTCATAAGGTTAGTGTAGATTCTGCTAATTATGTTCCTGTTTATGTTTATGATAATTCTTTTGGGCAAAATCCAAATTATAATGGTAAAGATAGGTATGAGTTATTAGATATAGAAACAATTATTAAAGAATATGAGTCTGGCTTAGGTAATTGGAATGAAGCAATGTATAATCTTGCTAAGACTGAACTTGAAAGAACTCAAAATATTGTTGGGCCTGAAATTTCAAATAATAATTGAAGATTATGATGGAAGATATAGATATTATGCCTATATTAAATAAACATATAGGACTAAATTATAGTAGTACAATGAGTAGTGAAGAAAAAGTAAATTATTTAGTTCAAAATTTAAGATTAACAGTACACAATTTCAAAAATTTAGCAAATTATACTAATTCAACTTGCCTTGATATGAAATGGACTCCTTTCAAAAAGAATAATTATGATATTAAGAAAGATAACTTGATTGGTGATGGAAAAGCTTTAACTGAACTTTTAATTAGAATGCATTCTGAAAAAAGAGGCATAACTTTTGAAGAAGTTGACATATCAACATTAGCTAAATTATATTCTAAAGAAAATGTAGACATAAAAGAAAGTTTACAAAATAATACGCATAGCTTTACTATAGCAACTATTGGAAAAACTAAATATATAATAGATTGTGCATATAGACAATTTTTTCAAAAAAAAAATAATAATGAGCAACAAAAAACTTTAAATTTAGGAAAAGTAATGTCTTATACTAAATCAAAAAAAGAATTAGCTGAGCACATACTAAAATATGGGTGGATTGAAGCAACACCAGAAAATATTAAAAGTTATCTTGATGGTTTTATAGAAGCTACCTCCAAACATAAAAATATAAGATTACCTACTAAAGAAGAATACATAAAAAGTATAAAGGGAAAAACTTTAATCACGAATGGTAAAGTATTGTATAAATACAATATAAAAGAATTATGGAAATTATATGTTAAGGCATGGAGTCCAAATATATCTTATGAAATGCTTAATTTTACGGCAAACCATCGAAATGTCTTTTCAAAAATTAAACATAATTTGGTTTTTAGTACAGATACATTTTCTATTGTTTTTAAAGATGGGAAAAAATATATTAGGACAAAAAATGAAGACATTGTGTTTACACCAGAAAATTTAAAAACATATCTTGACAATATATTAATACAGTCAAGTGAAATTGAAGATATTGTAACACCAAGTATACAAGAGTATTATAGTTTATATCCTTGTGATGATCCAATTAAAAAATCTTATAAATATATTATCGATAGTGAACCTTATATTTCAGATATAGAAATTCAAAATGATGATTTCAATGAAGATATGTCTGATGAAGAAAAATTAACTAGTGTAGTTCAAAAAGAACGAAGACACTTGATGAAAGATAATAATTTAGTAACAGATTGTTTAGTTGGAGAGTGCGAAGATTCAACATTAAGAGTGTTAATTGATAGTACTTCAAAAGGATTTGAAAGTGCTACTTATTTATTTCCTGGATATTATTTGGAAAATGGTAGTGTAGGCCATAATGCTAGTATTGTTAGTTTACATGGTAAAAGTTATTTAATTGATTGTACATATAGACAATTTTTTGAAGAAAGCTTTAGTAAATATTGTGGAGTTTATATGATTAATGATGAGTCAAGAAGATGTGTTGCTGAGCAATTATTGAAATATGGATGGATTGAAGCAACTCCAGAAAATATAAAAGCATATATGGATGGATTTGAAATGGGTAGAAGAGAAAATCCTGCGGAAACGGGAATTTCGGCAGAGGAATATATGAAAAGATTAAAAGAGCATAAAACACATCCAGTACACATAGTTACTCCACGTCAAATAGCTGAGGCATGTATAGAAGAACATATAACTGCAGAAAATGTAGAACAAATTAATATGCTTTTTGAAAATTTAAAGGCAAAAAATGAGCTAATAAAGTCTCATTAATTTTATAAAGGAGATTTAATTGTGTTAGAGTATAGTAAAAGGTTTTCTGAGGTTAGTACAATATTAAATCATTTAAAAAAGAGTGATTATGATAAAATCCCTAAAGATTTAATAGATATAATTGAAAAAAACAAAGATATTGAATATGTTTGGAATTATGATGAAACAAAAGATTTAAAAAGTCAAAATATACATAAAGATACAATATTAATATTATCATATATAAATATGAAATACTTGTTAACTGAAAGTCAAAAAAAATTTATGCAAGGCATTTTAAATGAAAATCAGTGTAAAGTAGAAGATACAAAAAGAGAAAAATATAATCCGTATGATTTATTTAAAAAATAAAATACTTAATATCTTAGTTTCACATAATTATCTTTTACGGAAAGTTATAATTTTTAATGCTGACTTTCTTGGAATATAAATAATGTTGTGAAAAAATTTCTATTGATTTATGTAGAAAAATGTAGTAAAATGTAGTATGGGTAAGAATTACTTTTATAATTTTAAAGGAGAGAGAATAATGAGCGTAAAAGAAAATCTATTAAAATTGGTAACTATAGTTTTATGTATCATTTTTGTTGCATCACAAGGATGCGTTTTGGCAACGCAATTGCCAAATGGTGATAAAGCATATTTTGGAGTAAGTCCACAAATGCCAGATGGGAAGTCCTATGCTTTGTCAACCAATGAAAGTGTAAAATTTTGGAATATATTAAGATATGCGTCAGATCCAGCAACAAAAGGACTGCAAGCTAAAACAGCATTATATAGTGAAAATGGTAATAACAATATTTATTGTATAAAACAGGGTGTAGGTTTTGGAAGTGGTGAGCCTAGTTCAGATTCATATGATACATATTTTAATTTGGAAACAAAATCTGGAAGAGAAGACTTTAAGAGCAATACACATAATGAGTCTGCAAAAAAACTTAAAGATACATCAATAAATGGAACTGACTATACAGCCTTGGATGCTTTAGTAGCTCTTTTAGATTCATTGTATTTGCCAGATGAATCAACAGAAGAAAAAAAAGAATTAATTCAAAGAATTTTAACTTATTATACTGATAATTTCAAAAATATTCAATCAGAAGAAGCTTTATTAGCATTAATTAGTAATTATGAAAGTCGTAAAGAAGATTTATGGAAATTATTAATGGAAAAATTTACAGATGATGATATAAAAGTTGTTCAGCAAGCAGCTATATGGTATTTTACTAATTATAATGAAATACCTGGTTTAACAAATGCAGCAGTTGAAAGTAATGGTACATTGAGTCTTTATTATAAGAATACTTCTTCAGATCTTTCTTATACTCCATTGAGTGATTATGGAGAAGATTTATTACAAAATAGTGATGGAAGAGTAAAAGAAGGAAAATTAAGAAGTGAATTAGCTGATTTATTGTATAAAATGTTAGTTAAAGAAGCAAAAGAAAATGCAAGTAAATATAGTGAAAATGCCGAAGAAGAAAAAGTAGGAAATCCTATAAAAGTAGAAACAAAGACATTAACAGGTGAAGATCCAGTTGGTGGAAATTATAAATTAGGACCTATAACAATTACGAAACAGAATTCTAAGCCATATATATTTAATATAAAAGTTAAAAATGATGAAGAAATATTGGAAACCTCTGAATATAGCTTTGTAAATGCTGAAGGAAAAACATTGTCAGAATCACAATTAGTAGGTAACGATTTTTACATATTGCTACCAGTTACTAAAGTAAACAATATTTCAGTTGATATAACAGTAAAATATGACCAAAAAACAATTATAGAATGGGAGGCATCTAATAAGACAAATGTACAACCTTTAGTTGAAGTAACTAAAACACCACAGACAGAAGAAACAAAATTAACATTTACACCAAAAAAGGCGTTTGACTTAGCACTAAGAAAATACATAACAAAAATAGGAAATGATACTGTACCTGATACAAGAACACCAGTACTAAAAGTAACAGAAACGGCATCAGGAGCATCAGTAAAATATGAGCATAGAAAAGATTTTGTGCCTGTAAAAACTGGTGATATAATAACATATGAAATAGCAATTTATAATGAAGGAAGAAAAAAAGGACGTGCAGAAAAAATAGTTGATCAATTACCTGAAGGTCTAGAATTTGTAGACGTAGTAGATGGTAAATTTGATGAAGAAAGTTATAATGAAGGCTCAAATAATACTTTAATATTAAAGAGAAAAGATGGAAATAAAGATAATCTAGCTGAATATACAGGTGGAAACAACGTAGCAAGTGAAACAATACAAATAACATGCAAAGTAACAGCTAAACCAGATGCTAAATCAAATAAAATCTTAACAAATGTTGCTTGGATTTCTGAAGCTTGTGATGAATCAGATAATAACGAAGAAGTAGATATAGATTCACAACCAGGAACAAATCCAGGAAATAGTTCAACACCTGGTGTAAATAAAGATAATATGTCTGATTATACTGGTGATAGTGAAAATAAAGAACAATTAGAAGATCCAGAATATTATTATAAAGGTCAACAAGATGATGATGATTTTGAAAAATTAGTAATATTACCAGAAGAACCTGATTTATTTGATTTATCATTAAGAAAATATGCAACAAAAATAGGAGATGAAGATGTACCTAATCCAAGAACACCGGTACCAGTAGTAACACAAACAGAATCAGGAGTATCTGTAGAATATAAACATAGAAAAGATTCTGTACCTGTAAGAAAAGGTGATATAATAACATATGAAATAGCGGTTTATAATGAAGGACAGAAAAAAGGACGTGCAGAAAAAATAGTTGACCAATTACCAACAGGTCTTGAATTTTTGGAAGTAAAAAGTGACAACTTCGATGTAGAAAGTTATAATAAAGATACAGATAATAGATTAACATTAAAAAGAAAAGAAGGTAATACAGATAATTTAGATATATATAAAGGTGGATCAAATTTAGATAGTGAAATAATACAGATAACATGTAAAGTAACTGCACTTAAAGCTGGTGAATTTCTAACAAATGTTGCTTGGATTTCTGAAGCTTGGAATGATGATGATCAGAAAAAAATAGAAAATCAAAAATATCCAGACGATGAAGCAGCAGATGCAGACTCACAACCAGGAACCAATCCGGGAGAAACTGTGAATAAAGATAATATGTCAGATTACACTGGTAATAGTGAAAATCCAGAAGAATTAGATAACCCAGATTATTATTATAAAGGACAACAAGATGATGACGATTTTGAAAAATTAGTAGTACAACCAGAAGGATTTGACTTATCATTAAGAAAATACGTAACAAAAATAGGAAATGATAATGTACCTAATTCAAGAACACCAGTACCTGAAGTAACAGATATAAAAACAGGTGCATCAGTAAAATATAAGCATAGAAAAGATGGAGTACCTGCAAAGAAAGATGATATAATAACATATGAAATAGCAATTTATAATGAAGGAAAGAAAAAAGGAAGAGCAACTAAAATAGTAGATCAGTTGCCAACAGGTCTAGAATTTGTAGAAGTAAAAAGTGATAACTTCGAGGTAGAAAGTTATAATAAAGATACAGATAATAGATTAACATTAAAAAGAAAAGATAGTAATAAGAAAAATTTAAATGAATATACAGGTGGAACAAATTTAGATAGTGAAATAGTTGAAATAACATGTAAAGTAACAGCAGAGCCAGATAATACTTCAAGTAAAGTTTTAACAAATGTAGCTTGGATTGCAGAAGCTTGGAATGAAGATGATCAAGAAACTATAATAGATCAAACAATACAAGATTCAGAAAAAGCAGATATAGACTCACAGCCAGGAACAAATCCAGGAGAAACTGTAAATAAAGATAATATGTCAGATTATACTGGTGATAGTGGAAATGAAAAACAATTAGATAATCCAGATAATTATTATAAAGGACAACAAGATGATGATGACTTTGAAAAATTGGTAATACAACCAGAAGGATTTGACTTAAGATTAAAGAAATTTGTTTCAGAGAAAAATGGTGAAAAAGTTGCAGATAGAATTACAGATATTGATGTAAGTAATTTAAATAAGTTAGATAGCAATGGAAATATAATATCATTAGATGCAGATATAAAGAAAAATGAAGCACCTGTAACGGTTCAAAAAGGAGATATATTAACATATACATTTAGAGTATATAATGAAGGTATGGTAGATGGATATGCTGCACAAATAACAGAAAGTATACCAGATGGACTAGAATTTATATGGTCAGAAAAGAAAGATGCAGAATTAGAAGCAGATACAACACTTACACCAGATGAAAAAGAAGCAATTAAATTTAATCAAGAACATTACTGGACAATATCAAAATATAATGAAGCACATGATAAGGTAACTGAAATTACTACAGACTTTTTATCAAAAGAAAATGAAACAACACCAGGAAGTAATTTAATACCAGCATTTGGTTCAAATGATGGAACAAAAACAAAAAATGATTTAAAATTTAAAGATGTAGCTGTAAAATTAAGAGTAATTGCAGATGAAATAACAGGAGAGTCAATTAGAAACGAAGCAGCTATAACAAAGGAAACAGATAAAGATAACACTCCAATAGATGAAGACAGAGACTCTAATCCAAATGATTGGGTAAAATATGAAGATGATGAAGATTATGATGAAGTTACATTAAATGCACTAGATTTAGCATTGAGAAAATTTATTGTTGCAATAAGTGAAGATGAAAATGTTGAAGATAGTGAATACATGAAAAATGGAGATGGAACATATACAAGAGAGCCTAAAGTTGATACATCAAAACTAAATAAAAAAGATGAAAATGGAAATAAAATAACAACAGCTGTTTATGAACAAAGTAAAGACCCAGTAATAATTGGACCAAATTATACTATTATTTATATGCTAAGAGTATATAATGAAGGTGATGTAGATGCTTATGCAGGTGAAGTAAAAGACCATTTACCACCAAATTTGGAATTTGTAGATGGAGAATTTAATAAAAAATATGGTTGGACTGTATCTGATAATGGCAGAACAGTAACAACAAAATATCTAAGTGGGGATGAATGGCTTATTAAAAAAGCTATTAAAGATGATGAAGGAAATGTTACTGATTTAGATTTTGTTGATGTTCCAATAATGTGTAAAGTATCAGCTAATATAAAATCAGGAGAAAATATAACTAATATAGCAGATATAGCAGAATATTTGGATCCTAACAAAGATCCAGCACCAGATAGAGATTCAGAAAAAGATGATGTAAAATTGCCAGATGATAAAGATTTACCAAACTATGATGAAAAAGATTCAGATCATCAAGATGATGACAATTATGAAAAAGTAGTTATAAAAACATTTGACTTAAGTTTGAAAAAATGGACAACACAAGCAATAGTAATTGACAATGGAAAACAAACAGTAACACAAACTGGACATAACCCATATGAAGAGCCAGAACAAATTGTAAAAGTAGAAATAAAACAAAATAAATTAAATACAGTAACAATAAAGTTTAGATATTCAATAAGGGTTACAAATGAAGGTGATATAGAAGGTTATGCAAAAGAAATAACAGACTATATACCAAATGGATTCAAATTTGTTCCAGAAGATAATCCAGGATGGACAGATAAAGGAAATAATCAAGTATCTACAAGATTATTGGAAAATACATTATTACAACCTGGACAATATGCAGATGTAGATATAGTACTAACATGGATAAATAGTGAAAGTGGATTAGGAGCAGTATCAAAAAATACAGCAGAAATAACAGAAGATTATAATAGATATAATATACCAGATAAAGATTCTACACCAGGAAACAGAAAAGATGGAGAAGATGACCAAGATAATGCTCAAGTATTATTATCAATTAAAACAGGTCAAGTAAGAATATATTTTTCATTAATATTTACAGTATTAATAACAACTGCTTCAGGAATAGTTTTAATTAAAAAATATGTACTATAAAAAAATAGGCTAAATATTTTTAAGAGAATTATACTAAAAAATGTATAATTCTCTTAAATTTTATATTAACACTTGTATTCTTTAATTATTACTTGTATTTTCAAATTCAATATTAAATTCTATGTATTCATCATCATTTTTAACTTTAATTGTGCCATTATGTAATTCTACTATTTCTTTTGTAATTGCTAATCCTAATCCTGTTCCTCCTGTACTACTTGTTCTTGATTCATCTACTCTAAAAAATTTATCAAATATTTTGTCTAATTTATATTCGGGAATTTTATCCCCTTTATTTTTAAAGATAATATTTATTTTATTTTCATTTTGTAATATTTCAATTTCTATATCTGTATTTTCATAGCTATAGTTAATTGCATTTTTTATTAAATTTCCAAATGCTCGTGCTAATTTATCCCCATCCCCCATAAAATATGTATGTTTTGGTTTATTTATAACATATTTTAATTTCTTTTCTTGTAACATTGGATAAAATTCATCTACTAATTGATCTATTAAAAATGATAAATCTATTTTATTTTTAGTAATAGGAATTTCTTGCAAATTATATCTAGTTATTTCAAAAAATTGATTTGTAAGTTCTTCTAATCTAATTGATTTTTCTAGGGCTATATTTATATATTTTTCTTGCATATTTTTGGAAATTTCTTTTTCTTGTGTTAGTAAACTCAAATATCCTATTACAGAAGTTAATGGTGTTTTTAAATCGTGTGCCATATACATTATTAAGTCATTTTTCTTTTGTGTTTCTTCTTTTGCTTTATTTTTATTTGTTACTAAATTTACTCTGATGTTATTTAATCTATTTTCTAATATAATTAAATCATTTGATAATTTAACTTCTTGTTCTGGATTATTCATTATTTTATCCATTGCAGATATTATTTCTACCATATTGTTATTGGAATTTCTAATAACAATAAATGATATAATTGCGAAAATACTTAAATATAATAACCCCATAAGTAATGTTTTGTTACTTATACACCAATAATACATTATTCTGTTAAATTTAGACATAGATTCAGCTAGTTCATCATTATAAAATCCATCAATAAATATTTTTATTATAATTATTGATATTATACTATATACTATTATTTTTATAACACATTTAATTGACAAACTGTTTTTTAATTTTATAAATTCTTTATTGTTCAATTTTATACCCTACTCCCCATACTGTTTTTATAAATTTAGGTTTTTTACTATCTTCTTTTAATTTTTCTCTTATTCTCCTAATATGTACCATTACAGTATTGTTGCTTTCTAAATACTTTTCTTTCCATACTTTTTCAAATAGTTCTTCTGAACTTACAACATTGCCTCTTTTTTGTGCTAAATATAGTAATATTTCAAATTCCATTGGTGTTAGTTCAACTATGTTATCATATAGTTTGCAAATATGTTTATCTTGATTTATTTCTAATCCATTTATATAAATTGTATTTTCTTCTTTTTTCTTGTTATATTTTGTATATCTTCTATATGCAGATTTTACTCTTGCTATAAGTTCTAATGGATTAAAAGGTTTTGTAATATAGTCATCTGCTCCTATTGTTAATCCTTCTATTTTGTCTTTGTCTTCAATTTTAGCAGTTAGCATTATTATTGGAAAAGTTAGTCCTTTATCTCTTATCATTTTACATATTTCAAATCCATTAATATCTTTAATCATTATATCTAAAATGGCAAAGTCTAATTGTTGAGTATTAATACATTGTATAGCTTCATTAGAGTTGTAATATTTAAAAACATTATAGTTTTCATTTTTTAAATACACTTCTACTAAGTCTGCAATTTCTCTTTCATCATCTAATACTAAAATATTCATTTAATTTTTATCCTTTCTGTTTGTATTCTAGCATATAGCAGTTTTTATTTCTATTAGTTATAATGAAATGTAAGAAAAATTTAAGGATTTGTTAAGTCTTTATAAATTTTTATTTATATATTTGCTTAAATCTAATGGCATATATCTTGGGCCTCTAATTGCGTTTATTCCAAAGCTTTTTAATTTACTAAATGACAGCTTTCCTTTTTCATATCTTGTTATTAAATCTATTTTCATAACTTTTTGTATTTTCAAATTTTTATCCTTGTATTCATACGGAATATTAACTTCTATTACTTTAAATTTATACATAATTGACGAATAAGGCTCTGCAACATATAAATAAACTATATCATTTACTTTTATATTAGTACTTTGCTTCCACATTATTGTATTACTTTCATTTAATGCTTTGTCTATATCAAAATATTTTGGATTTGCAGGTACTATCCATTCATTTTTAGCATCATTTTTATTTACCTCTGTATATGAATAACTTTTTTCAATTAATCTCATTATGTTGTCATCTGATATAGTATTATTCAGTATGACTGTAATCCAACTTTTTTTGTTCATATGATATGCAGGATAAAATCCATCTTGTTTTAGTAAATGTTCTATTTCATTTTGGTCTAGCTTTAGATCAATTATTTCAATTTCGCCAGTAGCGTTTTTATCTAATTTTCGTTTGTCAATGTTCATTATTATGCCATACCATTTTTTACTATTTTTATTTCTAAAAGTTGCATATCCAGGAAACTTTTCCCATTCAAATTCTGGGTCATCTCCATATTTTTCCTTTATCATTTTTGTTATTCTATTTGATTGCTCATATATAAAAGCCTCTCTATTGAAACAATTGCTTCTAATATTTTTTAATAAATTTTCAAATTCATCTCTAACTTGTCCTACAAAAGAACCCGTACTATCTTCTATACGGAAATTAGTGTATTCATCTCCAAAAGATAAGTCATAAATTCTACCTTTAACTATTCCATCACTATCTATTTCAATATCTACTCTAAAAGTATTATTCATAATATTTTTTGAATATTTGTATAAGGACTTATCTTTTTTTAATCCATATTCAGATATTTTATCAAAATTAATCTTTGTTTTTCTAAATAATTGTTCTTCTATAGTCATTTTTATCTTCTCCTGCAATTATAATTTATCATATTGTTCATCTGTAACAGGTTCACACCATTCATTAGAAGTATTTTCTCCTGGTACTTCTACTGCTATATGACTAAACCATGAATCCTTTTTTGCTCCATGCCAATGTTTTACATTTGCTGGAATTGTAATAACCATTCCAGGTTTAAGGCTTACTGCTTCTTTTCCTTCTTCTTGATACCATCCTTCTCCGGCTATACATATTAATAATTGTCCTCCACCTGTTGTAGCATGATGTATATGCCAATTATTTCTACATCTAGGCTCAAATGTTACATTTGCTAAAAACACTGGACATTTACCTGCTTCTGTTAATGGATTTAAAAAAGATTCTCCTATGAAATATTGTGCGAAATTTACATTTGAATTTCCTTTTCCAAATACATTTACTTTATCAAATTCTTCTTTATTCATTTTTACTACCATTCCTTTCTAATTCACAAATCTGGTTGAAAAATAATTACAATATTAGTATTATAATATAAAAACAAGAAATTATCAATAAATAACCTCTTGCTTTTATATTTATATATTTAATTTATACTGCTACATCAGAACTTTCTAAAAACTTCTGCACACTTTGTATCTTTTCCA
>CANQTN010000006.1 GCA_947626815.1 uncultured Clostridia bacterium | reverse complement strand
TCCTCTGTCCCTTCTACTATTTCTTCTCCATCTTTCCAATATACCCTCTTAGCTGTTGAATCTTTTAGTACTGGTATCATTTCTCCTGCTTTTCCCATTTTTGTTCCATCTGAGTTTGATGGTAATCCTATCTCTTCTCCATCCTTATATAATGTTACATTTCCTTGTCCATCTATTCTTACTTTATATTCATCTATTTCAAATGTCAAACATCCTCTCAATTTTTCATCTACACTTTCATCATATGCTCCATTATATGCTGGTTGTTCTTTTAATTCTTTCCCAAAACTATTTTTTATATTTGTTGATAATTCATCCATGTCTAGTCTTCCTGTTGTATTATATGAACCATATACTTGAACTTGTGCCTTCTCCTTTATTGCTTCTTTATTTGTTCTATCTGCTGCTGTTGCTGCTTTATTTAGTATTCCATCTTGTCCAGATAACGTTGATAGAGTTACTCCTACTAATATTAACAATACTATTATTGTTATTACTAATGCTATTAATGTTATTCCGTTTTACCTTCTCTTTTTTACAACATTTTTTATCTATTTGGTTTTCATTTTTCTTGTAAATTACATTTTTCATCTGTATTTTTTCCACCTTTCTTCCTTTTTTGATCTTCAGTACACTTATCATTAATAAAATTTTAAATATGTTATTTGCGTATACCTATTATACATAATAGCAAACCACTTTACTAAAGTACATGATAAAATTTCCGAATTCAAGTGGATTAAAACAGATGATTATTTTCTATTTTTTTATCCAGAATATAGTTAAAACATATTAATCTCAAAAATAACCAAGCAATTGTTTTACTGATACTTGTAAAACAAAAACTACTATCAACTTTTCAGTTGATAGTAGTTTTTGCTTTATTTTATACTTAATTTTTATTCACAATTTCAAATAATGTATTATCCTTGATCTATATTATTTTTCATTTTAATTACTATATCCTGTTTTTTGTATAATTTGATTACTAATTGTTTTTACTGTTCCTGATGGTACATAATCTGGTTGTTCAAATGCTTCTTTATGCAATTGAATAACATTACTTTCAAGTGTAACTGGCACACCATACCATCTATCTAAAGTAATTCCTTTAGTAGTATATGGCCACCCTATACTTTCTGATATATTAACATTGGTAAGAGTTGGCAATAATCCTAATATATCACCTGTTGTAACATTAGTATATACTTTTGGTAAAATTTTATCCATAAAATTATTTATTTCACCTATACTCTTTGTTTTTAATTTAGAAAGCATTGCATCAATAACTGTTCTCATTCTCTCTGTTCTTTTATAATCTCCTCCTGATGTATAACGAATTCTAGAATACGCAACAGCTTGTACACCATTTAATAATTGGTTTCCTACAGATGTAACTTTTTTATTTGATAATCCAGTTACCTTTGAAGTTTCATCAATATAAGAGTTTAAATAATTTAGCTCTTCTTGTGAAACTATATTTATATTAATTCCTCCTAACTGTTCTACTGCTTCTGCAACAGAATCAAAGTTAACAGTTACAAATTCTTTTATATTCAAATCAAAATTTTTATTTAATGTGTTTATGGCAAGTGGCGCTGACCCATATGAATAGGCATGTGTTATTTTGTCTAAACCATGACCTTGTATTTGCACATATGTGTCTCTATATACAGATATTAATTTTATCTCATGTGTTTCATTATTTAAACTAGCAATCATTATACAGTCACTTCTATTTCCCTTTTCTAAATTGCTGTCTCTACTATCTACTCCAAAAATAGCAATATTTCTATATTTTGATAAGTTTTCTGTAACTTCTTCTGATATTCCTAATTCTTCTTCTTTTATTTCAACTTGTTGCATTTTGCCTAATTTATCATTAATAAACCAATATCCATATACTAATAATGCTATTATTATCGTTACTAATACTAAAACAGTTTTTCCAAATAATTTTAATTTACCCTTTTTCTTTTTCTTTCTATCTCTTCTTTGGTTTGGTACTGTTTCCACTTGTGATGTATAATTTCCTTTTCGCATTGCTTTTGGTAATTCATCTTCATTATCATATGAATGTTTTCCTGCCATTTTTATTATTCCTCCAATTCATTTGTATTTTTTTATTTTACTTACATTTTATCAGGCATTTGTAAACCTAATAAAGTTGCTCCTATTTTTAGAACTTTTCCAACACTATATGTTAAATAAATTCTAGCATCTTGTAATTCTTGATTTTCATTTAAAATTTTATTTTCATTATAAAAATTACTATATGCTTTTGCTAAATCAATTAAATATCTTGCAAGTATAGATGGTTCATTTTTCTGAGTTACTTGTATCAAAATATTTTCAAAATCATATATTAGTTTTAAAATATTTTGACTATATTCATCTAACAAATTTTCTACATTTATATCTTCGCTTTTTGGTATATATTCAACTTTTTCTAAAACACTTTTTGTTCTTACATATGTATATTGAATATATGGTCCTGTTTCTCCTTGAAAACTCAATACATTATCCCAATCAAATACTTGATCTTTTATTATAGTATTTGACAAATTATTAAAAATAACCGCTCCTATTCCAATTTTTTTAGCTATTTCTTCAGAATTTTCCATTTTGGGATTTTTTTCTTTTATTATTTTTTTCACTCTACTAATTGCTTCTAATAATAAATCATCAACTTTTATTACATTTCCTTCTCTTGTAGACATTCTTCCTGTGCTTAGTCTTACCATTCCATATTGTACATGTTCTAAACCTTGTTTACATTTTTCAGGTATATCTAAATATTTCGCTACTTCAAATAATTGTTTAAAATGGAGCGCTTGCTCATATGCAACTACATACAAACATTTATCAAAATCATACTTTTTTGCTCTATATCGAATTGCTGCTAAATCTCTTGTTGCATAAATACTTGTACCATCTGATTTTTTTATTATACATGCTCCCAAACCTTTATCTTCTAAATCTACAATTTGTGCTCCTTCTGATTCTTTTAATACTTTAGCATTTTCTAATATTTCATATATTTTATCCATCTTGTCCATATAAAATGCTTCTCCTATTACTGCATCAAATTTAATTCCGAAGCAAATCATATATTTTTTGGAATTCTTTTAAACTTAATTTTTTAAATTCTTCCCATAATTTTACACAATATTCGTCCTTTTGCTCCAAAAGTTTAAAGTTTTCTCTACACTTTTCTAGTACAGTTTCATCTTCTTTGCATAATGCACTTATTTTTACATAAATTTGCATCAATTTTTCAATTGGATTTTCAGTTAAATCATATTCATTTCCCCATCTTTTATAACCTTCAATAAGCTTTCCAAATTGAGTTCCATAATCTCCTAAATGATTTATTCCAATTGTATTATATCCTAAATATTTATATATATTATATAAAGCTGCTCCGAATAACTGTATTTCTTAAATGTCCTATATGAAATGGTTTAGCAATATTAGGAGATGAATATTCTAATATTACTTTTTGATCTTTTCCAATTTGAGATTTACCATATTCTTCTTTTTTTATTTCTTTTAAAACTTCACTTGTTAATAGTTTATTATTAATATAAAAATTTAAATATCCATTTAAAACTTCTATTTTATCTATAACATTTTCATCTATTTCTATTTTTTCTTTTATTTCATTTGCTATTTCTATTGGAGATTTTTTTAACTCTTTTGCTAATTTAAAACATGGAAAAGCATAATCTCCATTTTTTATATCTTTCGGCTTTTCTATATAACTTTGTAACACTTCTTGTTTTAAAGTTGTCGCTTTTGCTATATAACTTGCTATTTCTTTCTTAAAATCTATCATTAATTTCTCCTTTATCTTATCTTTTCTCAATATAATTCCAAGAATCTCTACACATATCTTCTAATGTTTTTATTGCTTCCCATTTTAATTCTTCTTTTGCTTTCTTTGGATCTGCATAACATATCGCAATATCCCCTTGCCTTCGTGGTGCTATTTTATAAGATATTTTTTTACCTGTTACTTTTTCAAATACTTTTACTATATCAAGTACACTATAGCCTACTCCTGTTCCTAAATTATAAATATATAATCCTTTTTCTTCTTTATCCAATTTTTCCAAAGCTTTTAAATGCCCTTTTGCTAAATCAACTACATGTATATAATCTCTCACACCTGTACCATCTTTTGTATCATAATCATCTCCAAATACTGATAATTGTTCTAATTCGCCATTTGCTACTCTAACTATATATGGCATTAAATTATTAGGTATGCCTTGTGGTTCTTCTCCAATTAACCCACTTTCATGTGCTCCTACTGGATTAAAATATCGCAATATACATATATCCCATGTATTATCTGATTTATATAAATCTCTTAAAATTTGTTCAATAAATAACTTTGTATTACCATATGGATTTGTAATTCCACCTACTTTACATTCTTCTGTTAATGGCACTATTTCTGGATTCCCATATACTGTTGCTGATGAACTAAATACAAACTTTTTACAACCATATTTTTTCATTACACTTAACAATACAAGTGCACCTGAAATATTATTAGTATAATATTCTATTGGTTTTTGTACTGATTCTCCTACAGCTTTAAATCCTGCAAAATTTATAACACTATCTATTTGATTTTCTTTAAATACTTTTTCTAATTTTTCTTTATCTAAATAATCTATTTCATAAAATTTAAATTTTTTTCCTGTTATCTTTTTTATATTTTCTAAAACTTCAGGTTTGCTATTAGAAAAATTATCTATTATTATAATTTCCTTTCCTGCATTTAGTAATTCTACCGCCGTATGACTTCCTATATATCCTGCTCCTCCTGGTAATAAGATTGCCATTAAAAATCAACCTTCCTTTATTTTATTATTTTAATTTCTGTGCCATTTTTAGTATCTTTTATTTCATATCCTTTACTTTGAATCAAGTTTCTTAATTCATCTGATTTATTCCAATCTTTATTTTCTCTTGCTTGTTTTCTTTGTTCTACTAATTCTAAAATTTCTTGAGGTAATTGTTGTTCATTTCTATCCATTGGCTCAGCTATTTTCAATCCTAATACTGTATCAAACTTCTCAATCAATTTTGCTATCTTAGGCGATTTTTTTTCATATCTTACAGTATCCCAAACAACTCCCATTGCAACTGGCATATTTAAATCATCATTTATTGCTATATGAAATTTATTTTCTAATTCTCCAATAGCTTTATCTTCTATTTCATCAGAACCTTGTAAATGCATTTGATATGCATTTTTTAATCTTTCCAATGACTTTGATGCTGCTTCTATTCCTTCCCATGTAAAGTTTAACTTATTTCTATAATGACTAGAATAACTAAATAATCTATATACTAATGGGTTATATCCTTTTTCTATAATATCTTTAACTAAATATACATTTCCTAAACTCTTTGACATTTTTCCACCATCAATTAGTAAATATTCTCCATGCATCCAATATCTTGCTGGTATTTTGCCACATTTTCCTTTGCTTTGTGCAATCTCATTTTCATGGTGTGTAGGAACTAAATCAATTCCACCAGTATGAATATCAAATTGATCTCCTAAATATTTTTGTCCCATTGCTGAACATTCAATATGCCATCCTGGATAACTCAACCCCCAAGGGCTATCCCATTTCATCAAATGATTTTCTGGAGCTTTTATCCATAATGCAAAATCATAATGATTTCTTTTTTCTCTATCCACGTCAATTCTTGCTCCTGCCTTTTGGTCTTCTAAATTTAAATTTGATAAAATAGGATATTTATCTAATTTTGATACATCAAAATAAATTGCAGTTGAAGTTTCATAAGCATATCCATTTTCCATTAATTTTTCAACATATTCAAGCATTTCTTGTATATGGTCTGTTGCTTTACATATAATTTCTGGCATTTCTATATTTAACGCTTTTAAATCTTTAAAAAATAGTTCTGTATAATATTGTGCAATTTCCATTGGTGATTTTTTTTCTTCTCTTGCGGATTTTAACATTTTGTCTTCTCCTTCATCACCATCTGAAACTAGATGTCCTACATCTGTTATGTTCATCGCATGTTTTAAACTGTATCCATTATATTTTAAAACTCTTCTTAATACATCTTGGAATATATTCGTTCTCATGTTTCCAATACTTGCATTTTTATAAACAGTGGGTCCACAAGAATATATTCTTACTTCTTTCTTGTCTATTGGTTCAAAAATCTCTTTTTTTCTTGTTAATGTATTATAAAAATAAATGTCCAAACTATTCCCTCCTTATTCTCTATAACTATATCTTTTATTGTGTAGTATTAGCTGTGGTATTAGTTGTTGTATTTGTTTCTGGCACCGTTGGTGTCGTATTTGCTGTATTTGTTGACGGTGTTGTTGTATTTGTAGTATTGGTCGTATTTGTATTCGTATTTGTATTCGTAGTCGTATTTGTATTTATAGCCGTATTTGTATTTGTAGTTGTATTTGTTTTTACAGTATTTGTAGTATTTGTTTTTTCTTCTTCTTTAGGTTTAGTGTGTATTGTACATGTTTCATTTACTTTTCCTAAAGATGCTGCTCCTGATGGTTCCCACAATCTTAATCTTTCTTTTGGCACAACTCCCCCAAAAACATTTGGTTTTACTTCACAATATTGCTCACAAAATTCAGTCGCTACTTTATTAGATTCAGAACATATCATTTGTGAGCCATGTCCTTCACATTTTCCTGGTAAATTATCTGATGTAAATATTTCTCTATAAGTTGCACCACAGCCTGCCGTTGCAACACATCCTGTCGCCTTACATATATTTTGAGTTACTATTTCCGCTGGTTGTGTAAATGTAGCTCTTGGTAAATTTGCATGTATATCTGTCATAACTGCATCCCAGAATAATCCAGCTGGATTATCTCCATACCATATTATCTTTTCTGGACTATCATATCCAAACCAACATGAAGCTGCATAATATGGTGTAAACCCGCAAAGCCATCTATCTTTGTCTTCATCTGTAGTTCCTGTTTTAGCTGCAACATCCATTCCAGACATAGCACAAAATGTTGCTGTACCTCTTCTTACAGGTTCTAGTAAAATGCTTTTTACTATATATGCATTTTGCTCTGATATAACTCTTCTTTTTTCTTGATTTGGCATCAATACAACATCTCCATTTGAGTCTTCTACTTTTGTATAGAAAGTTGGTGTTATATATTCTCCATTATTTGCTATTGCTGCATATGCTGCTGCCATCTCTAATGGACTAATTCCATCTGAAATTCCACCAATTGCTAATGGTAAACTCTCATCATCTTTTCTAGGATCTTCTCCTGTTTTATATAAAGTTGTTATCCCATAATTTCTCATATAATCTATTGATTTACCTGGTGTTAATTCTTTCATTATTTTTACTTCTGGTACATTTTGTGAATATGCAATTATATCCCTAATACCTATTAATCCTCTATATACATCTCCTGCATTATGTGGTTGATATCCACCAAATTTTGTAAGAACATCATTATATACTGTTGATGCTGTTATTACTTTTTCCTGAAGTGCTGGTGATATATCTGCAATTGGTTTTATTGAAGAACCTGGTTGTCTTAAAGATTGTGTTGCCCTATTTAAATTTCTTCCTGTTTTTGCACCTAATCCTCCTGTAACACCCACAACATTTCCTGTTTTATGGTCTATTACAACCATAGCTACTTGTGTTTGCGAATTTTTCAACTGTTTTGTTTTTGAATCAACTTCCCTTCCTGGTTTAACATATTTTGCTTGCAATGATTCTTGTTCCATCCTTGCTTGGATTGTAGCATCAACTGTTGAATAAATTTTAAGTCCACTACTATAAACATAATTTTCTGCTAATTCTCTAGAAATATTTTGTTCTTCCATTACCTGTTCTATTACTTGTTCTATTACCGCATCTGTATGATATGAATAAGAAGAAGTATATACTGCAGTTTCTGTTTTTTGAAAAGGCAAACCTGCATCTACCTTTGCTATTGCTGCATTATATTCTTCTTGGCTTGCAATCATGCCAAGATCATTCATTTTATTTAAAACTGTTTTTGTTCTATTTTTTATCTTTTCAGTATTATCCGTTCCGAGTACTAAATGGGTCATATGCATTTGGAGAATTATTTATTCCAGCCATAAAAGCACATTCTGCTAAATCTACATCTTTTGCACTTTTATTAAAATAATATTCTGCTCCTAACTCTACACCATGTAAATTATATTTTGTACCTACAAATAATATATTTAAATATAATTCTAATATTTGCTCTTTAGATATCATTCTTTCGACTTGATATGCTTTTGCCCATTCTTTTACTTTTCTCATAATGCCCTTCATTCCTTCAGTATCTTTTTCTTTAGTTATATTTTTTACTAATTGTTGAGTAATTGTACTTCCACCATAATTACCTTTACCAAATAATTTACCAGCAATAGCACCTGCTGTTCTTTTTAAATCAACACCATTATGTTCATAAAATCTCTCATCCTCTATTGCTACATAAGCTTTTGGTAAATAATCCGCCATTTCTTCTAGAGTAATTATTTTTCGTTTTTCATCTCCACTTAAATTTGCTATAACCCCTCCATTAGAATCTACTATAACAGAGTTTGAAGCACCAACTTTTAGCTGTTCTTTCGTTATTTCAAAATCATTTCCAAACAATCCAAAAAATATTCCAGCAACAATTCCTGCTCCTACAACACAAATTAATAAGAATAGCACTATCATAATCTTTAACAGCATTGCCAATTTTGGATGTTTATTTGAAAATTTATTTTTCTTGTTTTTCTTACTTTTCTTAACAATAGGTTTTTTATAATTATCTTTACCATTGCCAGTATTTGAATTTCCCGCCTCTACTCTTGTTGATCTACTTTGACTGTTTTTCTCATTAACATTCATTAATGCTTTTGGTATCGCATTAGCTGAAACATTTTTATTAACTGATTTTTTTCTTCTTTGACTACTATTTACTTTATGTGGTTTAGTCTTATTCGTATGGTTCTTATCTTTATTACCTGGCATTTTATTACCTCCTTGTCAATTTTCAAAAATTTGACAAATACATTATATTATATTTTTTTTTAAAAGTAAAGGGAATTAATAACGTTTTAAGAATCCCTTTAACAGGGAATTTTTAAAATGTTCCAATTCCCTCCAATTTTTTTATTTTTACTTTATCTGCTTCAATCTCTTTCATAATATTTTTAAAAGACTGTTTTTTATTCATCTGTGCTTCATATAAATCACATTGTTTATACTTCATATCCTTATCACAATCATAATCATCTTCTTCTCTATAAGTTATTTCATAATCATTAACTACAATTCCACTAAACCTTTTTTTAGTTATTTTTACATTTTCCCTTATATTTATGATTATTGCATTTTCATATATATTATATTCTGATAATAATTCCTGAGGAAAATCTATATTTAAGATTATCTTTGATTTTGCAAGTCCTTTTTTCTTATTATTTCCAACAGTTATCATTATTCCATCCTTTTTTAAAATTTGTTCTTCTATTTTTTTAAATTTATTTATATTATTTGTTATTATATTTACTCTTTTATATTCTTTTGCTATTTGCTCTATATTTGAAATGGTACTTTCTGTTAGGTCATTTACTAAAATTGATATTGATGTTTCTTCTTTTTTTAATTTTTTTTGCCAAATTATAGTATCTAATATTTTACATGAAAGTACTTCAAATAGCCATTTTCCATCACTTATTTCAAAATCATAATAAACTAACATATCTATGTAATCTATCTGTTTTTGAATGTTTTTGCTAATTACTATCTTTTTGCTTATTGTTTTGTCTAAAATATTCTTTGTTCTTCTAGCCAATTTATATGATTTACTAGTTGATAATTGCTCATCACCTTTGATTGGTAAAATAATTTTGTTTCCTACTAGTTGCACAATATTAAACATCCTAAAAAAAAATTTGGGCTTGTCAGATTCTTGAATACAATACAAAAAAATCACTCTCCTATACTTTTATGTTTAAATATATGATAGTGATTTGTATAATATTCTTATATTAGTTATTAATTATAATATCTCTTTTTAATAAACTTTTCTCTATAACTCCTATTCCCACAAACTTGTTATTGTTGTATACTCTATATATTCCATCTTTTAAATCATTTGTCAATTTTACACCATTTAAAAATAATTCCAATTTTCTATTATTTAAATTTATAATTTCTTTATTTTCAAATAACTTTTCCAATTTTATAAAATATTTCTTCGAATCTTTTTCAATAAGTTCAAGTGTTACAGCATCTTTAATATTAAAATCGCCCACTTGTATTCTTTTTAAATCACACATATATCCGACAAGTGTTTAATTTTTTAGAAATATCTTCACATAAACTTCTTATATAAGTACCTTTTGAACAATGAACTTTAAATTCTATTTGCTTTTTTTCTTTATCAACATTTACAATATTTATATCATAAATTTCTATTTTTCTTGGCTTCATTTCTATTTGTTCATTTTTTCTTGCATATTCATACAATTTTTTTCCATTTACTTTTATTGCAGAATAAATCGGTGGTATTTGCTCCTGTTTTCCTAAAAAGCTTTTTAAAATCCTTTCCACATTTTCTTTTTTTAGCATTTCACCAGATACGCCTTTTTCTTCTACTACTTTTCCTTCACTATCTGCTGTATCAGTTTTTAGCCCTAATTGTATCTTGGCTTGATAAATTTTATCATGATTTATTAAATATTTTGAACACAATGTTCCTTTTCCAATCAATAATGGCAACACTCCTGTTGCCATTGGATCTAAAGTTCCTGTATGCCCTACCTTTTCATTAAAAATCTTTTTTGCTTTTTTTACTATATCATGTGAAGTACAATTTTTAGGTTTATTTACAATAATTATTCCATCCATTTTTTTATTTCTTTCATCAATTTTTCTTTTACTTGTTCCTTATTTCCTTGTATTAAAGCTCCGAGCAGCTCTTGCATGCCCTCCGCCACCAAATACCAAGCATATATCTGAAACATTAATTCCTTCTACAGAACGTAATGAAGCTTTATACATATCTTCTTCATCTTTTTGTCTAATAAAAATAGATATTTGAACTCCTTCAATGTCTTTGCCTATATCTACTAACCCTTCATGGTCACCAGGACCTGCATTTACTTCTAACTCATCTTGTGTAGTTATGTAAGTAAAAGATATCTTTCCATCTTCCAATAGTTCTAGTCTGTCAATTGCTCTTTTTGATAATTCAAAATTTGCTTTTGTTTTTGTTCTCAAAGTTCTTTTATAAATATCTGGTACATTTACACCTAAACGAATTAGTTCAGCTGTATATTCAAAAGTTTCTGGTGTAATTCCAATATGACGAAATCCTCCTGTATCTGTTATAATTCCAGTCATAATACATGTTCCTATATCTTTAGATATTTCAATTTCAAAATATTCTGCCATACCTACTAAAATTTCACAGCATGCTGGAGATACTGGATTCACATAATTCAAATCTCCATACATACTATTACTTCCATGATGATCTATAACAATACTTTTCCTAGCATTTTCAAAATGTTCATTTCCTACCAATCTTTTTAAATTAGCACAATCTAGTGAAATTGCTAAATCATATTTTTCCACTTCAGTTTCTTTTTTTATTTCATTTGCTAATGGTAAAAACTCATATATTTTAGCATATTCTGGAATAATAACATCTGCATTTTTTCCTAATTGTTTAAGCATTAATTTCATTGCTAAACTACTACCAATAGCATCACCATCTGGTGCTTCATGTGTTAAAATTACAACTGTTTGCGCTTTATTTATTTCTTTTAAAATTTCATCTAAAGTCATTTTTATTATCATTCCTTCCTTGAAGTAAATTACTCCTCTTTCTTAGGTATTATTTCTTTTAATATTGCATCTATCTTAGTACCATACTCTATAGAATCATCTAATTCAAATATTAATTCTGGCGTATTTCTCAAATTAACTCTTTTAGCTAATTCACTTCTAATATAACCAGAAGATTTTTTCAAACCTGCAAGTGTATCTTTTATATTTTTTGAGTTCAAAATACTAACATATACTCTCGCATATTTTAAATCATTCGTAACTTTTACCTTAGTTACACTTATTAAACCTGTTATATTGGGATTTTTTAAATTACGGTCTATAATTGAACTTAATTCTTTTCGATATTCTTCATTTATACGACCTAATCTTGTTTGATTCTCTGGCATTTTTCCTCCTCAAAGGGGTTCTCCCTTTTATATTTAATTTTACTTAATTTCTTCCATAATATATACTTCAATTATGTCTCCTTCTTTAATGTCATTATAATTCTCTATTTGCATACCACACTCAAAACCTTTTCCAACTTCTTTTACTTCATCTTTAAATCTTTTTAAAGTTGCCAAATGTCCATCATGTATAACAACATTATCTCTAATTACTCTTACTCCTGCATTTCTTTCTACTTTTCCAGAAATTACATATCCACCAGCTATAGTTCCTACATTTGATATTCTAAACGTTTGTCTTACCTCTACATTTCCTATTACTTTTTCTTCAAATTTAGGATCTAACATTCCCTTCATTGCTGCCTCTACATCTTCAATGGCTTGATATATTATAGAATATTGTTTAATTTCTACTTCATCTTTTTCTGCCATTTCTTTTGCCATATTATCTGGTCTCACATTAAATGCTATAATAATTGCATTAGATACTTTTGCAAGTATAACATCTGATTGATTTACTGCTCCAACTGTTGCATGAATTACTTTTACCCTAACTTCATCATTTTCTAATTTTTCTAATGATTGTTTAACTGCCTCTACAGAACCTTGAACATCTGCTTTTACAATCAAGTTCAATACTTTTAATTTTCCCTCTTCCATTTGACTAAATAAATTGTCTAATGTAACTTTTGCTCCAATATTAATTGCTTTTTCTCTTTCTTGACGTTTTCTTCTTTCAATTAAATGTTTTGCCATTTTTTCATTTTTAACTTCATAAAAAGTATCCCCTGCTGATGGAACTTCTGTTAGTCCCATAATCTCTACAGGTGTAGAAGGTTTAGCTGCTTTTACAGATTTTCCCTTATCATCTTTCATTGCCCTAATTCTACCAATAGAAGAACCTACAACTATTGTATCCCCAACATCTAAAGTTCCTCTTTGTACCAACATTGTAGCAATAGGTCCTTTTGTTTTATCAAGTCTTGCTTCAATAACAGTTCCTTTAGATTGTTTATTAGGATTTGCTTTCAATTCTAATACATCAGCTTGTAGTAATACCATTTCTAACAACTGATCAATATTTTGATTATTTTTTGCAGAAATTGGAACATATATAGTATCTCCACCCCACTCTTCTGGCACTAATTCATAAGCCATTAACTCTTGTTTTACCTTATCGATATTTGCATCTGGTAAATCAATTTTATTTATAGCAACAATAATTGGTATTCCAGCTGATTTAGCATGATTAATAGCTTCTACTGTTTGTGGTTTTACACCATCATTTGCTGCTACAACTAATATAGCTATATCTGTTATTTGAGCTCCTCTTGCTCTCATTGCCGTAAACGCTTCATGTCCTGGTGTATCTAAAAATGTAATTTCTCTATCATTTACTTTTACTTTATAAGCACCAATTGCTTGAGTAATACCTCCTGCTTCTCCTTCAATAACATTCGTCTTTCTAATCGCATCTAATAATGACGTCTTTCCATGATCTACATGCCCCATAACTACAATAACTGGTGGTCTTGTTTGCAATTCTTCTTCTTTATCCTCAGAATCATCAAATAAAATGTCCTCTTCTGTAATAACTTCTTTTTTAACTGCATTGATTCCAAATTCTTGAGCAATTAAAAATGCTGTATCAAAATCCACCTCATTATTTATGCTAGCCATTATACCATAGCCTAACAATTTTTTTATTACTTCTGCTGTAGTTTTCTTCATTTCTGATGCTAAATCTTTTACAGTAATATTTTCTGGAATTTCAATTTCTGTTAATTTAAATATTTTTTGTTTATTCCTTTCTTCTTGACTTTTATTATTTCTTTTCTTTCCTCTTCTTCCTCTTTCTGTTGTTAAATCATAATAATCAAGCATTCCTCCATCTTGTTCATCAAACATATTTGATAATCTATTAGTTTGTTTTAATGATTTTAACTTTCCTTCATCAAAATCATTAAAACTATTCCTTCTAGACTTATTTTTCTTTGCCGTTTTGTTTTCATCAAATTTATTATTCTTTTGTTTATCTAAACCTCTAGTATATTCTCTAGTATTTTCTTTTTCTATAGTTTCAACTGACATAATATTTTTTATATTTTTTTCAATTCCTTTTTCATCTAAAGGTTTTTTTCCAAATTTTTCATTATTATATTTATTATTATAATTATTATTATTTTTTACATTATTATTCTTAAAATTATTATTTTTACTTTCCCTATTTTGAATATTTTGATTGTTTTGATTATTCTGGTTATTTGGGTTATTTTGTTTATTTTGTTTTCCTATATTCTTATTTACAATATTTTCTACTACTACTTTTTCTTTTGGTAATTCTTCTTTAACTTTTTCCTCTACTATTATTTTTTCTTCTTTTTCTAATTTTTCTTCTTTTTTCTCTTCTACTACTGGTTTCTTTTCTTCTACTACATTTTTTTCTTCTGTTTGCTTTTTAGGTTCAACTTTAAGACCAAATAATTCACTAACTGTCATTGGTTTATTTGGTTTATTACGATAAACTATATTGTAATCTTTGTTTTGTCTTCTTTCTACAAAACCTATATTACCTTTTTTCTCTTCTTTCTTTACTTCTTCTTTTTTCTTTTCTTTCTCATCCTCTTCTGTAATTATAACTTCTCTTCGTATAATAACAGGTGCCTTTGCATCTTTCTTACTTTCTTTACTTGCTTTTTTCTCTTTTTCCATTTCCTTCTTATTTGTCCTCTTTTCAGCCAAAGCATTTTCCAACTCCTTTGCTTGCCTTTCATCTACACCACTCAAATGACTAGTTACTTTAATTTGTAACTTTTTTGCTTCATCTAATATATCCTTACTAGATAATCCTATTTTTTTTGCTATTTCATGTATTTTTATCTTACCCAATATTTTCACCCCCATTATTTATTTTTTGTATCTCCTTTGATAAATTTTCTTCTTCAATGCCTATAATTGCTTTATTAGATTTTCCAATTGCTTTACTTAATGTCTCTATCTGTTCATTTATAATAATTGGCACTTCATATTTTTCACATATTTTCTTGAATTTTTCCTTAGTTCTTTGTGATGAATCAGTAGCCACAATTACTACATATACTTTTTTCTTTTTAATTTGTTCTTCAACACTATCTGTTCCAAAGCAAACTTTCCTAGCTCTTGCCGCCAATCCAATTAACCCTAATATTTTTTTATTTTCCTTCAAATATTACACCTCTTAAATTTTCATAAATTTCTTCAGATATTTTAATATCTAATATTTTTTCTAATCTTTTTGATTTAACAACTTTTTCTAAACAATGTATATCATTACATATGTAAGCTCCTCGACCTTCCTTTTTACCAGTTCTGTCTATGCTTATTTCATTCTCTTTATTCTTTACAATGCGAATTAAGTCTCTTTTATCTTTTTTCACATTACATCCCATACATGTTCTTTGTGGTTGTTTGTTCAATAGTTTTGTCCTCCTTTCTATTGTATGTTTTGATTTTCTTTTTATTCTTCTTGTTTCTCTTCACTTTTTCCATTTTCTTCTTGCATTTTATCCATTAACATTTCTCTAAATTGTGTTTCAGATTTAATATCTATTTTCCAGTTTGTTAATCTTGCAGCTAATCTTGCATTTTGGCCAGATTTTCCTATTGCTAATGATAGCTGATCATCTGGTACAATAACTTGTGCAAATTTCTCTTCTTCTTTTATATCTACTGCTAATATTTGTGCTGGTAATAAACTAGCTGCTATATATATTGATGGATCTTCATTCCATTCAATTACATCAATTTTTTCACCATGTAATTCATTAATAACATTTTGTATTCTTACGCCCTTCTGACCTACACATGAACCAACTGGATCTATATTTGGATCTGGTGAATAAACTGCAACTTTACTTCTATAACCTGGATCTCTTGAAACACTTTTTATTTCAATTACACCTTCATAAATCTCTGGAATTTCAAATTCTAATAGTTTCCTTACAAAATCCGGATGACTTCTTGAAACTATTACTTGTGGTGCTCCCTTCGCACCTTTTTCTACATTCAAAACATATCCTTTTATTTTATCATTTACATGATAATGCTCTGTTGGAATTTGTTCTTTAGATGGCATTACACCTTCTAATCTTCCTAAGTCCATAACCACTATATTATGGTCAGCTTTCTGAATTAAACCAGATACTATTTCTCCTTTTCTATCATTAAATTCTGTAAATACAATTTCTCTTTCTGCTTCTCTTAGTTTTTGAATAATTACTTGTTTTGCAGTTTGTGCTGCAATTCTACCAAAATCTCTTGGCACAATTTCTGTTTCCAAAAAATCTCCTTCCATTAAATCTGGATTTACTTTTTTTGCTTCTGTTATGCTTATTTGTAATTCTTTATCTTCTACTTCTTTAACTACTTCCTTTAATGAATATACATGCGTTGCACCTGTTTGTTTGTCCATTACTACCTTTACATTTTCTAATGAATCAAAATTTCTTTTATATGCTGTTACTAATGCCATTTCGATTGCTTCTAATAAATATTCCTTTTGTATCCCTTTTTCTTTTTCTAGTTCTTCTAATGCTAATATTAGTTCTTTATTATCAATAGCTTGTTTTTTCATTTTTACTACCATTCCTTTCTAAGGCACAAATCTGGTTGGAAAAAAATTAAATTTTTCAACCTTCTTGCTTCCTCCTTTTTTTATTATTCTTTCTTACCAATTATACACCGTCTTTATTTGTGCTATATTTTTTCTCTCTATTTGTATATTATCATCTATTTCTATGACTTCTTGATTAAAGTTTTTTAGTATTCCTTGGTATTCTTTATTTCCATCTTTATCTTTCTTAAATAATTTTACATGTATTTCTTTTCCTATATTTTGTTCTAAGTGTTTTTCTTTTTTTAATATCCTTTCAACACCTGGTGATGAAACCTCTAAAAAATATTGCTCTTTTATATAATCTGCCTCATCTAATTTATCATTTATTGCATCATTTACTTTTTCACAATCAGATAAATCAACTCCTTCTGGTTTATCTATGAATATTCTTAAAAAATAATTTTTTCCTTCTTTTACATATTCTACATCATATAAATCATACCCGATTTCTTCTATTATTGGCTTTAGTAATATTTCTACTTTTTCTTCTATACTAGCCATTAATTCCTCCTATTCAAAGATGAAGAGTGGGAAACGCTCCCACTCTTATGCTATATTATTTTATGTTTCTTATATTATTATACCCAATTTTTAACAAAAATGCAAGTACTTTTTGTTTTATTTATAATTTTAGTTCACTTGTCAATAATCATATATTATTTATGCAGTAACAATTCGGGGGGACCAACAAAGTACAGATCGTTAATAAAATTTTATAATTTATTATAAAATTTTAGGTACAATCTGTATGCAGTTGGGAGTTACAAATAAATAATATATTATTATTGACCATTTGCACTATTGACCGGTGAACTGTTACAATTCTAAAAAGCTTAATGTATTTTTTATTCTTCTTACTTTTTTTTAAATAACTTATCTGTACTATATTTTTTACTTAACATTTCCTGATATTTTTTTTCGTTTTCTATTAAAATATATCTTATTTTTTTATTTCTCGCTTCTGTTGAAAAATAATTCATATATATATACAAATTTATTGCATTTGCCTCTTCTGATAACTTTCTATCATTTAATGTATTACAATCTATCTCAAAATTATAATTAACATCTTTATTATCTTCAAAATACTTAATTAACTTTACTGGAATTTTATCATAATCTTCTTTTTTTAATAATCTCATACATGCTAATACTTCAACATATGCCCTAGCATAATCATCTTTTATCATATATTTAATTCTCCCTTAAATTATCCAAGTCTAATCTATTTGCTCACCTTTATGTTGTTCATTGGTGCATTCATGTATTTCCTGTTTTTCTACATTACCTAGTTGTTGTTCCATTTTTGCCATCATGGTGTTTGTAACATTTTCTGTAAGAGACTTTTTAGCTAATTGCATCATACTTATATCTTTTTCACAATTAGAACTTCTTTTACTAATTTCAATTTTGCTCATCTCCGCTGGAGTCATTTTTCCATTTAGATTAAACATAAAATCTGTTGCATCCTGTATATTCATCTCATCTCCGGCATTTGCTACATAAAGCTCATCTTTATTACGATCATATACAAATATCCCTATTACTCCTTCTTGTAATGCAGTACTTAACCAATCTATAGATATCTTTTTTTGCTCTATAGACACATTATCTGGTACAATTATAAAGCAATGTTCATTTTCTATTACATATGTCATTGATGATATTTGTTTTGCTGCTTCCATACTACGCTCAATTGCTGTTAAACATTCTTTAGGAAATTTAACATCATCTCCATATATTTCCTTCACTCCATCATCATGTCCTCTATCACCTGGAATAATAACTATTTTAACTTCTCCATTTTTATCAATTCTTCGTATTTCCCTATTTGTAGAATCTTCAAATATACGTACATTGTTCATCTCTGATAATGGTCCACCTGCCAAAAAAGTTCTTGAAACATAATAATTATCTTTTGGCATATTTTCTAATTCTTGCATTGTTACATTTCTTATATCTTTTAATTTTTCTGGTTCTTTCACTCTACCCTTGTTTGCCAAATAATATATTTTTTGTAATATATCATCATCAAAAACATTACATTCATCATTTAATAATTGTTCATAAAATTCAGTACCATCATATTTCTGTGCAAAGGAAATTGCACCTTTTAAATCTAATACTGCTTTTCCCCTTATATTTTGTATATTGTCATAAAATTTTCTATCTCTTAAAATTTGTTGCAATACATATTTTATATCTCTCATTATATCTTTTTGAGATAAGTTAAGATAATTATCAATACTTATGTCATGTTGCAATTCTGCTAATTCCATTTGTTCTTTATTAGTTAAACATTCTGAAAAATATTTTTGATAATATTTTCTTAAAGTTGATGTGCCAAAATCCATATCACTATTATAAAATGATATTAAATATGCATATTCTTTTGGCAAACATCTAAAAAAATCTCTTCTTCTTACCATTTTTTCTGAAATAAAGTCTTCATCCTCAAGAACATTTTTTCTAAAATCAGGTAACATCAATATATGTTCTATATTATTTCCAAGTTCAAGTTCTCCAATATTTTTATAGCATTGTACACATAACTTTTGAATATCTTCATTTTCAGTTATTAACTTTAAAAATTGTTCTTCGTTTTCTTTTATAAGTCTATTTATTACTGCAGACATTATTTCTACAGAAAAAAAAGTTCTTATATCCATACAAGCAATTGTCATACATATTTTTAGCTTATTATAAAGTGGCATTTCCAAATTACTTATCATATTTACCATGTCATTAAATTGTTCTCCCCTAAAATAAGGCATTTGTTGTACTACTCGTTGTAGTTGTGTTACATCTCCTGTTTCAAAAGCTTGAAAAACATTCCCTTTTATTTCATCAAAATTCATTATATTTTCACCATACCTTTTTCCAAAAACTGCTCATAATAAATATACACCCGTTTCTAGCTAAAAATCAAGTGTTTTTTTACTCTTTTATCTCCTTTGCCAATTTATTAATTGCTTTTGTTTCTATTCTAGATACATATGAACGTGAAATGCCCATCATTTTAGCAATTTCGTTTTGTGTTTTTGGTTTATGTCCTTCAAGCCCAAATCTTAATTCTAAGATTGTTTTTTCTCTGTCTTTTAAAACTTCTTTCATTTTTTGATAAAGCATTTTTATTTTCATTTTTATATCTACTTCATCTTCTATTGTTCTTTCATTATTTTCTAAAACTTCTTGTAGGGTTACTACATTATCATCTTTATCTTTTCCTATCGGTTCATTTAAATATACTTCTGCTCCAAGTTTTTTTGTTGCTCGTAAATACATTAAAATTTCATTGTCTATACAACGAGATACATATGTAGATAACTTAGCACCTTTTTCTAAGTTAAAACTATTTATTCCTTTTATTAAACCCACTGTTCCTATTGATATTAAATCATCTTGATCAACATTTGATGAACTATACTTTTTAGCAACATGAGCTACCAATCTTAGGTTTCTTTCTATCAAAATATTTCTTGCTTCATCATCCCCTTTTGCCATTTGTTCTAAGCAATTTCTTTCTTCTTCTGATGTTAATGGTTCTGGAAAAAGATTTCCCCCTTGAATATATCCGAACAACAAATACTGCTGATTTCAAAAATTGTAAAAACCCTAATATACCAGTCATGCAAATCGAAAACAAAATAAATGCACCTCCATTTTTTATTCCATATACCAAAGTATATGTTTTCAAAAATTAAAAGTGCATGACCTTTTAAATATAAGATTTAATATATTTTTTATTAAAATTATACTCCCATTATGTTATATCCATTATCAGCATAAATAACTTGACCTGTAATTGCATCTGATAAAGGACTCAATAAAAATGTTGCTACATTTCCTACTTGCACAGTTGTAACATTTTTATGTAATGGTGCTTTTTCTTCTATAATGTCTAAAATAGAATTAAAATCTTTAATTCCTTTAGCTGATAATGTCTTTATAGGACCTGCTGAAACTGCATTTACTCTTATTCCTTCTCTTCCTAAATTTTCTGCTAAATATCTCACACTTGCTTCTAATGCTGCTTTTGCTACTCCCATAACATTATAGCTATCAATTACTTTAGTAGAACCATGATATGTTAATGTAATTATACTAGCATTTTCATTTAACATATCTAATTCTTTTGCCATCCTTGATGCTAATACAAATGAATAACTACTTACATCACAAGCATGTGCAAATCCGTCTTTACTTGTACAAATGAAATCATTGTGTAAATCTTCTGTATTCGCATGTGCTATAGCATGAACAATACCATCGATTTTTCCATTTTCTTCTTTTATTTTTGTAAATGTCTCTTTTACTAATTCATCTTCTGATGCTCCATTTAAAATATATGCTTTACTATCTTTAAATTCTGAAATTAAAGTTTCTATTTTTTCCTTATTTTCTTCTCCCATATATGTAAAAATAAGTTTTGCTCCATTATCATATGCAGCTTTTGCAATTCCAAAAGCTATACTCCATTTATTTCTAATTCCCATAATTAATATTTTTTTTCCTTCTAATAACATTTTTACACCTCATACAATATAATTTTTATATATTATACCTTTCCTTTCCCCATTAATTATTTTTTATAAAATATAAAATTCTGGTTTAATGGAACCCATCATTTTATAAAATCTTATATTCTCCCATATTTCTAAATTTTTGATATCTATCATCAACTAGTTGTTCAGGTGATAGCTCTTTTAGTTCTTCTAAAACATTCAATATTTCTTTTTTTAAATTTTTAGATGTCTTTATAAAATTTTCTTGCTCATTTTCTCCATTTGGTTCTTTTATTATTTTATCAATTATCTTTAATTCATACAAATCTTTGGCAGTTAATTTCATCTTTTCTGCTGCTTCTTTGGTCCTAGATGAATCTTTCCACAAAATACTTGCATATCCTTCTGGAGATAATATCGAATATATCGCATTTTCTAACATCAAAACTCTATTACCAACACCTAAAGCTAATGCTCCTCCACTTGATCCTTCTCCAATTACTATGGCTATAACCGGTACTTTTAGTTTACTCATTTCTAACATAGACTTAGCAATAGCTTCTCCGCTGTCCTCTTTCTTCTGCACCAATACCTGGGTATGCCCCTTTTGTATCTATAAAAGTAATCACTGGTCTTTTAAATTTTTCAGCTTGACCGCATAAATCTAATACCTTTTCTATAAGCTTCTGGATTAGGCATTCCAAAATTTCTTTCTATATTTTCTTTTGTAGATCTTCCTTTTTGTTCAGCAATTATTGTAAAATTCTGATTTCCTATTCTTGCTAATCCACATACAATAGATTTATCATCTTTAAAATTTCGATCTCCATGTAATTCAATAAATTCATCAAATATTTCCTCAACATAATCCATTGAAGTTTTCCTCTTTGGATTTCTTGCTATTTCTACTCTTTCCCAAGCTGTTATCTCACCTTTTTTCATTTTTAATCTCATTCCTTTCTAAGGCACAAATCTGGTTAGAATTATACTCATTTTTCAGCTTTTCTCTCCTAACAATGAAATTTTATCAATTTATATATTGTTTCCTTTAATTCTTCTCTTTTCACAATTTTGTCAATAAAACCATGTTCTAATAAAAATTCTGCTGTTTGAAAACCTTCTGGCAACTTTTCTCCTATAGTTTGTTCTATCACTCTTTGACCTGCAAATCCTATCATTGCTCCTGGTTCTGCTAGTATTATATCTGCTAAACTTGCAAATGACGCTGTTACACCTCCATATGTAGGATCTGTTAATACTGATATATATAATAAACCTGCTTCATTAAGCTTTGAAATTGCTGCTGTTGTTTTTGCCATCTGCATAAGAGATATAATTCCTTCTTGCATTCTAGCTCCGCCTGATACGCAAAATATTACTATAGGTAATTTTAATTCTATTGCTTTTTCTATAGCATATGTGATTTTTTCTCCTACTACTATTCCCATACTTCCCATTAAAAAGCCACTATCCATTACACATATTACTACATTTTCTCCATTAATTTTTCCTGTTCCACAGCTTACTGCTTCTTGTATTCCTGTTTTTTCCCTTAATCCTTTTATTTTTTTTGGATAATCTTCTAAATTTAATGGATTTGTTGTGTCAATATTTATATCAAATCTTTTATATGTATCTTTATCTATAATTAATTCCAACCTTTTATTTATATGCATTCTAAAGTAACTTCCACAATTTGGACATATACTATTATTGGCTCTTACGTCATCTTTATATAATATTTCTTTACATTTATCACATTTTATCCATTTGCCAACTTGTATATCTACTTTGTTTTCCGTTCTTTTGGCTGTTGGTTCCCTCTTTTTTATTTTATCTACAATCATTTTATTCTGATTTTCCTTTCAATACTTTGTTTTCATTTTAAACTAAAATATATTTTTAATTATTTTAAAATATTTTTTTCTATAAATGAAGTATCAAAATTTCCCCTAATAAAGTCTGGGTTTTTAATAATACTAAATAAAAAATCAATATTAGTATCTACCCCTTCTATTACAGTCTCTTCTAATGCTCTTTTCATTTTACTTATTGCCTCATTTCTTGTATCTCCATGTGTAATAATTTTGGCAATCATAGAATCATAATTTGGTGGTATTGTATAACCTTCATAAATTGCTGTATCTATTCTAATTCCATTTCCACCTGGCAAATTAAGTCCTGTTATTGTTCCTGGACATGGCATAAAATTTTTTTCTGGTCTTTCTGCATTTATTCTACATTCAATACTATGTCCTCTAAATTCAACATTTTTTTGTTTTATTCTTAAGCTTTCTCCTGCAGCAATTCTAATTTGTTCTTTTACAATGTCTATACCTGTTCTTAATTCTGTTATTGGATGTTCCACTTGTATCCTAGTATTCATTTCCATAAAATAAAAATTTTTATCTTTATCTACCAAAAATTCAACAGTACCACAACTTGTATATCCAGATATTTTAGCCGCCTTTACTGCCGCTTCTCCCATTTTATTTCTTAATTTATCATCAATAGCTGTAGAAGGTGTTTCCTCAATGACCTTTTGATTTTTACGTTGAATTGAACAATCTCTTTCTCCTAAATGAATTATATTTCCATGTTCATCTGCTAAAATTTGTATTTCTACATGTCTTGGATTTTCAATAAATTTCTCTATATAAATTTCATCATCATTAAATGAGATTTTTGCTTCTTGTTTTACAATATTATAATCAGTTTCTAATTCTTCTGGTGTTTTAACTATACGTATTCCTTTTCCTCCACCTCCTGCTGCTGCTTTTAACATAATAGGATATCCAATTTCATTTGCAATTTTGATTGCATCTTTTATTCCTTTTACACTACCCTCTGAACCTGGAATTACTGGAATACCATTTGATTTCATTAATTCTTTACTATTAGACTTATTTCCCATTAATTCAATTACTTTATAAGACGGACCTATAAATTTTATATTTGATTCTTCACATATTTTCGCAAATTGGCTATTTTCTGATAAAAATCCAAAACCTGGATGGATACTATCTGCTTTTGTAATATTTGCTGCCTCTATAATATTTTTAAAATTCAAATAACTCTTTCCGTGAAACTGCTGGGCCAACACAAATTGCTTCATCTGCTAAGCGAGTATGCATAGCATCTCTATCAGCTTCAGAATATACTGCAACTGTTTTTATATTCATTTCTTTACATGCCCTTATAATACGAACTGCAATTTCTCCACGATTTGCAATTAAAATTTTATTCATTTTCTTTTCCCTTCTTTTTAACTAAACTATTGCAAAAGTAAGCTCTCCTTTAGCAGCAACTGCTCCATTTACTGTTGCAATTGCTTCTCCAATTCCTATTGGTCCTTTTTGCTTAATTATCTTTACTTCTAACTTTAATCTATCACCTGGTATCACCATTTTCTTAAATTTCATTTTGTCAATTCCACCAAATAATGCATTTTTTCCTTTGTTTTCTTTAACACTTAAAATAGCAACTGCCCCTGTCTGTGCTAGGCTCTCTGTAATCAAAACTCCTGGCATAATTGGATTGCCTGGAAAATGCCCTTTAAAATACCATTCATTTTCATCAACATTTTTATATGCTATTGCACTTTCTCCTGGAACATATTCCTCAATTTCGTCAATCATTAAAAATGGATCTCTTTGTGGAATAATTTCTTTTATTTGCTCCTTATTTAACATATTTTTCCTCCTATTTTATTATAAATAATGGTTCTCCATATTCTACTGTTTCTCCATCTTTAACTAAAATTTCTACTATTTCCCCATCAAATTCAGATTCGATTTCATTCATTAATTTCATTGCTTCTACAATACAAAGAACATCACCTTTTTTTACATTTTGACCAATCTTTACATATGGTTCACTCTCAGGTGATGATTTTGCATAAAATGTTCCCACCATTGGTGCTTTTACTATATTCCCATCTACTATATTTTCTGTGCTTTCTTCTTTCATATCTGTATTAAAATTTCTTGACATTCTTTCCATTTGTATATCATTTTTAATATTTTCTTGCATATCTACTACTACATGTTTTTCTTCCTTTTTCATTCTTATTTTCATACCATCTGGAAAATCAATATTTAATTCTGTCAATTTAGAATTACCCATATCTTCCATTAGTTGTTTTATTTTTTCATATTCCATTTTTTGCACAACCTTTCATTATTCTTCATATTTCTTTAATATAATACTTGCATTATGTCCTCCAAATCCTAAAGAATTTGACATTACAATATTTATATCTTTATTTACCGGTTCATTTGGTACTATATTTAAATCACATTCATCATCTTTTTCTCTATAATTAATAGTTGGCGGTACTATGCCATCTTGTAATGCTTTTACACAAAAAATTGCTTCTACACTGCCTGCTGCTCCTAATAAGTGACCTATATTTCCTTTTGTAGAACTTACCATTACGGTTTTACTTGCCTCACCTAAAGCAGTCTTAATTGCTGCAGTTTCAAAAGAATCATTTAAATGTGTTGATGTCCCATGTGCATTAATATAATCTATATCTTCTGGTTTAATTTTAGCATCTTCAATTGCTCTTTTCATGGCTCTTGCTCCACCTTCTCCTTCAGGTGCTGGTGAAGTAATATGATATGCATCTGATGTCGCTCCATATCCTATTATTTCAGCATATATCTTTGCTCCCCTATTCAAAGCATGTTCCAAATCCTCCACAACTAAAATTGCTGATCCTTCACCCATAACAAATCCATCTCTTTCCTTGTCAAATGGTATACTTGCTCTATTTTTATCAGTTGCCTGTGATAATGCTTTCATATTTTCAAAACCTGCTATTCCAAGTCTACAAATTGAACTTTCAGTACCTCCTGCTAAAATAGCATCTTCTGCTCCATATTTTATAGTCCTATATGCTTCACCTATTGCATTTGTTGAAGAACTACATGCTGTTACTATTGAAATAGATTCACCTTTTAATCCTAAATCAATAGATATATTTCCTGCCGGCATATTTGCAATTGTCATTGGAATAAACATCGGAGAAACTCTATTATTTCCTTTTAAGCAATTTATTTCTGCTTGTTCTTGTATTGTATTTAAACCAGCTATTCCAGAACTAACAAATATTCCTACTCTTTCAAAATTTGTATTTTCCTTAGTTATACCACTATCTTTAAAAGCCTCTCTTGCTGCTATTATTGCAAATTGTGAACTTTTATCTAATCTTCTAAATTGTTTTACCTCAAAATATTTTGTTGGATCATAATCTTTTACTTCAGCAGCAAGTGTTGTCTTAAAATTTGTTGTATCAAATGATGTTATTTTATCAATCCCACATTTTTTATTTTTAATTCCTTCCCATGTTTCATCTACATTATTTCCAATAGGAGTTATCGCTCCCAATCCTGTAATGACAACTCTTTTTTCCATCTTTCAATATCCTTCCTTTCTAAGTCTGACATCTGATTGAAAAAAATTAAATTATTGTAATTATTTTTCAACCTTCAATATCCTTCCTCTCTACATTAACATTCCTCCATCTACATTAATAACTTGACCAGTTATATATGAACTATCTTCAGATGCTAAAAACTTAACAACATTTGCTACATCTTCAGCAGTTCCCATTCTATTTAATGGTATATTTTTAGCAATTTCTTCCTTTAGCTCATCTTTTAAAACATCAGTCATATTTGTTTGAATAAAACCTGGTGCTACTGCATTAACCAAAACATTTCTTGAAGCAACTTCTTTAGCCAAACTTTTTGTAAATCCTATTATTCCTGCTTTTGATGCTGCATAGTTTGTTTGCCCTGCATTTCCTGATATTCCTACTACTGAAGAAATATTTATAATTCTTCCACTTCTTGCTTTTAACATATAATTAATTACATTTTTCGTCATATTAAATGTTCCCACTAAATTTACATTTATAACTTGTTCAAAATCCTCTTTTTTCATTCTCATTAATAACATATCTTTAGTAATTCCTGCATTATTAACTAATACATCAATTTGACCAAAGTCTTCAATTATAGTTTTCACTACATTTTCACAATCTTCGAAATTAGAAACATCACCTTTAACTGCTAAGCATTTTACATTTAAATCTTCAATTTGTGCTTTTGTTAAATTTAAATCTTCATTTTCTGTTCTATAATTTAATGCTATATTATATCCTCCTTTTGCAAGTTTTATTGCAATTTGTTTGCCAATTCCTCTTGTTGCTCCTGTAATTAATGCCACCTTTTTTTCCATTCTTATTCTCATTCCCTTCTTTAATAAAATTAAAATATAATCATAAGGTTTTGTTATACTTTATATTAAAATTTTTAATGCATTTTCTAAAGTTTCTACATTATTAATATTTAAAGATGTAATTTCCTTATTTGTATCTAATCTTTTTACAAAACCAAGTAAAGTTTTTCCTGGACCTATTTCTACAAAAGTATCTATTCCCATATCAATCATTGTTTCTAAACTTTTAGAAAATCTAACTGGACTAATAATATGCTTTGCTAAAATATTTCTTATATCATCATTATTTGTATATAAAGTTCCATCTAAATTTTTTACAACAGGAATTTCAAAATTATTAATAGTAACCTTATCTAGTTCACTTCTTAATGTCTCTGCGGCTTTTATTAATTTTTGAGTATGAAATGGTCCTGCTGTTTTCAAAACTCTAACTTTTTTAGCTCCCATCTCTTTTGCAATTATTTCTGCTTCTTCTACCGCTTCTTTTTCTCCAGAAATTACAATTTGACCAGTTGTATTAAAATTAGCAGGTACAACAAATCCTTTTGTTACTTTACCACATACTTCTTGCACTTGTTCTTCATTCATACCAAGAATTGCCGCCATAAGCCACTCACCATTTGGTACTAAATTTTGCATATATTCTCCCCTTTTTTGAACAAGCTTTATTCCTTCATCAAAACTAAATACTCCACTATATATTAATGCTGAATATTCTCCTAAACTTAATCCACAAGAAGCATCTGCCTTAATTCCTTTTTCTTTTAACAATTCTAATATTGCTAAACTCATTGTCAAAATAGCAAGTTGCGTATTTTTAGTTTCATTTAAAACTTCTTCTTCTCCTTCAAAAGTAATTTTTGCAATATCTATACCAGTTAATTCTTTTACTTTTGCATATATATTTTTAACTACCTCATAACTATCATATAAGTCTTTTCCCATTCCTACACTCTGAGAACCTTGACCAGGAAACAAAAAACCTATTTTCATTTTTACTACCATTCCTTTCTAAAGCACAAATCTGGTTGGAAAAAAATTAAATCTTTCCTTAATAAATAAGTTCACTTTCAAACAAATTACAAAATTTTGTTAAAAATTTTTCTCTATCAACTTCAATATTAAACTCATTTTTTATTGAAGAAGCTATTGCTTCTATTTCTTTATTAAATTTCTCTTGATTTGTATTTATCCCGAATTCCAACAACTATATACTTAATTTTTGTTCCCATCAATTTTGTTTGAGTTAAAATTCCTCCTATTTTTTTGCCTTTATATACAATATCATTCGGAAATTTAATTTGAAGTTCTATATTATATAACTCTTTTAAAATTTTTATTATAGTTTGCGCAATTTTAATTGTAATTCCATCTATATCTTGTACATTTTTAATTATCTTCAAACAATTGACATCAATATAAAACGAAAAAGCTATATTATTTGCTTCATTTGTATACCATTTTCTACCATGTGTTCCGTTTTCCTTCAGTTTGAATGTCCGCTAAAACAATCTCTCCATTTTTTATATTTTTATTTTCAATTTTTCTTAGAATTTCCATTTGAGTAGAATCTATTTGTTCTATATATGTAAGAGTTCTCCCTAAAAATCTAGTTGTTAATTCTTCTAATTTCATAAAAAGCTCCCTTTATCCATGCTAGTACTATGTTTTAAATGTTATCTTAAAATCTTCATCTTTGATTTTATCTAAATTATTTTGCCTTTTTATTTTATTTGTTGTAGTTTTTATTAATGGTTCTTGTGTTACTATAATTCCTTTTATTGCTTTATATTTTGGCATTAGTTTATTTATTTCTTTTATTTTTTCACTTATTGCTTTGTATATTTCTTCCTCGCCTTTCACTTTATAAGCATCTTCTACAATTTCTTTATTATAAACTAATTTAGCAAATATTTTTATATCATTTTTGTCTTCTGACATTTGTCTTCCAAATACAAATGATTCTTCTATTCCTTCTATTCTATTCATTAAATTTTCCATTTCTTCTGGGAATATATTTTTTCCATTCTTAAGTACAATAACACTTTTCTTTCTTCCACATATAAATATATATCCTTCTTCATCAATTTTTGCTAAATCTCCTGTATAAAACCACCCATCTACTAATACTTTTTTAGTTTCCTGTCTATTTTCAAAATATTCAAGCATGATGTTTGGACCTTTTACAATAAGTTCTCCTACTCCCTCTTTATCCTCATTTACCAATTTTGCTTCTACACTTGGAACTGTTTTTCCTATTGAACCAGTTTTATGGTATTTACTATTTCCAATTGCAATAACTGGCGATGTTTCTGTTAAGCCATAACCTTGCACTAAATTAAATCCTAACAATCTAAATTTTTCTTCTATCCCTGGCTCCAAACTTGCAGCCCCACTAATCATTAATTTTACATTTCCACCAAGCATCTCATGTATTTCTTTAAATACTTGTTTTTTCTCATCCATACTAAATTCTTTATATTGTTCCATTTTTTGAAATGTATCGTCAAGTCTTCCTTCTTTTTCTAATACTTTTGTTATCATTTTGAAAATACTTTCATATATTGCTGGAACTGATGCCATAACAGAAATTTTATATTCTCTCATATTGTCTGTAATATGTCTCATTCCATCACAAAATACTGTTTTTGCCCCTTTATATAAACTAAATAAAAAGCCTACTGTACATTCAAATACATGATGTAATGGTAAAAATGATAAAAATACATCATCTGAATTTACATTTAATACAGACGCAATGTCCATCAAATTAGAACAAATATTTTTGTGTGATAATGATACTATTTTAGATGCTGATGTAGTTCCTGATGTAAATAACATTATATTCATTTGTGTATTATCTATTTTAGCATCAATAAATTTTCTATTTCCCTGTTCTATTAACTTTTTTCCTACTTCAATTAATTCTTTCTCAGAATAATTACCATTTGTATGTTTTTCTAAATCCATAGAAATTAAGTGTTTTAATTTTCCAACACCTTCATTTTTTATTCTTTCTAAAGTTTTTTCATATTTTTCAGAATAAAATATCGCTTCTACTTCTGAACGTTTTATTAAACTTCTTAATTCGTTTTCTGGTAATGATTTATCTAATGGTACTACTATTCCCACACCACATACAATCGCTAAATATGCTATTTCCCATTCATATCTATTTTCCGAAATAATAGCAATTCTTTTTCCTTTTAATTCCATATTTATTAAAGCTGTACCTAAGGCATCAATTACTTCTCTTACTTCTTTATGTGTTATTTCTTTATAACTTCCATCTTTATTTTTAATTTGATATGCAATTTTGTTTCCATACTTCTCACCAGATTTTTTTAACATATCTTTTAAATCATCTATTTTGATATATTCATATAATCTTTTATTCATAGTTAATCTCATTCCTTCCTAAGGCACAAATCTGGTTGGAAAAGAATAAATTATTGTAATTATTTTTCAACCTTCGCTCCTTTACATTTTTGCCCCTATATTTATATCACAAATTCACAAAAAATATAATTAAACTGAAAGGTCAGTCTAAAATTTTTGTAATTTTTTATAAAGTACTAACCATATATTTTAAAGAGGTGTATTTTAAATGAACTTCATTCAAAATTGTTTAAAAGGAATAGCAATCGGTTCTGGTGCTATACTTCCAGGAATTAGTAGTGGTGTATTTTGTGTTATTTTTGGAATTTATGAAAAACTTTTAGACAGTATTTTAAATTTTTTTAAAAACATAAAAAACAACTTTAAATTTCTTTTTCCTATATTAATAGGCTCTGCATTGGGCTTTTTTATATTTGGCAATATTTTAAATTATTGTTTATTTTCTTTTCCTATACAAACTAAATCAATTTTTATAGGTTTAATTTCAGGAAGCATACCTGCTTTAGTAAAAGAAGTAAACAAAAAAGAAAAATTTAAACCCTTTTATCTATTTTTCTTTTTACTTGCACTTATAATAGGAATAGGATCTATTTTTCTAGAAAATTTTTTAGAAATAAATACTATTAAAAATTTTAATAACTTTTATTTAATTTTATGTGGTTTTTTAATGTCAATTCGGAATAATAATTCCTGGTGTTAGTAGTACAGTAATTTTAATGCTTTTAGGTATTTACAACTTTTATTTACATTCTGTATCTACTCTTTATTTTCCTTTTTTATTACCTTTAAGCATTGGAATATTAATAGGAAGTTTGTTTTTTATGAAATTAACAAAATATCTATTAACTTATCATTATGGACCCACTTTTTACTGTATTATTGGCTTTTCAATTGGATCTATTTTTGTTTTAATACCAGACATTAATACTATAATTGATTTTATCATGTCTATTTTATGTTTTATACTTCGGTATTTTTATTTTTAATATATTAAGTAATTTTGAAAATAAAAGTCAAAATTATTAAGATTATTTAGGCCAAATCTGTCTTAAAGAGTCACTTGACAAGGTTTAGTTTTTGTTGTACAATTTTTTCAGTAATTAATATATTTAATTATTAGTTCCTTTTATGCTTATCGAGGAATGAAAGAGATACACCTTATGCTTATCGGTGTATCTCTTTTTTATATTCTAGGAAAATAATCATAAAAAAAATGATATTCATAATCTTTATTTCTTTCTTCTCAAAATCCAATCTTGTTTACACTCAATTGGTAACTGCATTTTTACCATTTGACCTTTTACCCCTGGACTTATTGAATTAATTTCTTCATCAGTTTCAACATCCCATAAATGTTCTATTTTAAATATATATGGTTCTATTTGACCAGGAATAATTATTTCTAAAACATCTTCTACCTGTAATTTATTTTTTATTTCTATAACTGACTTTTCTTTATTATATTCTATAACTTTGCCACCAAATTCATAATTTTCGTTATACTGTCTTCCCCCATATTCTTGAATGTCTTTATTATTTCTGTCATTAAAATAAAAAGTTGTTAATCCCCTAGTCTTCACTTTTTCTAATTCTTTTAAATACTTTGTATAATCATAATTTTCTGGTTCATTTTCATAATCATCAATTGCTGCTCTATATGTATTTATTACACTTGCTATATAATATTCTGTTTTTAATCTTCCCTCAATTTTTAAGCTATCTATTCCCATATTTATTATTTCTGGAAGCTCTTTTATTAAACATAAATCTTTAGATGAAAATATGCTAGTTCCATATTCATCTGTTTCAATTGGCATATATTCACCTGGATTATTCTTTTCTTCTGCATATAAATTATATGACCACCTACAACTTTGAACACAATCTCCAAGATTTGCACTTCTACATGATAAAAAATCACTTAAAAAGCATCTTCCTGAAAATGCAAAACAAATTGCTCCATGTATAAATATTTCTACTTCTAAATCCTTTGGTTTATTTTCCATTATATATTTCAATTGCTCTTTATTCATTTCTCTTGCCATAATAACTCTTTTGGCACCATTTTTATACCAAAAATTGCAATCTTGTAAACTAATAATATTTGCTTGTGTACTTATATTTATTGGTACAGATGGAGCATATCTTTTTATTGTTTCTATTACTCCTACATCAGCTGCTATTATTCCATCAGGTTTTAATTCTTCTAATTTTTTTGCCATTTCAATTATTTCTTCATATTTATCATCCCATGCAAATATATTTAAAGTTACATATACTTTTTTATTTATTTTATGTGCATATTTGATAGTTTTCTCTAAATCTCCTTCATCCATATCTGCTCTTGCTCTTAATGATAATGAAGATGTACCACAATAAACAGCATCTGCTCCATATAAAAATGCTATTTTTGCTTTTTCGAACGATCCTGCAGGTGCTAATAATTCAATTTCTTTCATTCTTCTTTTCACCTAACCTAATTATATTTAATAATATTTTTATTATATATCTTATTTTAGATTATGTCAATGTAACCCATTTGATTATTTAAATATTTGAAATCTATATAAATTTATGATATAATTATTATAATACACATAGTATTAATAAAAAAAGAAAGGAGCATATTATGCCTAATGACAACATATTTGCCCAAGCATTATACAAAGGGCATAGCATCCCAGAAGTCTTAAGTGAATATGAATTTTTGCTTAAGGCCAGCGGAAACATCATTGATACTGCTCATGCGACGAAAGTTGCAGAGTACCGAAAATTAATTATAGACCGGAAATTTTTAAACCAGATTAGAAAAAGTTTCAACGACGTATATGCTTTAATAGACAAGAATTTTCCGGAAATTCGGTTCTGTATAGACGGCAGACGCAAATCTTTAGTCAGTACGGAAAAGAAAATTTTAAACCTTTTAGAAACTAATCAATCTTTGGATTTGCTCAGGGATTTATTTGCTTTCAGAATTCTGGTTCTCGGAAGAAATTCCAGAAAGCTGATTCAGTCTTGCTACGAGATTGCAAACAAAGCAATCGAATATTTCATCAAACAGGGCTTCACTTTGTGTGAGGCTGATAAACCTAGGAATATTAAAGATTTTAACGCTAGCAATCATCCCAGCCTGCTTATTCCGGCTAAATCAGGACTAGCTCCAAATTTTATAATTGGAGCCAAAGATTATATCCTGCATCCAAAAGAAAACGGTTACCAGTCATTGCATGTAACCTTTCGCTCTCCATCTGGAGAGTGCTTCGAAATTCAGATCCGGACCTTCGACATGCATGTGCACGCCGAAAGCGGAAGTGCTGCACATGCTAACTACAAGAAAAACAAATATATGTCTAATATCTTGGAATTTGATCCAAAGAAAATAGACATTCCCGGGTACGGAGTCGCCCCGTCTGGAAAAATCTTCGATTTCGTAGGACTGCAGGAAGCCCTGGAGATTATTAAAAGACAAAAAACCTATTAACCTATTAAACATTTTCGAAAAGTATTACATTTCCGCAAAAAATCTTCCCCCATCCCATAAACCTATTTTATGGGATGGGGGTTTCTTTATTTTACTTTACTTATAGCTAATCCATCTCCGAACTTCTAAAATTTCAGTTTCCAAATTCGGATTTTCATTTATTTGTTTTATATATTCTCTCAAATTCCTCACAGCAGTACGCTGTTTATGTTTATTATAATCACTCATTACATAACCTTTGTACAAAATATTATCTGCAAAAATTATTCCACTTTCATTTATCAGTCTTAAAGCTTGTGTTAAAAAAAATGGATATTTTCCTTTAGCTGCATCTATAAATATCATATCATATTTTTTATTTAGAGTAGGCAATATTTCAACTGCATCACCTTCATAAATATTGATTTTATCTTCTAATTCCATTTCTTTTATATTTTGTTTTGCTTCTTCTATCCTTTTAACATCTCTTTCTATTGTATCAATTTCTCCATCATCTTCTAAAAAGTTTGAAAAACATATGGCTGAATATCCGACAAGCTGTTCCTATTTCTAAGATTTTTTTAGGATTTTTTTGTTTTAATCTTTTTTCAATCTCCAAAAGTGTATCATCCATTATAATTGGTATATTTTCTGCTAAAGCTTTTTGTTTAATTTTTGCTAACTTTTGATTATCCATTATTAATCTCATTCCTTCCTAAGGCACAAATCTAGTTGGAAAAGAATTAAATTTTTTAACCTTTTTCTTCTCCATCTGAAAATGTTTTATCTACTTTTGGACCCTGTCTTCCGCTTACCCAATTGTAAAAAACAACTCTTAAATCTAACCCTGCTCTTTCTAAATATTCAAATTGTTTCACAATTTCTGGTTCTTCATCAATTACTCTTAATACAGCATCACTTTTTTTCATCCCTTCTTCAATGTACTGTCTGATTTTTGTCGAAATATATGCTCTATTATGTGTATCTCTATCTAATCCTTTATTACTTTTTTCTACTTTCAATCTTTTCCTAAATTCTTCTTGTTTAATTCTATCATATATTATTTCAATTGTTTTTCCCCAAGCCAATTCAGGTTTATAATCTTTTTTCTCACTATTTCTTACTCTCATTTTTTTCACTTTCCTTATTTTTTATCATAAAAAACTTAACTTACATTTGTAAGAATATTATTTACTAGCATTTCTTGAAGCCCTTTCTCTTTCCTTTGTGTTAAGTATCTTTTTTCTTAAACGAATTGATTTAGGTGTTACTTCTACTAATTCATCATCTTGAATAAATTCTATTGCTTTTTCCAAAGACATTTGTATAGGTGGTACTAAACGAAGTGCTTCATCAGAACCAGAAGCTCTAGTATTTGTTAAATGCTTTTCTTTGCATACATTTATAGCTAAATCTTCTCCTCTTGAATTTAAACCAACAATCATTCCTTCATATACCTCAACACCTGGACCTATGAATAAATCTCCTTTATCTTGTGCATTATATAATCCATAAGTTATTGATTTTCCAGCTTCAAATGCTACAATTGTTCCTCTTACTCTAGCCTGAATATCCCCTTTAAATGGCTCATAACTATCAAAAGTATGATTCATTGTTCCTTCACCTTTTGTATCAGTTAAAAATTCTGTTCTATAACCTATCAATCCCCTTGCAGGTATTTTAAATTCTATTTTTGTATGACCTTCTTCAGCTGGTTCCATATTTGCCATTTCTGCTTTTCTTCTTCCAAGTTTCTCAATAACTGTTCCTACACTGTCATCCGGAACATTTACAACCAATCTTTCAATTGGTTCACATTTTTGTCCATTTATTTCTTTAAATATAACTTTTGGTCTTGAAACTAATAATTCAAATCCTTCTCTTCTCATTGTTTCAATTAAAATAGATAAATGAAGTTCTCCTCTTCCTGCAACTTCAAATGAATCTGCTGAATCTGTTTCTTTTACTCTTAATGAAACATTCTTTTCTAATTCTTTGAATAATCTATCTCTTATATGTCTTGAAGTAATAAATTGTCCTTCTTTTCCCGCTAGAGGTCCATTATTTACACTAAATGTCATTGATACTGTTGGCTCATCAATATCAACAAATGGTATCTTCTCTGGATTATTAAAATCACAAATCGTATCTCCTATATTAATATCAGGAAGTCCTGCAAGTTCTATTATGTCGCCCGCTTTTCCTTCTTCTACTTCAACTTTATTTAGCCCAACATATGTATAAACCTTAGCAATCCTACCTTGTGTAATTTTATCTTCTCTTCCGCAAATAGAAACAGGCATACCAGTTTTTATTATTCCTCTTTCTACTCTTCCACAAGCCATTCTTCCTACATAATCATCATATCCAATATTAGATACAAGCATTTGTGCTGTTCCTTCTTCATCACAGTTAGGAGCCTTTATTGTATTTACTATTGTTTCAAATATGCATTGTACATCTGTAGTTTCATCTTCTAAATTCATTTTTGCAATTCCATTTTTAGCAGATGCATATATTACTGGAAAATCTAGTTGCTCATCAGTTGCATCTAGCTCAATAAATAATTCTATTACTTGATCTAACACTTTTTCAGGTGTAGCACCTGGTCTATCTATTTTATTTATAACAACAATAGGTTTTAATCCCATTGCTAAAGATTTCTTTAGCACTTCTCGTGTTTGGGGCATTGCTCCTTCAAATGCATCTACTAGTAATAAAACCCCATCTACTGTTTTTAAAACTCTTTCTACTTCTCCACCAAAATCACTATGCCCAGGTGTATCAACTATATTTATTTTTACATCTTTATACATAACTGATGTATTTTTAGATAAAATTGTTATTCCTCTTTCTTTTTCTAAATCATTAGAATCCATTACTCTTTCGCTTACTTGTTCATTTTCTCTAAATACATGGCTTTGTCTTAATAAACAATCTACTAATGTTGTTTTTCCATGGTCTACGTGTGCTATTATTGCTATATTTCTTATTTTTTCGTTGTTCATTTTTACTACCATTCCTTTCTAAGGCACAAATTTTATTTTATCTTCATAACTTAAGACGCTTTTCAACTTTTTGAAAAACGTCTACCAACTTTAAATCACTATAAAATTATACTACCAAATAAATATTTTGTCAAATCTTTTCGTTGGGCACAGTTAGGGCGCCGTTGGGGACAGTCCCTAATAGTACCTTTTGGAACCATTAGGGACTGTCCCCAATTATTTTGCAAGTTCAATAATATTGTCCATTACTTCTTTAGTTATTTTGTCTAATACTTCTTTGTCTTTGCTTCCTTTATATTGACTATAGTCTAAAGGTTTTCCATATCTTATTGTCACCTTTCTCTTTTCTTTTGTTCCCCCATTAATACCACATGGCAAAATTTTTGCTCCGCTTCTTACTGCAAAAAAGGCTACTCCATCTTTTAATTTTTCTCCTTTTTCTATTCCATTTCTAGTTCCTTCTGGAAATAATCCTATACATTTACCATCTTTTAAAGTCTTTAAAGACTGTTTTATCGCAGTTATATCTTTTTCATCTCTTTTCACATGAATAACATTAAAGGCCCAACCTAAAAAATTAAAAAATCGATTTTTCGCTAACTCGTCTTTTGCCAAAAACTGCATTTCTCTTTTTGCTGTACAAATTATTAATGGTGGATCTAAATATGTTCTATGATTTCCACAAAATATTAAAGGTTCATCTTGTGGTATATTTTCTAAACCTATAATTTCTACTTTATAATAAATTTTACACCATATATAAATAGCACCTCTTACAATCCATCTCACTATTCTTTTTAAGACATTTTCCACTCTTAATCACATTCCTTTTTATTTTCTATTATTTGAATTATTTTCTCTACTACTTCTTCAATAGTCATATTAGTTGTATCAACATATATAGCATCCTTTGCTTGTTTTAATGGAGATATTTCTCTTGTAGAATCTCTTTTATCTCTATCAATTATATTTTCCAATACTTCTTCATATGACGTTTTTATACCTTTTTCTTCATTTTGCTTTTGCCTTCTTTTGGCTCGTTCTTCAGCAGAAGCATCTAAAAAAATTTTTACATTAGCATTAGGAAATACACTTGTTCCTATATCTCTACCTTCCATTATTACATTTTTTCCTTTTGCTATATTCCTTTGCACATTTAGCAATTTACTTCTTACTATCTTTATTGTAGAAACTTGAGAAACAAAATTGTTTACATCATTTTCTCTTATTCTTTGAGTTACATCATTTCCATTTAAAAATATTTTTCCATTTTCTTTCATTTCAATGTTTATTTTATCTAGCATTTCATTTATTTTTGCTTCTTCTTCTAATTTTATATTTTCTTGTAACATATTTAATGCAACACACCTAAATGTAGCACCAGAATCGATATTCATTAAACCTAACTTTTCACCAACTAACTTAGTAATTGTTCCTTTTCCTGAACCTGCAGGACCATCAATTGCAACTACAAATGACATTTTTCCTCTCCTTTTTCTCATTATTTAATATATATAATTTATAATTCCTTCTCAAGTAAAACTCCAACAATAGTTAATATTTTATAACTCTCTTTCAAATAGAACTTCAATTCTGTCCAAATAATTTGCTTTACCCGTTTTTATTATTGACATTCTATTTGGATCAACTTGTTGATTTTCTTCTTGTACCTCTTTTTGTTCACCACCTTGATAACTTTCTATTAACTGTTTTATTTGTTTTATTTCTTCCAATGAAATTCCTTGTCTTTTTAGTTCTGGTATAATTACACCCACACCATATCTAAGTTCATCCTCTAAATTCATGTCCACCCTTGGATATTCATTAAATTTATATATAGTTCCATTCTCATCTTTAATATAAATAGGTACATTTTTATTATATGATTTAAATTTAGTTATATAATCATATATACCATCTACTTCTTTATTTTCTAACACTTCTTTAATTTTTTCCTGTATTTCTTTTCTTTTATCTTCTTCAAGTTCGACTGACAAAATTATGTCATCTAATGTAATTTTAGGAGTATTGATATTTTTTCTTGATATTACACTTCTTAATTTTTTTATAAACTCCTTTTCTTCATCACTATATTCACTAACATCCGTATGCTGTGGGTCTAGCAAACTAACTGCCAATTGAAATAAAGCTTTAGTATTTTGTGTTATTAAATTTACAGCATCATTTTCTTTATCAATTAATTGATTCAAAAAAACAATATCATTTGTTTCCATAAAAGATTCTATATCTATGTCCTCTACACTTTTTCCTATTATTCCATCCAAATATTTTCTAAATCTTTGAGTACTTTGTATTCTTCCATTATTGATTTCTTCTAATAAATAACATACAAACCTATCTGCTTTCACTTTATCTTTTGTCCAATATTCATTTTTATACATATCTATTCTTAATTTCAAAAAATCTTGTATATATGGTAATGCTTCTGGTTTATATACATATTGATATTTTCCTTGTTCTGGTACATATTCTAAATCACAACATAACATGTTCAATTTTAATATCAATCCATTTACATATTCTCTTCCTGTATAAGTTCTATCTCTTATTATATAATCCATCCTATCAAAATCTATGTTTCCTTCACATAATGCTTCTAAAGAACCATCTCCTTCTAAATTACTACCTTCCTCTAATGGTTTTATTTTATCTAATGCTTCTCGTACTTCTTTATTCTCTTTTAAAATTCTATTACCTACATCTTCATGTGTACATTTATCATCACCTATTAATTTCTCAACAGAATGAGAAAACATTGCATGCCCAATATCATGTATACACATAAATTTTATTTTTTCTACTAAATAACCTTTTAATTTATTTTGTTCTATGTATTTTCTCCATTGTAAATTTCTATATTGAATAGTTAAAAATTGTATAATATTTCTATAAGCCCCTTTAGAATGTTGAAGTCTTGTATGATAACAATTTGGATTTTCTAAAATATCTGAGCCTAACTGTAGTATCTTTCCTTCACGTTTCATTGGCTTTGTTTGAAATAAATTATAAATATCTTCTGTATAATAAATATTGAAATCGTCATAATATGGTGCAAGTGTTATATCTTCTTCTTGCATTATTTTTACATCACTTCCAAATAACCACTTCAATAATTCTTCTTGTTCTTGTTTTGTTGCCTCCATTTATTCCTCACTTTCTGGTACATATATGTTTTTTGCTACCACATCTAATTGAACTACATTCATTGCAGTTAACTTTTCTATTTCCTTTTTAGCCTTTTCCTTAAATTCTTTTAATCCATCTATTACATTAAAGCCATACATAATAGTAACTTCCATATATATTTTAGCCCCTTCTCCATAATTCTCTACTCTTGTTTTTAATATCTTATATATTGCTGGAGCCTGAATAGCTAAATATTCTATAATCTGTCTAAATACTAAATCAGAAATTGTAAATCTCCCCATATAACTAAAAGTTGGTCTTATAATTGATTTTTCAGATATATATGGTTTTTGTCCTTTTCCTTTTGATTTAAATATTTGCAATGGATCTAATAAATAACCTGAAAAATCTTTTTTTATTTCAAAAGTTGGAACTGGTATTACATGCTTTCCTTCTGTTACTCTTATTTTTCTAGCTGTTGCCATTTCTTGCTCTGTTGCTACATCAGTAATATATACCGTTTCTGCTATTGGAGGTAATCCCAAATTTGATGCTATTTTTTGTACCATTCCGTCAGAAGTTCCTAATATTAATATACTTTGTGGTTTATATTTTCTTAATGCTTTTACTATTTCTGCTTTTTCTTCTTCTTCATAAAAAAGTGCATGTTTAACAGTTGCAACTTTAGTTGAAGCCTTTTTGGCTGATTCTCCAGCTATTACTTCATTATCTTTTATTAGTAATCCATCATCAATTATAAAATGTGTGTCTTTTTCTCCTGCTACCATCTGTGCCCTATAACTTTTTCCAGTTCCTGATGGTCCTACAAAAGCATATACTTTCATTTTATTTGCAAATGGAAATATTTCTTTTATATCTTTTAATAACATTACCCTTCTCCAATCTAAAACAATTCTACTATATTTTTTCTGAAATATCAACTTACATTTGTTTTATAAGTTTTTTCTTCTTAATTGTCCGACAAGCTGCATCTATATCAGATCCTAATTCTCTACGAATTGTAGCAACTATTCCATGTTCATTTAAATAATCTCTAAATTTCATTATATTTTCATTTGAACTTTTAGTATAGTTTCCATTTTCTATTTTGTTAATTGGAATTAAATTTACATGACAAATCATTCCTTTTAACAATTTTACTAATTCCTTTGCATCTTGCAAATTGTCATTATTATCTTTTGCTAAAGCATATTCAAAAGATACCCTTCTATTAGTTTTTGCAATATAATCTTTGCATGCCTGTAACAATTTTTCTATTGGATATACATCATTTATTGGCATCATACTACTTCTCTTTTCATTACTTGTTGCATGTAAAGAAATAGATAGTGTGCATTGTATATTTTCTTCTGCTAACTGATAAATCTTTGGCACTAAACCACTTGTTGAAACACTAATATGACGTGCTCCTATATTTAATCCTTTTGGATTATTTATAATTCTGATAGCATTTACTACATTATCATAATTATCTAATGGTTCTCCTATTCCCATAAATACTACATTTGATATTTTCTCTTTTGTATCTTGTTCTACTTTTAATATTTGTTCTACAATTTCTCCAGATGTTAAATTTCTAATAAATTGAATTCCTGTTGATGCACAAAATTTACATCCCATTTTACAACCTATTTGTGAAGATACACATATAGTATTTCCATGATGATATCTCATTAAGACTGTTTCAATAGCATTTTTGTCTAATACATCAAATAAATATTTTATTGTTCCGTCTTTTGATTCTTGCTTTTTCAATATGTTAAAATTACACATTGTATATTGTTTATTTAATTTTTCTCTTAGCTCTAGTGAAAGATTTGTCATCTCATTAAATGTTTCTACTTTTTCTTCATATAACCATTTAAATATTTGCTCTGCTCTAAAAGCTTTTTCTTCTACCTGCATCAGCTCTTTTTTTAGTTCTTCCAAGTTATAATCTTTTATGTTTTTCATTTATTTTTTATCCTTTCATCCATGCCTTAATATTTTTTTATTTCTTTTCCCATTTCTTTTGGTATTACTATTGTTTCATTTGGTCTATGAGGTTTTAATAATACTTCTAGCCTTTGTGCCATTTTATATTCTTTCCTAAAAATCAATGCTAAAAGACTTTTTCTGATTTTATCATATATAGTTTCTTCTCTTAAAATAAGACTTTTTTCTTCTATATTAGACATTAATTTTCTCCTTTATCTTTATTACCTAGAAAATTTTAATTCCGTTTTTTACAATTATATAGCTTTATATACACTATGTCAATTTAAATTTTTGCTATATGGAAACTACAAATATATTATAATTTATGAAAAGTCTCAGTTACCTTTCATTACACTTAAAAACTTCTAAAAGCAAAACCATAACTCTACCCGAAGACAGGACCCTTCATGGTTTTGTTTAAGAAGTTTTAAAGCTATTCCAGTCATATTCGCCTTTTCATAAATTATAATATATTTGTAGTTTCTATTATACTAAATAATTTTAATAACTTGGCAAATTTTATGAAAATAACATAAAACTATTTCTTTTTTTAGTAAAATATGGTATAATATGTTTAGTTTATTGATTTAGGAGGTATTTTTATGTGGCAAATTTGGTTAATTATAGCAGGAATATGCTTAGTAATAGAAGTCATAACAGTTGGATTTTTATTTTTCTGGTTTTCAATAGGAGCACTAATTGCAATGATAAGTAGTATATTCATACACAACATAATTATCCAAACAACTATATTTATTATATCTTCTACAATTTTAATTTTCGCCACAAAACCATTTGTAACCAAATTTATAAATAAACAAACATCAATTAAAACCAATGTATTTTCTTCAATTGGAAAAAGTGGAATTGTAACTCAAGATATTGATTCTGCCAGCAGATCTGGTCTAATTAAAGTAGATGGTGAAGTTTGGTCTGCTATCGGATTAAATGATATGAATATTCCAAAAGGTACAGAAATAAAAATTGAAAAAATCGAAGGTGTTAAAGCAATAGTTTCACCTATTCAAAAATAGTTTTTAATTATTTTTTATAAAAGGAGGAAATTTTATGGGATTTTTATTAGTTTTACTTGTTATTATTATAATAATAGCAGTTATGTCTATTAAAATCGTTAAACAATCTGAGGTTTATGTTATTGAAAGATTAGGTAAATTCTATAAAGTAGCTGATGCCGGTCTTACAATTATTATTCCATTCTTTGATCATGTTAGAAGCGTTGTAAGCTTAAAACAACAAACTATGGATGTTCCACCTCAAGGAGTTATTACAAAAGACAATGTTACAATTACTATAGATACAGTTGTATTTTACCAAATAACTGATCCTGCAAAAGCAGTATATGAAATTCAAAGTCTAAAAAAAGGTATTGAATATCTTGCCATTACAACTATTCGTGATATTATTGGTAAAATGGACTTAGATGAAACATTTAGTTCAAGAGATGGCATTAATAATCAACTAAGAGTCGTTCTTGATGAAGCAACAGATAAATGGGGATGCAAAATTGACCGTGTAGAAATAAAAGACATTACTCCACCTGCTGATATTAGAGATGCAATGGAAAAAGAAATGAATGCTGAAAGAAATAAAAGAGCTTTAATTCTAGAATCAGAAGCTCAAAGACAATCTGCCATTACTATTGCAGAAGGTAAAAAGCAAGCTGCTATTTTAGAAGCTGAAGCAGATAAAGAAGCTAAAATAAGAAGAGCTGTTGGTGAGGCTCAAGCTATCAAAGAAGTAGCTGAAGCAAAAGCTCAAGAAATTCAAATGGTTTATGATGCTATTAAAAAAGCTGATCCTAATGAAAAATTAGTTCAACTAAAATCTTTAGAAGCATTAGAACAAGTTGCAAAAGGTGAAGCTAATAAAGTATTTATTCCTTTTGAAGCAACAAGTGCACTAAGTTCTTTAGGTGCAATGAAAGAAGTACTTACTGAAAAAGATAAAAAAGAAAAAAGTATAAAAAATACAGATAATAAATAATATTTTAATCTAAAAATAAGTATATCGAAAAGTTTGTATAAACTTTAAACTTCTTATGATAATTTTTTAAAATTAAATAATTGACTTTGACAAAAATTAATTTTTAATGATAAATATATAATATTAAATTGTCAAGGTTCACTTAACAAGGCATGTTAAAATTTCGATTTTGGCATGCTTGTTTTGTTATATTAATACAGTAAATATTACCATTAATCAATATTGACCCTTTTAATTCTGCATTTAACATTTCCTACAATACATCCTTTTTTCTTTTCTTGCCATATTTAAAACCTCCTTATGACATTTTCTATTTCATCATAAGAAGGTTTATTTCTTAACTTTACACAAATTTTTCTATATACTCTAAAAGCTCATTATTATTCCAAAAATTACTCAAAATTATATGGACATGACTTTGTTCCCAATCCAGATTTTATATAAAGTCCTTCTTTTATTCCAAAAACTGGTCTTATTCCTAATTTCTTTTGCATACTTGATGTTGTTCCATTACTATAATCTAATCTTATCAAATATTGATTACTAATAGTAGAAGTATTATTATTTGTTCTTATTCTAAAATATATTGAATTCATACTATCTGTTTTTGTTATTTGTCTTGAAGGCCACCAGTATTCTTTACTTAATTTTCCATTTTTTATTTTATTTATTTGTTCAAAATCTTTTGTATAATTACTATCTTCATCCTTTAATAATCCACTTAATTTATACGTACTTAAATAATTTGTATCTTGAAATTCATTACACATACCAGATTCACTATTTTTTTGACTAAACGTTGGTAATGTTCCTATACTTCTTGCATTTTTTTCTTCTGTATATTTTGGATTAATATATTCCTCTGCCTTATCGTTTAGTTTTTTTATGGCCTTATTATATGATATTGCTGCTTGTTTAAAATTATCATCTACCGTTGCAGTTCCATCATATTTAAAATCTTCTGCATTTTCTTCTCCATATCCTAAAGTAATTTCATCTAATTCTTCTGATCTCATTATTTGTAAACCATATCCTGATTCTGCTTCATACAATACTTGACACAGTAAATTCCCTCCATCCTTTTTTGGATAATTAACATATGGGCTATTTCCATTTGCATCTATTTTTAATACTTCTGTAGCTAATTTTTTCTCTGTTGCTTCTATTTCATATGCTGTTTCTGGTGTCTGCCCATCTCCATTTTCCTTATGTAATACAGTACCAGGCTTTAATTGTATAACAGGGCTAAAACCGCAAGTCACGTTGTATCCGCTCCCCTTTATTGTATGATACCCAGCGGAAACATTATCATGTTCAGAAAAAGAGACAATATAATCTTTACTATCAACCGGCATTATCTCCCCATTTGCATATTTTAAAAGTCCTAAATAGACATAATTAGCCTTGCGTTCCCCGTTATAGACTTCACTAACATATTGCGATACCAAATTTACAGTTTGACCATTTAAAAAATTTATATTTTTAAGCTGCTCTACATCTTGTTTTGAAATTTCTGATGGAACTCCTTTTATTTTTCCTTGCAAATTAAATAGCTGATCATGCACTTTTTTTTCAAATTCAGTAACAAATTTCGTGTCAAAATCCTCAACATTATTCTTTTTACTAAAATTCGGATTACTTCCTATCATTCTTGCTTTTCCAACATCTGTATATTCTGGATTTATATATTCTTCTGCTTTATTATTTAATTTTTGTACTGTCTTATTATAAGAAGCTATAGCTCTTTTACAGTCTTCATCTATTTTGTCACTAACTATATCTGGAAAGTCGTCTTCAGTTATTGTCTCATCGTTAGACCCTATGGAAAAATTTTCTTCAGTCTCAACCGTAATCAGCTGTATTCCATATTCAGAATCAGCACCATATAACACTTGGCATAGTACTTTTTTTCCATTTCTAGCAGGATAAATTACATAAGGACTTGTTTTATTTTTTTCATCAACTTTTAATACATCTCTAGCTAGGCATGTATTTTCTGCAGTTTCTCCACCTTCTGTTCCCCCGCCTTCTGCTATTGCTAGTTCATCTATAGATATGTCATATCCATTTACATTAACAATTGCTGGTAACGTTTCTATTCTATTTTCAGTTTCTCCTATTTCTTTTCCGTTATATGTTAATTTGGGAATTTTTCTTAAATTGTCATTTAATTTATCTATGTCTATCTCTCCATTTGAATTATAACTTGATAATACTGCAAATTTAACTTGTTCATCTGCGTCTGCCTTTTCTGTTGCTTCTTTTGCTTCTGTTGCTTTTTTTAAAATCCCATCTTCCCCTGTTATCGTTGCTATTGTTACTCCTACTAATATTAACAATACTATTATTGTTATTACCAAGGCTATTAATGTTATTCCGTTTTATCCCCTTTCTATAAAACTTTGTGTCACCATTTTTCTTCTTTTGCGTAATGAATTCTTTTTTCATCTGTTTTTTTCCACCTTTCTTCTTTTTTGTTTCTCAGTATACTTATCATTAATAAAATTTTAAATATGTTATTCGCATATACCTATTATACATAATAGCAAACTGACTCATTAAAGTATATGCCAAAATTTCCGAATTTTCGTGGATTAAAACAACTATAAAATTAATATTGACCCTTTTTTTCTATATACTCCACAAACTTTCCGATATACTCACAAAAAGCTATTGTTAAAAATACTTTCTTTAACAATAGCTTTTTTCTTATTTCACATAAAGTACAATTCTAAATCCCATAGTAGCCAAACAATCCTCAGCCGTATTCCCAACTCGAATATTAACATTTTCAATTGATGCATCCTCCGCAGCACCGCTACCACGTCTAACTCTAAAACTTTCATTTTGCATTGGAACTTCTGTTGTAACCTCTGATACATTTCCTTTTATATCAAATATATGTTTTTTTTCTGTTCCCTCTCCATTCGAATTCACAAACTTTCCTGTTGGAAATACCCAATAAGTACAATTTAGGGTTCCATTTGTGCCAGATCTACCTTCATTTGCAGGTTTTTGTAGTACACCTGGTGTAGTAATCCAACTACTTCCTGGTTTTCCTGAGTGAAATCCAGTATAGCCATCTTGCCCTAATATATTCCAACTATTTCCCCATGTAGGATTTACAGAATTACATAAATCCCAATCAACAAATTCACACATAACATCCCATTGTACTCCCGTAATTAATCCACTTTGAAATGCAACATGTTTCTCATCCTTATCTTCTGAACTTTTCCATGAATTTGCAACTTCAAGAGCTGTTGAGGGTGATATCATTCTTACTGGTTCTACTCCTAATTTTACTACAACATCTTTTTTATGTTGTTTCCAATATTCATTAAACCTTGTTAATTTTTCTTCATTACCCCCAGTTTCATCATCTGTTCCAATTACACTTTTTTCTCTGCTTTGTGTTGTATTGATTCCTGCTTCATATCGTCCTACCCAAAAACCTCCTGCATTATTTATTATTCCTTTTTCTTTTAGAGTTGATATTATTTCTTCACTTGCTAATTCACTTGCTAATTCTCCTCCTTTATCTTCAAAACTTCCTAACATATCTCCCTTTATGCCTTCTTCTATGCTACTTAACTCTTCATATCCATCCATGTCTTTCAAAGAAAAATTTACTTTTCCTAATCTTTTTTCATATTTTATTTTTGTTCCATCTACTGGTATCCAAACAAACTCATTTTTTTCATCATCAGCAATAACATACCCTTCACTAACACTGCCTATTGTATGATGAAATCCTACTGGAATATGATTTTCTGGATGTCTTGCTTGATATTCTTGGCTTGATTTATCTTCTGGAACGTCCATAATGTCTCCAATATTCCCATTTTCATTAACTTCCATTTCATATGTTTTACCATCTTTTTCGTATATTACATATCCATTTTCATATTTAATATATGCTCCTGAGGCTGTAGTTTTGCTTCTCCCTTCAATTTCTGTTCCATCTGTATAATAGTCTGACAGCCATTCAGATATTAAAAGACTAGCTTCTTCTTTCATCGTTGCCTCATCATATTCTTCAACCGCTTTCGTAGCTTTACCTAATATTCCATCTTCCCCTGTCAATGTTACAATTGATACTGCAACTAGAATCAAAAGTACAATAATTGTTATTACTAATGCTATTAATGTTATGCCGTCTTATTCTTTCTTTCTCACAATATTTTTTGATTTTATTCTCACTATTCTCGTTTTTTGACTGTACTTTTTTCATATGTACTTTTCCTCCTCTTTTTTCTCACCTTGTATATGCCATTTGCTTATACTTTATATACATAATAACAAATTAATTAATACATGTCTATGACAAAATTTTCGAGTTCATGTGGATTAAAACAGCAGAATTAAAATTCTCCAAATAATAACTTTTTTTTCCTTCCATCTTTTCTCCTCCTTCGTTTCTACAATAAAAAAATTAATAAACATTTTTTTGTTTTTGCTTATTAATTTTTGTTTTTATTTTATTTAATTTTATTTTTTCTATAATTTTATGTCAATGAGTTGTGAGCTATTCTTTCTTTTGTATAGTTACAGTTCACTGACCATTTGTACCATTGACCAATAGACTGTAAATTTTGTATACCTGTTATCAATAATATAAAAAGAGACAATCCTAATTGACAAAACTTGCCAAAAAACTGTCCCTAACAATAATTATTTCATAGCTTCTTCAACTGCTACAGCTACAGCAACTGAAGCTCCAACCATTGGGTTGTTACCCATTCCAATTAATCCCATCATTTCAACATGTGCTGGAACTGATGAACTGCCTGCAAATTGTGCATCTGAGTGCATTCTTCCCATAGTATCTGTCATACCATATGATGCTGGTCCTGCTGCCATATTATCTGGATGAAGTGTTCTTCCGGTTCCTCCACCACTTGCTACAGAAAAATACTTTTTATTTTCTTGTATTCTTTCTTTTTTATATGTACCTGCAACTGGATGTTGAAATCTTGTTGGATTTGTTGAATTTCCTGTAATTGATATATCAACATCTTCTAACCACATTATTGCAACACCTTCTCTAACGTCATTTGCCCCATAGCATCTAACTTTGCTTCTTTCTCCATCTGAATATGGTATTTCTTCTACAACTTTTACTTTTCCTGTAAAAAAGTCAAATTCTGTTTTTACATAAGTAAATCCATTTATTCTAGAAATAACTTGTGCTGCATCTTTTCCTAATCCATTTAATATAACTCTTAATGGTTCTTTTCTTACTTTATTAGCTGATTTAGCAATTCCTATAGCTCCTTCTGCTGCTGCAAAAGATTCATGGCCTGCCAAAAATGCAAAACATTTTGTATCTTCTGATAATAACATTGAAGCTAAATTTCCATGACCTAATCCAACTTTTCTATCATCTGCAACAGAACCTGGTATACAAAATGCTTGTAATCCTTCTCCTATTGCTTTTGCTGCATCTGCTGCTTTTGTACATCCTTTTTTTATAGCAATTGCTGCACCTAAAGTGTATGCCCATGCTGCATTTTCAAAGCAAATTGGTTGTACTCCTTTTACTATTTCATATGGATTAAAACCTTTTTCTTTACATATTTCCAAAGCATCTTCAAAATCTTTTATTCCGTATTTTTCCATAACTGGTTTTATCTGTTCTATTCTTCTTTCATAACTTTCAAATGTTACTGCCATTTTAATTCCTCCTCAAATTTATTCTAATTAACCTTCCCATGTTTATATGGTCTAGTTTTATTATATTCTATTTTCTCTTTTATTATTTTTTCTAAATCAATATTTGCTCCACCTGCAAAGTCACATATTCTTATTACAACATCTGCTAATTCTGACGGTATCCCACATGGTTTTCCATCTTCTTCATAATATGTTTCATCAATAGCTTTATTATGTCTATATTCTTCATAAGCCTCTGAAAGTTCTGTATGCATAAGTGCTATTATTTCTCCAAAATTTCTATCTTCTTCCCAAAAACCATGGTCAACAGCAACTTTGTGTGCATCTTCTATTAATTTATTTATCTCCATGTTTTATTCCTTCCTTGGATCAATTTTTCTAACTGCTTCATCAAATCTTCCATATGTACCAGAAGCCTTTTCAATTGCTTCATTTGGTTCAATACCTTTTTTAATATTTTCCATCATTTTTCCTAAATGAACATATTTATAACCTATAATTTGATCATCTTTATCTAATCCAATCTCTACTATATAACCTTCTGCAAGATTTAAATATCTTGGACCTTTTAAAGAGCTTGAATATATTGTACCTACTTGTGAAGTATGACCTTTACCTAAGTCTTCTAATCCTGCTCCTACTGGAAGTCCTCCTTCTGAAAATGCTGTTTGTGTTCTACCATATACTATTTGTAAAAATAATTCCCTCATTGCTGTATTTATTGCATCACATACTAAATCTGTATTTAATGCTTCTAGAATTGTCTTTCCTGTTAGTATTTCCCCTGCCATAGCAGCTGAATGTGTCATTCCAGAACATCCTATAGTTTCTACCAATGCTTCTTGAATAATCCCTTCTTTTACATTTAATGTTAATTTACATGCTCCTTGTTGTGGCGCACACCATCCAATTCCATGTGTTAATCCTGAAATATCTTTTATTTCTTTTGCCTTTACCCACTTTCCTTCTTCTGGTATTGGTGCTGGTCCATGGTCTACCCCTTTTGCAACACAGCTCATTTCTTCTAATTCTTTTGAATAAATCATTTTAATTACTCCTTTCATTTTTATATTCTAGAAAATTTATTATCTATGTTGTAATAAAATTTCCACTTTTTATCTATTACTATTTAAATTATTATTTTTCATTCTCTTTACTTCTTCTTGTGATAATAAAAGTTGATTTCTATGTTTTTTCTCCACTTTTTTATCCTCTATCATTTCTCTTTCGTCTTCAGTTTCATATTCATTAGCATAGTTTTCAGTACTATATGCTATCACATTTTCTATATCACGAATATATATACCTGCATCATAATATTCTTTTCTTGCTAATGATTTTATTCCCATCTTATATGTTTTTAAAATTTCTTTTTCTTCTTTGCTTCCTTGTTCTTCTCCTATTCCTAAATTTTCATACCTCCATATCACATGTCTTTCATAACTTGTAAACATATTATTATTTAAATCTGAATAATCATATTCTACTTTAAATTTTGAATTTTGAATTGACATAGTCAAATTAGTCCAAATTTCATCTTTTTCTGTTTTCTGAAATTCTCGTCTTAATTCCTTTATTTTTGCATAAAGTAATTGTACTAATTTTAAATATAAAGTCTCATCTAAATTAAATTTAGCAGGTACTTCATATACATTAACAGGCTTCTTTTTAAAAATACCTTTTGGTATATAGTAGAAAAACAATTCTCCTGTTTTACCTTCTTTATCTGGAACATCTAAAATTGAACTATATAAATAAAGTGCCTCCCATTTTTCCGGTATCATATAATATAGCCTTCTTTGTATATCTTCATAAATTTCTTTTATTTTTCTTGTATGATTTAACATATATACTTATTCCTTACCTAATAAACTATTTCCTGTCATTTCTTCTGGTTTTTCAAGTTTCATCAAATCTAACATTGTTGGTGCTAAATCTGCTAATTTTCCTCCTGATTTCAATTTTAAATTTTTATCAGCAGTAACTAATGTTAATGGTACTGGATTTGTTGTATGTGCCGTATGTGGTTCACCTGTACTATAATCTATCATTTGTTCAGCATTTCCATGATCTGCAGTTATAAGTAAATTACCATTTTTTTCTTCTACTAATCTTACTACTTTTCCAACACATGTATCCACTGCTTCTACTGCCTTAATTGCTGCCTCTAAGCTTCCTGTATGTCCTACCATATCGGTATTTGCATAGTTTAATATTATACAATCATACTTGTCATCTTCTATTGCCTCTATAACTTTATCAGTAACCTCATATGCACTCATCTCTGGCTTTTGATCATATGTTTCAACTTTAGGTGATGGTACTAAAATTCTATCTTCTCCCTCATATTGTTTTTCTTCTCCTCCATTGAAGAAAAATGTTACATGTGCATATTTTTCTGTTTCTGCTATTCTAAGTTGAGTATAACCTTTTTTACTTATATATTCTCCAAATGTATTTTTTAAAACCTCTTTTTTAAAAGCTATATGAACATTTGGTATTGTTTCATCATAATTTGTAAAACAAACATAATATAAGTTTAAATCCTTTTCTGTTTCAAATTCATTAAATTCTGGATCTACCAATACTCTCGTAATCTGCCTTGCTCTATCTGGTCTAAAATTAAAGAATATTACAGAGTCATTTTTACCAATTGTTGCAATTGGCTCGTCTCCATTACATATTACAGTTGGCTCTACAAATTCGTCAAATACTTCTTTTTGATATGAATCTTCTACTGCTTTTATACTATTTCCAGCTTTATTTCCTTCGCCTTTAACTAAAGCGTCATATGCTTTTTTTATTCTTTCCCACCTTTTGTCTCTATCCATACTATAGAATCTTCCTGATATACTTGCAATTTTTCCAATTCGTTTTTCATCCATTTTCTCTTGCAATTGTGCTATATAACTTTCTGCTGATGCTGGTGGAGTATCTCTTCCATCTAAAAAGCAGTGAACATACACATTTTCGAAGTCTCTTCTTTTTGCCATTTCTAATAGTCCATATAAATGTCTATTATGACTATGAACTCCTCCATCAGATACTAAACCTAATATATGCAATTTTGAATTATATTTCTTACAATTTTCAATTGCTGCAATAAATTCTGGATTTGTAAAAAAATCTCCATCTTCTATTGATTTAGTAATTCTAGTTAGTTCTTGATATACAATTCTTCCTGCACCTATATTAGTATGCCCAACTTCTGAATTTCCCATCTGTCCTTCTGGTAATCCAACAGCTAAACCACTCGTATGAATTTCTGTATTTGAATATTTTTTCATTATTTTATCAATATTAGGTGTTTTTGCAAGTTTTATCGCATTTCCATCTTTATTAGGATTAATGCCAAAGCCATCTAATATCATTAGCATAGTTAATTTGTCTTTCATTTGATATCCTTCCTTCTTATTACTATGTTTTGGAGGCTAATTATATACTTAATTTTAAAATTATTATTGTTCAAAATTTACTATTTTACTAAATTCTTCTACTTTTAAACTAGCTCCGTCCAACTAATCCTCCATCTATATCAGTCATTGTAAATAATTCTTTTGCATTTGAGCTTTTTACACTTCCTCCATACTGTATTATAACCTCATTTGCCACATTTTGTCCATACTTATTAGCAATTTTATTTCTAATTGATTTTATACTATCATTAGCATCATCTTTTGTTGCTGTTTTTCCTGTTCCTATTGCCCATATTGGTTCATAAGCAATAATTGTATTTCTTATCTGCTCTTCACTTAAGCCTTCTAGTGCTAATTCTGTTTGTGTTGTAATTACCTCAAACGTTTTGCCTAACTCTCTTTGCTCTAAAGTTTCTCCAACACACACAATTGGTTTTAAGCCATACTGAAACGCTGATTTTACCTTTTTATTTACCGTTTCATCTGTTTCATTAAAATATTGTCTTCTTTCTGAATGTCCAATTATTACATATTCAACATTTATTGATTTTAGCATTTTACCAGACACTTCACCTGTATATGCTCCATTTTCTTCAAAATGCATATTTTGAGCACCAATTTTTATATTTGTATTTTGTGCCGTTAGTAATGCATAAAACAAATCTGTATATGGCACACATAGAATTACTTCACTTTTTGCATCCTTTACAAGTGGTGCTAAATTTTCTATAAATTGTATTGCTTCATTTGGTAGCATATTCATTTTCCAATTGCCTGCAATTACTTTCCTCCTCATTTCCTTCCTCCTTTATCTTTTTTCTAATAACTTCTATTATCTTTCTTACAGTTCTTCTTGTATAATCATTATACAAAATATAATCAAATTGATTTCTTAATTCTTTGTTAGTATTAAAATTTCTACTATGTTCTTCTATTTCTTTTATTCTTTGTTCTTCTATTTTTTTTGGTAATTTTCTTTTTAGTAATTGCTGTTTTGCTACTTCTATATTTTCAGGAACTATATATATAGAAAATGTATTTTTTACTTTCTTTTTTAATTGATAAATAATTGAATAATGCAATTCAACAATACTATTTTCACTTGATTCCATTTTTTCTCTTGGATATCCATATTTATTGCCCAAAAATTCAAATGTTACAACTATATCATTTTCTCTTTCTAATCTTTCAAATTGTTTTTCATTTACAAATTTTTTGTCTATTCCTGCTCTTTCTCCTATTCTCTTTTGTCTTGTTGTTACTATTACTTGTGGTTCTATTTTTAATGCTTTTTGTATTTCTTTTTTTAAATAAGATTTTCCCACTCCTGTTACTCCTGATAGTGTTATCACCATTTTTATCACCATGACTTTCTAAAAATAGTTATAATTATTTTTGGTAAATTTCATTTTCATTTTCGATATTATTTTGCTTATTATATATTTTTCTTACTTGCTCAAATAATTTTTCAAATCTTGCATCATATGGGAATTTTGTTTTTCCTTGTCTCATCATTTCAAATAGCTCTTCCATAGGAATTTTTACTATTTGTGCTACTTCCGAAGTCTGAGGTGTAAATTCTTTTATCTTAGAATTTAAAGCATAAAATTGTATAAAGAAGTTTCTTTTTTTATCTCCATCAGGAAAAATTAAGTCTAATTCATCTAATTTTTTTAATCCATGAATTGCTTCTTCTCTTGCCTTTTCTTTTTCTTCTCCGCTATGAAGTTCTTCTACATATTCTCTAATCATTGCCTGAGTTGTAGTCTCATTGTTATCAACATGACCTGAACACAAGTCTAGTTTTCCTTTTGTTATATTAGTATTTCCTCTTTTTTCTACTACAACATTGCCATTCTCATCTATTACGAAGCAAGAAACTCCTCTTAAATACATTCCTTCTCTTAAAAATTCATCATCTTTCAATATACTTCCTTTATATATTTTTACACCTTGTTTTGTTTTTGCATAAGTTTTATAAAATTCCATTTTTGATCTTAATCTGTTTTCATTCATATTTTTTGCCATTCCTTCCAATGCTATAATTTATTTATCTAAAAGACACTCTATACCTGGTAAACTTTTGCCTTCTAGGAATTCTAATGAAGCTCCTCCACCTGTTGATACATGTGTCATTTTTTCTTCTACCCCTGCTTTTTTTACTGCTGATGCTGAGTCTCCACCTCCAATAATTGTTGTTGCATCAATACTAGCTAATACCTTTGCAATACGCTGTGTACCAACTGCAAATTGTTCAAACTCAAATACCCCAAGTGGTCCATTCCATACTACTGTTTTTGCATTTTTTAATTCCTGCTCATATAGTTTTATAGTTTCTTCTCCTATGTCAAGTCCCTGCCATCCTTCTGGTATTTGAGTAGCTTTTACAGTTTTGCTTTGTGTGTCTTCTTTATATTCCTTACCTACTTTTATATCTACTGGAAGCATTAGTTTTACACGTTTTTCTTCAGCTTTTTTCATTAAGTCTTTTGCTAAATCTATTTTGTCCAATTCACAAATTGAATCTCCTACTTCATATCCTTGAGCCTTAAAAAATGTATATGCCATTCCTCCTCCTATTATTAATGTATCAACTTTTTCTAATAAATTTTCTATTACACCTATTTTATCAGACACTTTTGAACCGCCTAAGATTGCAACAAGTGGTCTTTGAGGATTTGTTATTGCATTGCCTAAAAATTGTAATTCCTTTTCTATTAAAAATCCTGATACAGCTGGTAAAAATTCAGCAACTCCAGCTGTTGAGCTGTGTGCCCTATGTGCTGAACCAAACGCATCATTTACATATATTTCTGCCATACTTGCTAATTCTTTTGCAAAGCCTAAATCATTTTCTGTCTCTTCTTTATGAAATCTTACATTTTCTAGTAATAAAATTTGACCTGGTTGCAAATTTTCAGCTTTTGTTTTTGCGTCTTCTCCTATTACGTCATTTGCCATTATTACTTCTTTATCTAACAATTTTGATAGTTCTTGTGCTACTGGTTTTAATGAAAATTCTGGTTTAAATTCTCCCTTTGGTCTTCCTAAGTGTGAACATAAAATTATGCTACATTCGTTTTCTAATAAATATTTAATTGTTGGCAATGCTGCAACTATTCTTTTGTTTGATGTTATGTTTTGGTTTTCATCCATTGGAACATTAAAGTCACATCTCACCAATACTTTCTTTCCTTTTATATCAATATCTTTTATTGTTTTTTTATTCATTTCTATCATCTTCCTTTCGTATTTTTATAAGAATTATTTAGATTTTATATTATTATATAAAATTCTTCTTATACTTTCCTTTTATAGTATTTCCTATTTCTTTTATAACAATACCATTCTATACCAAAAAAGATTTCTTTTCAAGTGTTAATGTAACAAAAATGTAATAAAATGTTACATTTTACTGATCAATGGTACAAATGGTCAATGATAATATATTATTTAAATGTTTTCTTCCAAATTCGTCTACAAAAAAATCGCTTTAGACTTTTTTATCTAAAACGATTTTTATTTTTTAATTGTCCAGACGTCTGGATAATCTATATATCTTTAAAATATTTTATAAAATGAAATTTGTCAGATGCGTCTGATTTTTTTCTTCTCATATTATTTTTCAACCTTAAAACCTCCTATGATATTTCTATTTTATCATAAGAAGTTTCCATTTTGCTTTGCACAAATCCAACCACTACACATTCATTAAGACCACACGAAACGTTCTTTGCTCCCAGGCAGTTCCGCCAGCACTACTAATCGCAAACATTCCCGCGTTTGCCGCATCATTACAATGGCCTCCACGATATGCAAACGGCTTTATTTCTACCGCAAATTCACTATAATCGCCGAACCAACCTTTATTATTACTTACATAAATATCCCATATTGCATCTCCTTCTTTTGATTTCTCTCCCGTTGGCGTCCCCTCTGTTGATTCATATTTTGTTGCCCATTTAGTATTTGTTTTAGTTACCCCCGCAAATGAACTCCCGCCTTGCGCATCATAATCAAATGTATCTGAACCTCTAAATACTGCTACATATTCCCATCCTCCTCCGCTTAAGTCATATATTCCACTTATATTTTCTGTTGTACTTGATAGCTTTCCTATTTCTCCATTATATCTTTGATCCTCTTCTGGTTCTTCATAAGTTGAATTATATACCTTATCTCCTTTTCCTTTTCCTGCTCCTGTTATGTATTTATGACTCTGATTTACACTTACTTCTTCTCCACTTCTTCCATAATTACTATGTGTTAAATATGCTACTGCTCCCCATTCACTATTTTTCATTAAGTGACTTTCTTTGTTGCTATCATAATTTTTTCCATTTGTGTAACATTTTCCTACTGTTATATATCTCCAACTACTTACATCTGGTTTACTTACTGCTTTTATATTTGCATCCGTTTCTACGTCTCCTCGTGTTTCTCCATTTTCTGTTGTTACTACAGGCTTTTTACTATTTTCCATACTCATTTCGTATTTTGCTACCCATATTCCTGGTAATTCACTATCCCATCCTCCATTTTCATATCCATTTTTGCTTTCATCACAAAATGCTGGATGTACTATATAATCATCATAATCATCTCCTAGTTTTTCTGCAATATTTTCTGTTGTCACATCTGTTCCCACAAATCTTACATCTATTGTTCCTGCTACATTATCTCCTGGTGTTTGATTACGTACTGTATTGTTTATTTTGTATGCAAATCTTGGTATCCATACAAAATAACTTCCGTCTGCTAGTTGCACATTTGCCCATTTTTTACTTCCATAATCACACCATTCGTCTTCATTAAATTCTTTACTTCCATCTTTTCCCTCTACTACTTCATCACCATTATCTTTCCAATATACTCTCTTAGCTGTTGAATCTTTTATTACTGGTATCATTTCTCCTGCTTTTCCTATTCTTGTTCCATCTGCATTTGATGGGAATCCTATTGCTTCTCCATTCTTATATAATATTACATTTCCTTGTCCATCTATTCTTACATTATATTCACCTACTTTAAATGTCAAACATCCTCTCAATTTTTCATCTACACCTTCATCATACGCTCCATTATATTTTGGTTCTTCTTTTAGATCTTTTCCAAAATTGTTCCTTATATTTGTTGATAATTCATCCATATCTAATTTTCCTTCTGTATTATATGAACCATATACTTGAATTTGTGCCTTCTCCTTTATTGCTTCTTTATTCGTCCTATCTGCTGCTGTTGCTGCTTTATTTAGTATTCCATCTTGTCCTGATAGTGTTGATAATGTTACTCCAACTAATATTAACAATACAATTATTGTTATTACCAATGCTATTAATGTTATTCCGTTTCATTTTTTCCTTTCGACAAGATTTTTTATTCTTTTTGCTTTCCTCTTGCTCAAATATTTCCTTTTTCATCTGTATTTTTCCACCTTTCTTCCTTTTTTGTTCTTTGGCATACTTTCCATCAATCTAATTTTAAATATGTCATTTGCGTATACCTACTATACATAATAGCAGACTGTTTTATAAAAGTACATGTCAAAATTTCCGAGTTTTTGTGGAAAAAAACATACAAAAAATAGAGTTCAAAAAATTCTAATAAACTACAGTTATTACCCTCAAAGTAAAAAACGGAATTAAAATTATCTAAAAAGCAACACTTTTAAGATAATTTAAACTCCGCATATTTATATATAAACATTTTTAATTATTTATCCAAAAAAACCTCGCTTTTTTATTGGTGGTTGCTCATTCATAGTTTTAGCAAGCTGAATTAGCAAGTCTCTTTGTTCTTTTGTTAATCTTTTTGGCGTTTGGACTATTACTGTAAACACAAAATCACCAACATTACTTGAATTTATAGATTTAAATCCTTTATTTTTAATAGTAAATTTTGTACCTGTTTGAGTCCCATCTGGTATTTTATAAATTTCCTTTGAACCATCTACCATAGGTATTTCTATTTCAGCTCCTAATGTTGCTTGAGTAATTGTTATTGGTATTTCACACAAAACTTGATTTCCTTTTCTTGCATATATACTGTGTTTTTTTATTTTTACAGTTATATATAAATCTCCCTTTGGTCCACCTTTTTCTCCAGGTTCTCCTTCGCCTCTTAAAACCACTGTTTGATTATCATCAATTCCTGCTGGAATTTTTATTTTTATTTTTGGTTGTTTTCTTACTTTTCCTTTTCCATGACAAGTTTCACATGGCTCTTTTATTACTTCTCCTGTACCATGGCAAGCAGTACATGTTCTTCTTGTTTGCATCTGTCCGGAGAATTGTATTTTGTATTTGTGTTACCTGACCTGTTCCATTACACATAGTACATTTTGTTACTGATGTTCCAGGCTTAGCACCTGTTCCATGACAAATATCACAAGTATCATTTCTTGTAATAGTTATTTCTTTTTCCACTCCTAAAAAAGCCTGTTCAAATGTTATTTCAATTCCTAAATTTAAATCATTACCTTTTCTAGGTCCTGTTTGCCTTCTAGAAGACGTTCTTCCTCCAAATCCACTTCCGAAAAAAGATGAAAAGATATCTCCTAAGTCTCCAAAATCCCCAAATCCATCAAATCCAGATGTAGAATATGAATAATATCCTCCTTGACCTCCAAAAGGACCTTGCCCACCAAATCCTTGTGGTCCATCTGGTCCAAATTGGTCATACATCTTTCTTTTTTGCGGATCTGATAATATCTCATATGCTTCATTTACTTCTTTAAATTTTGCTTCCGCTTCTTTTTTATTATCTGGATTAGCATCTGGATGATATTTCTTTGCAAGTTTTCGATAAGCCTTTTTTAGCTCATCTTCTGTTGCATTTTTATTTACCCCTAAAACCTCATAGTAATCTCTCTTACTTGCCATTGTTATAATCATTCCTTTCTAAGGCACAGAACTAATTTCAAAAGATAAAATATTATTTATTATCTTCATCTTCTACTTTATAATCTGCATCATAAACATTTCCATTTTCTTCTGTTTTTTGTCCTTCCCCTGCTTGATCTGCATTAGCTTCTGTTGCATTTGCAGTATTTGCTGCTTGATATAATTTTTCTGACATTTCATAAAATACTTTTGTTAATTTTTCTGTTGCTTCTTTTATTGTCTCAGTATTATTTGAATCTATAGCTTTTCTTGTATTTTCAATTTCTGCTTCCAATTTTGCCTTTTCTTCTCCACTAATTTTATCTCCCAAATCTTTTAATGTCTTTTCACTATTATATAATAAACTTTCTGCATTATTTTTAACTTCTATTTCTTCTCTCTTCTTTTTATCTTCTTCTGCATGAGCTTCTGCATCTTTTACAGCTTTGTCTATATCTTCATCTGTAAGATTTGTTGATGCTGTAATAGATACATCTTGACTATTTCCTGTTGCCATATCTTTTGCAGATACATGAACAATACCATTTGCATCAATATCAAAAGTTACTTCTATTTGTGGTACTCCTCTTGGTGCTGCTGGAATTCCTGTTAATTGAAATCTTCCAAGTGTTTTATTATATGCTGCCATCTCTCTTTCACCTTGTAAAACATGAACTTCTACTGATGTTTGACCATCTGCTGCTGTTGAAAATATTTGTGACTTTTTAGTTGGTATTGTAGTATTTCTTTCAATTAATTTTGTAAATACTCCTCCATATGTTTCAATTCCAAGTGATAATGGAGTTACATCTAATAATACTAAATCTTTAACATCTCCAGATAAAACTCCTCCTTGAATTGCAGCTCCTATTGCAACACACTCATCTGGATTAATTCCTTTGTCTGCTTCTTTTCCTGTAATTCTCTTTACTGCTTCTTGTACCATTGGTACTCTTGTAGAACCACCAACTAATAATACTTTATGAATATCATTAGGTGTCAATCCTGCATCCTTAAGTGCTTGATTAACTGGTCCTGCTGTTGCATCAACTAAATCTCTTATTAATTCTTCAAATTTTGCTCTTGTTAAAGTAATATCCAAATGTTTTGGACCTGTGGCATCTGCTGTTATAAATGGCAAATTAATTTGTGTTTGTTGAACACCAGATAATTCAATTTTTGCTTTTTCTGCTGATTCTTTCAAACGTTGCATTGCCATTTTGTCTGTTTTTAAATCAATTCCACTTGTTTTTTTGAATTCATCTATTAGATATTCAATTATTTTCTCGTCAAAATCATCTCCACCTAAATGTGTATTACCATTTGTAGCTAAAACCTCAAATACGCCATCACCAATGTCTAATATTGATACATCAAATGTTCCTCCTCCTAAGTCATATATCATAATTTTTTGGTCTTGTTCTTTATCCATTCCATAAGCAAGTGCTGCAGCTGTTGGTTCATTTATAATTCTTAAAACCTCTAATCCTGCAATTTTTCCTGCATCTTTTGTTGCCTGTCTTTGGCTATCACTAAAATATGCTGGAACAGTAATAACTGCTTGTGTTACTTTTTGTCCTAAATAATTTTCTGCATCTGATTTTAATTTTTGTAAAATCATTGCTGATATTTCTTGTGGTGAAAATTTATCACCTTCTATATTAACTTTTTCATTTGTTCCCATTTTTCTTTTTATTGATATAACAGTATTATCTGGATTTGTAACTGCTTGACGTTTTGCTATCTGTCCTACTAATCTTTCACCATTTTTTGAAAAAGCTACAACTGATGGAGTTGTTCTATTTCCTTCTGCATTTGGTATAACTACTGCTTCTCCACCTTCCATAACTGCTACACATGAATTTGTTGTTCCTAAGTCAATTCCTATGATTTTTCCCATTTAAAATTCCTCCTCTATAAAAATATTTTTCGTGACGTAGACAAAAAATATTATTTATTTTTTTCCTTTTATTTTAGTAATATTTTTGGCTACGTCCCAATAAATATTACTTTCAAATTTAATAACTTAAATTATCTATTCTAGCTTAATAGTTATTGCATATTTAATTTGCCACAACTACCATAGAATGTCTAATTACTCTACTTCCTATTTTGTATCCTTTTCTATATTCTTGTGCTATTTCTTTTTCTCCAAAATTATCATCTTGAATACTACTTACTGCTTCATGAAGTCCTGGATCAAATTTTTCCCCTAATGCTTTAATTTCTTCTACTCCTTTAGATGTTAATACATCTTTAACTTGTTTTAACACAAGTTCTATTCCTTTTTTGTATTCCTCATCTTGTGTTTCAATTTTTACTGCATTTTCTAAATTGTCTACAATAGGAAGTATAGCTTCAACTACATCTGACAAAATAGAATTGTATAGTCCTTCTCTTTCTTTGCTACTTCTTTTTTTGAAATTTTCAAATTCTGCTAATATCCTTTTATATCTATCGTCTAGTTCATCATAATCTTGTTTTGGTACCATTTCATTATCAGCTTTTTCACTATTTTCTTTTTTGTCATTTTCTTTTTGATTTTTTAATTCTTCTAAATCTTCTTTTTTATCATTTTCTTCCATTGACATTTATTCATCTCCTTTATAATTTTCTATGATTGCATATTATTATTGTCATCTAATTTTTTGCTAATATATTTCATAACAGAAATGACTTTTGAGTAATCCATTCTTTTTGGTCCTATTATTCCTATAGTACCTAAGTCTTTTCCATTTACTTTATGCTTAAATGTTACAATACTAAAATCTTTTAATTCTTTTTTTTCGTTTTCTTCGCCTATATATACATTAATATCTTCTGCAAATCCTGAATTTAACATATCTGCTACTAATTCTTTTGTATCTAATATATTAACAAAGTTTTTTGCTACTTCTAAACTATTAAATTCTGGTAAATCAAAAGATTTATTTGCGCCTTCTAAATAAATTTTATCTTCTTCTTCTAATACCTTTTTTATTTGTTCAATAACTGGTTTTATAACATTTACGCTATATATCATCTCATCATATAAATATTCTTCTAGTGGTCTATCTATTGTTTCAATTGGATGTCCTTTTAATTTATGATTAAACATATAATTCATTGTTTCTACTTGTTTTTCATTTATGTCTTCATCAAATTTAATTATTGTTTCTTTAATTAATCCTGTATCTGTTAATATTACAGCTAAAATCATTCTTGGACCTAATAAAACAAATTTGATTTCTTCAATAATTTGACTTGTTGTTTTTGGTCCTATTGAAACAGTTGTGTAATGTGTTATTTCTGAAATTGTATTAGCTGCTATTTTGGTTAGTTCTTCAATTTCATTTACTTTGGTTTCTAATTTTGAACTAATATATTTTATTTCTTCTAAACTTATATTTTCTTCATTGATTAATTCATCTACATAATATCTGTATCCTTTTGCAGAAGGTACTCTCCCACTTGATATATGTGTTTTATCTAAAAAACCATTTTTCTCTAGTTCTGCCATTTCATTTCTTATAGTTGCACTACTACAATTTAAACCATGGTTTTCAGTTAAACTATTTGAACTTACTGGCTCTGCAGTATTAATATATTCTTCAACTATTGCTTGTAATACTTTCTTTTTTCTTTCATCTAATAACAATTTTTCCACCTCTTTTAGCACTCTTTCATCAAGATTGCTAACCTTATATATATTATACCCAATTTTAGCACTTGTCAATACTTTCTGCCAATTTTTTTTCCATAAATCTATCGTTTTTTTTACGATGACTTTTCTAGAATATAAAAAATCGCCTTGAAGTTATTTCTAAATTCAAAGCGAAATATTCTATTTATTTCCTTAAAAGCAGTTGGTGTAATTATTACCTTATACTTTATATCCATATTTTTGCCTCAACTTTTTAAATGCTTCATCTGACTCAATGCCTTCTCCATTTTCAATATCTTGTTCTGATTTCTTCAATGCTTTAATTATTTCTTCTCTTAATATAATTTTATTATATTCTTCCATACTCATAACAACTACATTATTTTTACTATTTTTACTTACTACAATTTCTCCATATTGATTAACTGCTGTTTCTATTTCTTTTAAATTTGTTACTTGTTGCATAACAATGCTCCTCTCTTTTTATACTATTTATAGTATAGCATAAATTTTACTATTTTTTAATACTTTTCGTTAATTTTCTAAATTTATTATTTGTAAATAATTTTATTATATACAATATTCTCCCCTATTGGCAAATTCTTAAATTTCTTCCTCTACATCTAATAAAGAAAATACTTCTTTATCATCATTTAAAGCAACTATATTCATTATTACACCTGTTCCAACTATAATGCCTCCCAATTTTTCTACACTTTGGCAAATTGATTTTGCTGTATTTCCAGTTGCGTAAATATCATCAATAATATAGCATTTTTTCCCTTCATATGTTGTATTAACTAATTTTGGTAATTCTAGCTGATCTTTTCCATATTCCTTTTCATACTCAATTATAGTTTCTATTGTTGATGGTGGTAATTTTCCCTTTTTTCTTACTGGCACACATCCTATATTTAGTTTATTAGCTACAGCTGCTCCAATTAAAAAGCCTCTAGCCTCTGGAGCCAATATATAGTCTATACTTTTCTCTTTTAATTCTTCTTCAAATTTATCTATTATTTCTTTTAAACTTTCTTTTTGCATTAATAATGGATTTATATCAATAAACTCTATTCCTGGAATTGGAAAGTCTTTTTCTGTTCTTACATTTATTCTACTTTTTAATTTATTTTTTAATATTTTCATAATTACATTTTTCCTCTTTATTTTTAGTTTTCATTTTCAGTATCAGTTTTAGTTGAATTAATTGATTCTTCTGTAGTATTTTAATTTTCTTCTCTTCTTCGCCTTTCCATTTCCGCTTCATACACAACATTCATTTCTTGCTCAGTCACAATATCATATTGTTTTGTTATTTTATTTATTTGTCTATTTTGACTACTTTTTTTATTTGATAAATTCATAACTAACACTAAAAGTACTGTTGTAACTAATATGCAGGTTACTGTAACAAGTAAAGTAATTGAACCTTTTTCACTTCTAACTCTCGTTTTATTTTCTATTTCTTTTTCATTTTTACTTATTTTTCTTTCATCTTTCATTTTTACATTTTCCTCCTTTGAAACCTAAACATACTAATTTTTTATCTTTTTATTTTTGTAATAAGCTATAAAATCTTTTTTCCTTTTCTTCTATTCCTTGAGAATCTTTAAATTCTATATTTAGAGTACTCTGTACATTTAAAGTATTTGAAATACCTGGAAATCTCAATAATTTTTTTTGTTTCAATATTTCTTTTAAGTGTTTTGCAAGACTTGATGCACCATTAAAAAATTCAACTTTTCCTAGTACTTCTTCTATTTCTTTCTGTATTAGTGGATAATGTGTACATCCTAGCACTACGTTCTTAACTTTATTTTTATATATTCCTATATTATCATTTAAATATTGCTTTATTTGTTTTCTATCACCTTGTTCTATTATATCTGCTAATCCTACACATGGTAATACATATGTTTTATGATTATCATATTTTTTTAATAGTAAGTTGAATTTCTCACTTTCTATTGTTCCTTTAGTTGCCATAACCAATGTTGGATTTTCATAACTATAATCATGTACCATTTTATAGGCTGGCTCAATTGCTACAAATGTCATTTTAGTATATTTTTTCCTTAAAAACTCAACTGCTTTTGTACTTGCTGTATTACAAGCTATAACTATTATTTTGCAATCTTGCTCAATAAGATATTTTACAATATTATCACATATTTTTTGAACCTCTTCATTTGTTTTATCTCCATAAGGATTATTTTTCGAATCACTATAATAAACATAATCCTCATATGGTAATATTTTAATTATTTCCTTTAATACAGTTACTCCACCTATACCAGAATCAAAAATTCCAATCTTGCCTGTTTGATCCAATTTAATTCACACTTTCTTTTTGCTTCATAATTTTATAAAATATACTAACTAAATTATATACTATCTTTTTTTATATGACAAGAAAAATAAGCTATTAAAAAAATTTTTTAGTTACAGTTGACTGGCTAATGGTGCAAATGGTTAATGATAAATATATTATTTATGCAGTAACAATTCGGGGGGACCAACAAAGTACAGATTGTTAATAAAATTTTATAATTTATTATAAAATTTTAGATATAATCTGTATGCAGTTGGGAGTTACAAATAAATAATATATTTATCATTAACCATTTGCACCATTAGCCAGTCAACTGTAACACTTTTTAATATGTTCAATCATTAATTTCTTATAAAATTAGTTAATACAATTGGTTCATTTTTTGGCAGTTGAACTCCTGAATTTTTACCCGCTTCAATACACTTTAGTAACCAAGCCATATTGTTACCAAGCATCCTCATAGTCTGCATACCTTCTTCATCTTTTCTTACTTCTTCTGGAGTATTTCCATGAACCATATTCCAATATTGTGATGAAACTATTGGCATATTACTAATTCCAAAATATTTATTAATTTCATCAATAGTTGCTGTTGCTCCTCCTCTTCTACAACTTGCCACTGCAGATGCCAATTTATTACTAAATAATGCTCTTCTACCATAAAAAACCCTATCCATAAAAGAAGATAACATTCCAGAACTTGCTGCAAAATGCACCGGTGTTCCAAAAATAAATCCATCTGTTGTAGGAACTTTTTCCAAGAATTCATTTACTTTATCATCCATAAAACATTCACCTGTTTTTAAACAATTTCCACATCCTATGCAACCTGCCACAGGCTTATTTCCTAGCCAAAATATTTCTGTCTCAACTCCATTAACATTTAAGCTTTTCTCTACTTCACTTAAAGCTGTAAATGTGCAACCTTTTTCATGTGGACTTCCATTTACCAAAATTACTTTCATACGCAATTTACTCCTCCAATATTTACAATTAAAATTAAAATGGTGCTACAAAAAGCACCTTTTTATATATTATATTCTAAAATTTTAAAATTATTATCTTGCTGTTGTTGGTGCAACTAATGATGCTAATTTAGAAATAGGCATTGTTTGTAACCATACTGTTCCTGGTCCTTCCAAAGTTGTCAAAAATAGTCCTTCTCCACCAAATACAATATTTTTTACTCCTTTTACTGTTTCAATATTTAATTGCACATCTCTTGTCATAGCTGCCACATAACCATTATCTACTTTTAGTTTCTCGCCAGCTTGTAATTCTCTTTGTATAACAGTTCCATCAATCTCTAAATAAACTTTTCCTGGTCCTGTAATTTTTTGCATAATAAAACCTTCTCCACCAAAAAATCCAGCACCTATTTTTTTACGAAATTGCATAGATACATCAACGGTTCTTTCTGAACATAAAAATGAACGTTTTTGTGCAACAATAGTTTCCCCATCTTTTAAATCAAATTCTAAAATTTTTCCAGGAAAACAAGATGAAAATCCTATTTCTACCTCATCTTTTTGCGCTGTATATACATTCATAAAAATTGATTCTCCTGCAAAAGCCCTTCCTATACCTTTCATAATTCCACCATTTGTTGTAGTTTCCATTTGTATTCCTTCATCCATCCAACTCATTCCACCATTTTCAGTTAACACAGACTCACCTTTCTTTAGTTTGCAAATAACTGCAGGCAATGTTTCTCCAACTATTCTTGATTCCATTATTACTCCCATTCCTTTCTAAGGCACAAATCTGGTTGAAAAAAAATTAAATTATTATAATTATTTCTCAACCTTATTTCTCCTTTTATATTGAATTAATTATATAAAAATTTTAAAAATTTATCAACTATTTTTAAGTTAAATATTTTTTATATTTTTCTTCTTAAATGTAATAAATGTAGCCATTATCATTATAGCAAAATATACTGCACATATTACAGCAGAAAATATTGGTGTTAATCCTTCCATTTGTGGCAAATTTCCATATAAGTATTCACTAAAATTCCAATTTAAACTAACAAAAAATTTCATAAATTCAATTTTATTAGAAATTACCAGTAAGTTAATTGTACTTGCTGTCATATATCCCAAAAGTGAAATACTTATTGCCAAAGGACTATTAACAAATATTGTACTACAAGCAAAAGCAAGTGTCGCTAATAAAACATATATTGGTAATTGCGTAATTATTTGAATTCCTAAATATGTAAAAATTGAAAGCACTTCCAGGCTACCTGTATTGAAATTATATTCTAAAACAGGTATAGATAAGCTATCATAGCCAAATACCACTCCTCCTACCAATAATTCCATAATTAAAATAGATGCAATTGCAAAAATAATCATAATTAATACTGTAATAAATTTTGCTAATAATATTTTATTCCTTGAATATGGTTTTATTAATAATAATTTGATTGTTCCTTTATTAAATTCTTCGCTAACTATTGTACCTGCAATCATTACTATTATTAAAATAATAAATAATCCATAGTTACTAAAAAAGTTCTTCAATATTCCTCTTATATCATCTGATTTATTAATATCAACATTATTTTCAATAATATATTTACTAATTTCCTTTTCCTCTAAGCTAGAATTATAATATAGTTTTTCTTTATAATCTAAATTTTCAACATTGTTTTCATTTTCTATAACATTAATACTCTGATTTTTATATGTAGATAATGCTTCATTCATGAAATCATTTCCATATTTTATGTTTTTATTAAGTCTATATTCAGCCACTTCAAGCGTTACTTTTTCTTGTTTTATTGAAATTTCTAAATCATTCAATTGTTTTTTATCTACTGTACTTTCTTTTTTAGCCTCTAATTCTTTTATATTATCTTCAGCATTTTGTATTTCATCTTTTACAAAAGATTCCCAATCGCCTTCATCCAGCTTATTTACAATCTCATTTATTTTTTCTTGAATTTTATTTGCTTCTTCCTGATTTTTATTTTGATCATATAAATACATATTTTTTTCATTTACATAATCATATAGTAGTTCTGATACTTTTTCTCTTTGCCATGCGCCTTTTTCATATTTTTTTGCAATTTTAGCCAGTTCTAATTCTGACTTTAATTCAATATATGTATTCACATCTGTTTGTTTATTTGGATCTAATTTTTTTACTTCTTCTTCTAGGTATTCTTCATATTCATCATCAAATCCATCAATAATACTTACTAATACATTATCAATAAATTTGTAAATACAATTAATAAAAATTACAAAAATTAAGGTTATTAACAGAATTATATATATGCTTTTTTTCTTAAAAATCTTTATCAATTCATTTTTTATTAAACTACTCAATTACATTCCCTCCCGTCTTTTCCAAAAATGCTTGCTCTAATGATCTTTCTTCTTCTTTTACTTCATAAATTTTTATTTTATTTTCTACTAATTTTTCAATAATTTCTGGGATTTCTTCCTTTGAAATATTTAATTTAAACTTATTATTTTCTATCACAATTGCATTAGGTATCAATTTTACTATTTCTTTATTACTATCTACTTCAAAAATTTTAAATCGTTCATTTTTTATATTTAATATATCATTTGTTTCAACAATTTTTCCATTCTGAATAATACTTACCCTATTGCACAAATTATCCAGCTCAGCTAAATTATGACTAGATATAAATATTGCCATTTTTTCCTTTTCTGCTAATTTTAATAAAAGCTCTCTCATTTCTTTAATTCCCTCCGGATCTAATCCATTAGTTGGCTCATCCAAAATTAACAAATTTGGCTTGTGTAAAATTGCTTGTGCAATCCCCAATCTTTGTCTCATTCCTAAAGAATATTTTGAAACTTTATCTTTTATTCTATTTTCTAATTTTACCAATCTTATAACTTCATTTATTCTGTTTTCATCAATTTCAGCATACATATTTGCAACTAATTTTAAATTAGAATAACCTGACATATACATATATAAATCTGGATTTTCAACAATTGCTCCAACTTTTTCAATAGCTTTTGTAAATTGAGTTTCTACATCAAAACCATTTATTGTTACTTTTCCGTCCTGTAATGCTTTGAAGTCCCAATATTAATTTTATTGTAGTTGTTTTTCCTGCACCATTTGGCCCAATAAAACCTAAAATATCTCCTTCTTTAATTTCTAAAGAAACATCTTCTAACACTTGCTTCTTGCCAAATTTTTTATTCAATTTCTCACATTTTAATATTGTTTTTATCATTTTCTTCACTTCCATATTATTTTTTTATATTTTTTAAGTCATCATAAACTATTTTTTCTATATAGCATTGGTTTTCTTTTATATTACCTCTAATTGACGTAGCACTAATTGGATATTTTTCTCTTTTTCTGTCTACTTGAACCTCTTGTACTTTTAAATCTCTTGCTACAAATTTTCCATATGGCTCACTATTATAAAAATGTGTTACATCTGTTCCTTTTACTAGTTCTTTTAAATAGTCTATCTGTATCTTTACACTTTCCTCATCTAGTCCATATTGACTTGGTGGATTTTTTGCATATATTAAATTAACATTTGGATATATTTTTTTTATCCAACTTGCTCTTTTTTCAAGTGGAATTTTTGTTACATTTGTCTCATATACTATTACATAGAATTTGTCCATTTCTCTTAAGCCTTTTTCTATTAAATATTGATGTCCCTTATGTAATGGAGCAAACTTTCCTATTGTAAAACCTATTTTCATAGCTTTTTTTATTCCTTTCTTTGCTTTTATTAAAAATATTATGCAAAAAGTAAAAAATCCTTCAAATTTATATCTTTATATTTATATTCAGTTTTATAATATTATATATTATTTATATTTAAAAAACAAGTTTATGGTAACATAAATATTAATACAAAAAAAAGCAAAAGTAGCACTTATTAATACTACTTTTGCTTTAGCATATATAATAAAATTTACAGACTAAATAAATCTCATATTTACTAATTGTACTTGAAAATTTTTACACAATTTTATTATAGAATTATATTTTTCTTAATTAAATTAATAATACTTGCTTTCTAACTGCCATTTTAAAATAGGATATCCATCATTAATTCCGTATTTTATCACTTGTAAATGCATTTCCTAATTCTTCTTCTGTTAATTGTTTCAGACCATCTCTATCTTTACTTATAGTTGTATCTGTTGAATCAGTCACAACTTCTCCAACTCCCTTTTTTGCTGTACCCTCTAGCCAATAACACTTTGGCGTAGCATTTTGTATCGGATTATTCAAATAACCAACTATAGACCCTCTTCTGAGTTCTTTCCCCGTTTCATTGCTTGTTTCTATAATCGTATTACCTGTATTATAACAATTTTCCAACATTTGTGCTCCAGACTCATACTGTGCCATAATTCCTCCAGAAACAGGATGAATATCTTCCTGATTCTTAGATATCATTTTTATCGTTCCTCTATTATAGCATGAACTTATCTTCACAGGCGTAGATGCAATTCCAGATGCCATGCAATTTTTTACACCACTATTCGCTGTCAATGTAATATTTCCCATATTATAACATTCTTCAATAGAAGCACCACCAGAACATATACCACCAACTCTCCTACAGTCCTTTTCTATTACTGTTACTATAATATCACTTAAATTATAACATTGTTTTATATTACCACCGAGTGCCAATAGAAAACCCTAAAATTCCACCCGTCCATTCACCTTCATCTATTATCGTAGCATTGTTAAAACATCTTTCTATTGTTCCATCTTTCATTCGTGCACAAATTCCAGCAACATAGGTAGCTTTTGCATCTATATTTCCACTTTCTATTCCTAAATTTTTTATTGTTCCAGTGCTATATCCAAACAATCCTACGTCTGTAGTTTGAATATCATTTTTTATATATAAATTTTTTATTGTATGTTTTCCTCCATCAAATGTTCCATTAAATGGATGGGCTTCTGTTCCAATAGGAGTCCAGCTTTCATTTTGAGCTCCTCCCATATCTATATCTGCTGTTTGCTTAATTATTTTTCCTGTATAATCTTCTCCATTATTTACACTTTCTTTAAAGTTTTTAAAATCTTCTAAATTTCCTAATACAACATCTATTACTTTTTCTTCTGCTAAATCAAATTTTTCTTCTTTTTCTTCTACTTCTATTACTATATTTCCATTTTCTTCTTTTATCATTGCAAAGTATTTATCTATAGGCAATATTATACTTCCATTTGCATAATATTTTACATTTTCATATTTTTTTGATAATTTACCTTGTAATTTATCCATACTAAAATCATTATTATTATCATAGCAGTCAAATATTTCCAATTGTATTTTTTCCTTTATTGCTTCTTCATTTGTCCTATCTGCTGCTGTTGTTGCTTTATTTAATATTCCATCTTGTCCTGATAATGTTGATAAAGTTACTCCTACTAATATTAATAAAACTATTATTGTTATTATCAGTGCTATTAGTGTTATTCCTTTTCTTTTCTTTAATAGCCCTTTTTCCATATGTTGTTTTTCATTTAAATTAATTTGCTTTTTGCTTTTCTTTTTTTCCATTTTTACTACCATTCCTTTCTTAGGTACAAATCTAGTTGAAAAAAATTAATAAATATTTTCATTTTCTATTTATTAATTTTTTTCATTTATATTTTATTTTTCATCTCAGTTTTATGTCAATGCATTGTATGTAATATTCATATGTGGCTGTTACATATCCTAATGAAATAACTGTTTTTCCACTTGAACGCTAAATTTCCATCAGTTTTATACATTAAAATATTTAATTATAAATTTCGTACCTGTTTTGTCTGATTCAACACTTATCATTCCATTATTATTTTCTATAATTGTTTTAGATAAAGCAAGTCCTATTCCAATACTATCTGGAGAAGAATTTTTGCCTTTATAAAATCTTTCAAATATATGTGGTAAATCTTCGCTATCAATTCCAATTCCATAGTCCTTTATTTTAATTTGAGCATATATTTTGTTTTCTTCAAAGTATATATCTACTATTCCACCTTCTTTAGAATGTTCTACTGCATTTTTTAAAATATTTGAAATAGCTTCAATTTGCCATTTTGCGTCACAATATACTTTGCTTTTTGTATTTCCTTGCATATTTATTTTTACATTTTTTAAATCTGATATAATAGAAACATTGCTTATTGCTTTATTAAGAATATTTTCAAGTTTTTCTTCTTTATTTAAAAATTTTACCGTATTTGCATCTAATTTTGACAATTTTAGTAATGAATTTATTAGAAAATTTATATTATAAATTTGCCTTTTTATATTATTTATAAAATCTATTCTAGTTTCTTTATCCATATCGGGATTATCTAAAATATTGTCTATCATTATAGTTATAGATGTTAATGGTGTTTTTAATTGATGAGATATATCTGATAATGAATCTTTTAAATTTACTTTATCTTTTACAGAATTTTCTGCAATTTCTTTAAGCATTATTGTTGTTTTATAAACTTCATTTTTTAATATTGATAATTCATCTTCAGTATTATCATCAATATCTAATCTATAATTTCCATTATTTATTTCTTCTATATATTTTGTAATTTCTTTAAGTTTTTTATCTTTATTACTATTATATTTAAAAAAAACAATTAGCAATAATGATATAAAAATAAGTACAATTATTAATGTGCTTACTAAAAAAATAATAAAACATTTATTATTTTTTAAAAGCATTGACTCTTTATTTAAATCTATTCCATAACTTTTAAATAGCTTCGCATTTACATCATTTTGACTATTTAATATTTCCATTAATTCATTTGTAGTTATATTTGGATAGTCTTTTTCTATTTTGGTCATTATACTTCCTATTTTATTATTAAAATTTGTAGTATAAGTTCTATATTGATAATACTGGTATAGTCCTATTACTATTAGTGCTAAAATTATTATAAATACAATTGTAATTATAGACTTCTTTAATTCAATTTTATTTTTCATCTTCTATCTACCCTATATCCTATTCCTTTAATTGTAACAATAATATCTGTACCCAATTTCTCTCTAATCCTTTTTAAATAAACTGTAACTGTATTATCATTTATATCATTGCCTGTCCATTCCCAAATTTTATCAATAATATCATTTCTTGTAACAACTTTATTTAGATTAGAAAATAATAAACTCAATATTTTTAGCTCTAAACTTGTTAATTGTATTTCTTCTTTATCTTTATATACGACCATTTTATCTAAATCAAACTCTATATCTTTTATTTTGACTGCAATATTTTTCTTTTCTCTTAATAAGATTTTATTCATTCTTGCTATTAATTCTTTTGTAGAAAATGGTTTTGTTATATAATCATCCGCTCCTAGTTCTAATCCTTTCACAATATCATCTTCTTCATCTTTTGCAGTTAAAAAGATTGTAGGTATCTTTTTTACTTTAATATTATTTTTATATAACTCAAATCCATTTCCATCTGGAAGTGATATATCTAGGATAATTATATCTGGTCTACTTGTATTTAGGAATTCTTTTGTGGTCTTCACATTAACTTTATGAATAACTTCAAATTTGCTTTGTTTTAAAGAATATATCAAACCTTTTGCTAAACTTTCATTATCTTCAACTAATAAAATATCCATCAAAATTTCTTCCTTTCATGGCTATTATATAATAAATCAAGGGACTTTTTCAAGCTGTAAGTCCCTTTTTAACTACTCTTATATGTTTTCATTTCTGATCGTTTCTATTGTATTTTGTTTATTAATTTTAGACATTGAATATCTCATAATGGCAAATACTAAAATGAATACAGCAATAATTGAAATGATAATTGGATTTACAGGTATATACATTCCTTTTTCTATTTTCACTGAAAATGCTTTATATAAAGCAAATGTTCCAATTAAACCTAAAGCGATACCATATATTAGTGATTTAACCGAATAGAATATTGTTTCTAAGTTAATCATTCTATTAAATTCCTTTTTAGTCATACCTATACTTTTAAGCATTGCAAATTCCTTTTGTCTTAATTCCATATTCGAAGTTATTGAATTAAATATATTTGTAACTCCAATTAATGTTATAACTGCTATAAATCCATATAAAAAGATTTTTATAATTAAAGACATTGCTCTTTCTGCTCTTGCTTCTTCTTCAAAATTTGTATATCCTATATTATCAATCTTTAAATTTTTCACATCATCTATTAAGCTATCAGGATTGCTAGATTGTATGCATATATGTAAAGGTTCAAACTCAATATTTTTGAATTCATCTTTATTTACTACTAAATACCCACCTCCATAATATGAATTCTCTATTCCATAAGGTCTTTCTTTACTTATATAACCTACTTTAATATTAATTTCTTTTCCTTTTAGATTTCCAGTAATAGTATCTCCCACATTATACTTATATCTTCTAGTTTCTATTTGTTTGTCATCCTTATAATACAAATATTCATCACATAAAATTCCAGTTTGTTTTAGTTTATCTGGATTTGCTCCTATTTTTTTTGCAAATTTTTCAAAATCTTTGCTATCTAAGGCTAGAAAATGTAATTCAGAACATTTTCCATTTCCTGTTGGAATAAACATTTGTTGTTTTTCATCATAAATTGAATCTTCTGCTAATTCAATTCCATCAGCTTCATTTATTTTTTCTAAATCAAAAATTTTCAAATTTTTTTCATTTTCATATAATACAAAACATTCATCTATGAAATTTACTTTTTTTATCTTATCTACATCAGATGGTTCATTTTCTCCTAAAAATAATTTTACATTATAGTCATAATCTTCATAATAATTATTAGCTAGATTAAACATATTTGTTATAAAAACATTCATTGTAATAAAAATAAATATACTAATAACTATAGAAATAACTGTTGTTCTATACTTTTTCCTACTTCTTTTCAAATTCTTATATGCAAGCTCTCCACCTGTTTTAAATAATTTCAAAATTATTTTAGGCACTTTAAGTTTTTTAACTTTTATTTTAATTTCATCTGCATTTCTTAATAACTCAATAGGACTAACTTTACTTGCTTTTCGGGCAGAACTAATAGCTGATAAATAAATCGTAATTATTCCGAGTATCGCTGATATAATAATTGGTAAAATTGTAACTTTGACAACAATTCCATCTATATTCCCTAAAAAGTATTTGCCACCAATGCTATTTACAATTTTTATTAGCACAAATACTGCAAATATTCCAAAAATAACTCCTAGTGGAATTCCAATTAAACCTAATATTAAGCCTTCAAATATTACATTTTTCTTTATTTGTTTTTTAGTTGCTCCAATACTTGAAAGCATTCCATACATTTTCATCTTTTCAGTTGTTGCAATTGCAAATGAATTTCTAATACAAAATACGCTTGTGAATATTATTATGAATATTACAACTCCTACAATTGAATACAGCATTGCTACTGTAGAATCACTAAATGCAAAAGCTTCCCACCTTAATAATTCTGTATTTATCTCATGTGAATTTGAAGAATCTGATAAGTCTTTATAAGATGATACTCCTAAAAGTGTTGGTATTGCTTCTTTATACTCTTTAGGATTTTTTAATGAGACATAGACATTTTTACTCCCTTTATTCAAATTAGTAGTAATTATTGAATATCCAGGATCTCCATATTGTTCAAATCCATATCCTGGTCTTTCTATAATTCCAACAATTGTAAATTCATAATTGTTAGTATCTACTAAATGTTCAAGTTCTTCATTATAGGGATTACTAGAACCTAAAACATATCCATCTAAACTTTGCCTTTTTCCAATATCTATATTAATTTTGTCTCCTATTTTTAAATCTACTTTTCCATTATCTATAATATGTTTACTAATAATTACCTCATTTTCATTATTAGGAAAAGTACCTTCTATTAAATTTAGTTTTAAATTTTCAAATACTGATTTATCCATTGAATGTAGTTTCAGATATGGTTTATCTTCATTCTGTCCATTTTGTAATATAGCATATCCATTTTCATATACTGTAAAAATATCTTTTATATCTCTATTATTTTCTAATGTTTTCAATTTATTATCTGAAACATCTAACATTTTTAAATGATAATATCCTGTTTCATTTACTGCATTTTCTATTAGTGTTTCTTGAAAACTTGTAACCATTGTTGCTACAGCACAAATTAAACTACATGATAAAATTATGCCAATTATTGTGCTTATTGTTCTTTTTTTATTTAATTTTAAATTTCTAATAGATAACTTGCCGAAGAACATTCATTTTTCTATACCTCCTTAACAATTTTTCCATCTTCTATTTTTATAATCCTGTCAGCAATTTTTGCTATTTCCATATTATGTGTAATCATAATAATTGTTTGTTTATAATCTCTATTAGATTTTTTTAGTAATGATACTATTTCATCACTTGATTTAGAATCTAAATTTCCAGTTGGCTCATCTGCCAAAATGATTGCAGGACTTGTTATCATCGCTCTACCTATGGATGTTCTTTGTTGTTGTCCTCCTGATAATTCATTCGGTAAATGCTTTCTTCTACTTTCCAATCCTAATAATTTTATAGTTTCATTTAATTTCTTTTCATCTATTTCTCTATTATCTAGTTTTAAAGGTAAAGTTATATTTTCTTCAACATTTAAAATCGGTATCAAATTATAAAACTGATAAATTAATCCTACTTGCCTTCTTCTAAAAATTGCAAGTTCATCATCATTGAATTTATATATATCTTTTCCATCTATATAAACCTTTCCATTTGTTGGTCTATCTACACCACCAATTAAGTGTAATAAAGTTGATTTTCCACTTCCAGATGCACCTACTATAGCAATGAACTCTCCTTTATCTACTTTAAATGAAATATTGTCAATAGCTACTACTTTTGTTGTTCCTTTTCCATAAACTTTGCTTAAATTTTCTACTTTTAATATCTCCATAAAATTTCTCCTTTCTACTTTATGATTTAATTATATTACATCTAAAGTGACAAGTAAGTGACATTTGAAAATTATTTCTAAAATTATATTTCTATAAAAAAGCAGAATAAATTCGGCCCATTAAGAGCCTGATTAAATTTAGGCTCCTATATTTTTTTTCTCATAATTTTGAGGCATATTTGTTATGCCTTATTTTTTTATATTTCAAAAATGAACTTTGGAAAAATTTTCTATAACACAAGAAGAGTGCTGGATAATTCCAACACTCAATAACTTGTTTTTTACTTGAGAATAATTGCTCAATTTAATATAAAAATTTTTGCTTAAGCTATATCTTTTGTAATCCGCATAAAATCAAGTCATAGTACACATATCTTTGCTTATCCCACACGCTACACGCCCATTAAGACTACACGGAACGAATAAGTCACGTATGGACTACCGATTAGCCCAGCTGGCCGCGAACACACCAGCACCAGCCCCATCACCTTCCCTGCCACCACGCGCTATGAATGTACCGTCAGGGTTCACGAAGTTAGCGAAGTCTTTAAACCATCCCCTGTTATTATTTACGTAAACGTCCCATATTGCATCTCCTACTTTTGATTTTTCTTGTGTTGGTGTAACATCATTTGAACTATATTTTGTTGCCCATTGAGTATTGGCTTTATTTATACCTGCAAATGAACTTCCATATGTTATCTCATTATTATTTGTATCTTTATAATTAAATGCCGCTACTCTTTCCCATGTTCCTCCACTTAAATCATATATTCCTGATATATTTCCTGTTGAGCTTGATAATTGTCCTATTTTTCCATTATATTGCTGTTCAGTAGTTGGGTTCTCATATGTTGTTGAACCATATATTTTTCCTTCTTCACTACTTCCTGCTCCTGTTATATTTTTACTACTTTGATTTACACTTACCTCTGTTCCATTTCTTCCATATTTACTATGTGTTAAATATGCTACTGCTCCCCATTCACTATTTTTCATCAAATGACTTTCTTTACTACTATCATAATTTCTTCCATTTGTATAGCTTTTTCCTATTGATATCCATCTCCAACTACTTACATTTGGCTTACTTACTGCTTTTATCGTAGTGTCCGTTGTTACATCTCCTACTTTAGCATCACTTGTTTCTGTATGGTTCTCACCTGTTTGCATGCTCATTTCATATTTTGCTACCCATATTCCTGGTAATTCACTATTCCAGCCTCCATTTTCATATACATTTACACTTTCGTCACAAAATGCTGGATGTACTATATACCCATCTCCTAATCTTTGCTTTACATTTTCTGCTGTTACATCTGTTCCTAT
>CANQTN010000005.1 GCA_947626815.1 uncultured Clostridia bacterium | reverse complement strand
AATTAATAAAAAATAAAAATTAAAGATAAATGGAGAAATTGAAAGATAATTACTTCATTTATAGAGATAGGAGATGAAATCAATGAAAAAGATAGGAATAGTTGTAGCAATAGAAGAGGAAATGAAAGCAATTTTAAACATTATGTCAGAGACGAAAGTGGAACAAGTATATAATTTAAGATTTATAGAAGGAAAGATACAACAAATAGAATGTGTTTTAATTAGAAGTGGAGTAGGAAAGGTAAATGCTGCAAGAGCTACTCAAATTATGATAAGTAAATATGATTTACAATATGTTATAAATATAGGAGTAGGAGGCTCAATAAATCCGTTATTAGATATAGGCGATGTATTAATTGCAAAACAAGTAGTTCAACATGATTTTGATGTTACAGCTTTTGGACATAGCAAAGGATATATTTCAGGTGTAGGAGATAAAATTGAATGTGACATTCAATTAGTAAATGAAATAGAACAAATTATTCAATCAATACCAGAGAGAAGTTATAAAATAAAAATGGGAGTAATTGCAACAGGTGATATTTTTTGCACAGAAGTTTGGATGAAAGACAAAATACGTGCTAAATTTGATGCTGATGTAGTAGATATGGAGTGTGCAGCAATTGCTCAAGTATGTTATTTAGATAATATACCTTTTATAGGTATAAGAGGAATTTCAGATACTCCAAATGGAAAAAATTCAAAAACGTTTGATGAAAATGTTAAAGTTGTTTCTAAACGTTGTAGTAATATATTAAAAGAAATTTTGAGGTAATGTATTTTTATATATTATTTTTCAAAATAAAAAACACACATTTTAATGTGTGTTTGGTAGCGAAGATGTGATTCGAACACATGACCCTTCGGGTATGAACCGAATGCTCTAGCCAACTGAGCTACTTCGCCATATAATTGACGATATTTATTATAAAGATATTTTTGCCATTTGTCAAGATAAAAATACAAGAAAGTGTAAATTTCTTGTATTTTTATTTTAGGAAAGCCATCATTAAAAAACGATAGACTTTCTATAGGAGATAGTTTTGTTTTTTACTTACTAAGTTCATTATCTTTATCATGAGTTTTTGAATTTTTGATTTTTGGACTTTTTTTAGCAACTTTTGGTACATTAATTTTTAGATCTTTCATTTTACTATTTAGTTGTGAAATAGCAAGATCAATAGAAGGAGTTACTATTTTATCTGCATTTTCCATAGATTGTTTTAATAGTTTTTCATCTTCTTTAGATACTTCTTTCCAACTTTCGTCATTTTCAGAATTTTCTGACCATAAAAAAAGTTTTAGAGTATGAAGTATGCCTGGATTTTTTTCAATTGTGTTGTTTTTTTCTATTTTAGTTTTTTTCATATAATTAACCATCCTTAAATTATTATATACAATATAGTATACCATGAATTTGCGTAAAAATCAAGTATTGGGATTATATATTTTGTAGATGGTAGTAACAATCTACTGGTCAATGGTACAAATGGTCAAAGATAATATATTATTTATGCAGTAACAATTCGGGGGGACCAACAAAGTACAGACTGTTAATAAAATTTTATAATTTATTATAAAATTTTAGGTACAATCTGTATGCAGTTGGGAGTTACAAATAAATAATATATTATTTTTGATTATTTGTATTATTTACCAGTGAACTGTAACAGATGGTAATTGTAAATAATGGCTATTTTATAAAGCAAAAATATTTTTTATATATAAAATATGTACTTTCATAAAATAAAAATATATTTTCATAAATAAAAAAGGCTTTTTCATAAATAAATGTGAAAAAAGAAAAATGTATGTGCTAAAATTATAGATAATTATATAATATTTAATTATTAATTAGTAGTACATATGTAGCTGAATTAATGATTAAAGGTTATATTATACAATCCCCAAAACACAGCTTTTATTAGCTGTGTTTCAATCTTTATTTGCATCATAATAAATTTCTAGTTGTTGAGAGAAAAATTGAATGTTTTTAGAAGTATGTAAATTAATATTTTTATATTTGTTAATTAATTTACGAACTTCCCATAAACCTAAGCCAGTGTGATTTTCTTTGCCAGTAATACCTTTTTCGAATATTTTATCTATATTAACATTTTTATTTTTATATGTATTTTCAACAATAATTAATTGTCTAGAATTTTTAGAATCATCTCTAAATATCAAATTGATTATTTTTTCTTTACAATCATTACATGCTTCAATTGCATTATCTAGGAGAATGCCTAAAATTCTTGCAAATTCATATATTTTCATGTTTAAAGTACTTAAATCTAATAAAAAAGTTATATTAATTTTAATGTCTTTTGAATCGGCAACATAATATTTTTTAGTGATTAGGTTATAAATGCCATCATTGTTTATAATGTTAGGATTTAAGACATATAAATTATTAACTTGTTGGCAGTCATCTTCTAATTGCAAATAATAATTTTTAAGTCCTTCCATATCGTTAGTTTTTATATAGCCACCAATTGTTGTAATAATATTATCAAAATCATGTTTAAAACCTCTAACATTATCATGAAGAATATGTAAGGTATTATTGTATTCTTCAGCACTTTCTAATTTTTGTTTAGTAATTGCTAAATTAAAGGCCTTAGATAAACTATAAATACTTAATGCAAAATATGATAATAATGATACAAAGATGGAAACCTTAACAATAGGTGAAATATCTGAATAATAACTAGATACAATTATTTGTATAGCAATTGCTATAAGACCTAGTAGTAGATTAACAACTAATGCAAAGGCTGAACTTGTATTAATATTTTCAAAAAGAGTGATACGTAAAATTCTATTTCTAAATATAACAATTGTAATTATTACTAAACTATAAAATAATATCGTATAAAATAGCTTATGAACAGGAATAGTGCTTAATTGTTGTGGTGATACATGTAAAAAGTTGATATATGGAATTAAAACCAAACTTCCTAATAAGCTAAAAATTAATACACATATAAGCATTGCTAATACATTTTTCATAAAAGAAGTTTTAAAAGTAATATAAGTAAGAATTACTATCATAAGACAATTGAAAAATATATAAAAAGGTGGTGGAAAAATGAGCATGCTTAATAAACCTATTGAAGGTATTAAAATACAATAAATTAATTTTTGATTTTTTGATGTTTTAATATTTAAAATTGAGATAAATAAAATGAAAATTAAAAAATTTTCAATAAATGCTAGTGGGATATTAATAATATTTAGTAATAATTCATTAGGCGTGTTTAAAAATTTAAAAATGTTATAAAAAAATTCCATGTTTTTTTAATCCTTCCATGAGTTCTCTTTTGTATTTTGGACCTATGTCACAAGTGTGACCATCTTTGAATGTTATTATTCCTAAAGTAGAATTTACATTTTGTATTTGATTTAAATTGGCAATATAAGATTTATGGCATCTGATGTAAGAGTCTGGTAATTTTTCTTTGAACTTATTAAAAGAGCTATAAGTTTCGTAATTACAATGAGGTGTATGAAATACTAGTTTCATGCCATCTTTTTTTATGTACTGAATTTCATTTTCATCAATAACTGTATTTTTGTTATTAAGTTTAATGTATGTTTTATACATAAAGTTTATATCTTGAAATAGTCTTTTTATTGTAATTTCCAATCTATCATAACTAATAGGTTTAGGTAAGTAATCAAAAGTTTTGTATTTGTATGCTACCATTGCATATTCTAAATGTCCAGTAGTAAAAATAATATATGCTTTGTTATTTATTTTTCTAATTTCTTCAGCTAAATCAAGACCATTTATATTGGAATTTAAGTTAATGTCTAGCATTAAAACATCAACAATGTGAGAATCTATATATTTTAAAATATCTTTTGCATTATCAGATTTGAAAACTACAGAGGCATCGTAGTTGTTTTTAGCAAAAATAGTTTCTAACATTTTTTCTAGTTTTTCAGTGATTGCTAAATTATCATCACAAATTACAAAATTAAGCATTAATTTCTCCTTTATTATTACTTATAGTATTAATGTGAATTATAAACAATATAATCTAAAAAATATAACTTGTCAATACTAATTTACAAAATTATCCAGTTACGTAAAACTATAATTTGTCAAAAAAGCTTTTAATTACTATTAATTTTGTTCTATTTTATAATTATTAAAATATAAATTAATATTAAAGAAATTGTAGGGAAGAGTAAAACATAATTTGTGCCTTACGCAGGCGTAGAATTAGTGAAGGCAAGGAAGGAATGAAATCAATTATGAAAAAAATAAATTATGGTTTAACATTTTTTTTAGCAATAGCAATTTTTACTTTAAGTGCTGTATCACAAAAAATACAAAAAGAAAGCGAGGTAACTAATGCTAATGTAGTGAATAACAAAAAAATAGAATGGGGAATAAAAAGAAATAATAACCATGAGCAACCAGATGTTGGCAGTGAAAATAAAAAAATATTGGATGAAAATGGTGGATTTTGTTTAGGAAATAAAGAAGAAAAAAGTGTATATTTAACTTTTGACGAAGGATATGAAGCAGGATATACGGAAAAAATTTTAGATGTATTAAAGGAAAATGATGTGAAAGCGACTTTTTTTATAACAGCACACTATGTTAATTCTCAGCCAGATTTAGTAAAAAGAATGATTAACGAAGGACATATTGTAGGAAATCATACTGTTAATCATAAAAGCATGCCAGAGATATCTGAAGAAGCATTAACTAAAGAGATAATGGAATTACATCAAGTTATTTATGAAAAATTTGGTTATGAAATGAAATATTTACGACCTCCAAAAGGAGAATTTAGTGAAAGAACATTAAAACAGACTAATCAGTTAGGATATAAAACAATAATGTGGTCATTTGCTTATGAAGATTGGGATGAGAATAAGCAGCCAGAAGAAGAAAATGCAAAAAATAAAATATTGAATAATTTACACAATGGAGAAATTATGTTGTTACATGGTAATTCAAAAACAAATACAAATATTCTAGACTATATTATTAAAGAAACAAAAAATATGGGATATGAATTTAAACCGATAACATCATTAAATTAATGCTAGCAATAAGAAAGGAATGCAATTAAAAATGAAAAAAAGGAATTATAATAAAAAAATTGATCAGATATTAGAATTACCTAAAGAAGTGTATACAAATGAACCTAAAATCTCTATTATAGGTTTTAATGAGATGATAATTGAAAATTTTAAGGGGATATTAGAGTATGAAGAGTTTTTTGTTAAGATTAACACTTATGTTGGAATTATTAGCATTAATGGTTTCAATTTAAGTTTAGAAAATATGACAAATGATGATATTAAGGTTACAGGAAAAATAGAGAGGATAGATTTAGAAAGAATTGTAGATTAGGAGAAAATCATGATAATAAAGATTTTACTTAGTTATATAATTGGATATTTGGAAATTAATATTGAAGGCTATTACATAGAAAGATTTATTAATATGTGCAGAAATAATAAAATTATGGTATGGCATTTAAAGAGAAAAGGAGAATTTAGTTTAAACTTTAGAATTAATGTATCTGATTTTAAAAATATTTGTAGGCTAGCTAAAAAAACAAGATGTAGGATAAAGATAAAAAATAAAAAAGGATTGCCATTTTTATTAAATCGTTATAAGAAAAGAAAAGTATTTTTTGTATTTTTAATTTTATTATTGTTTTTAATATTTGTGTCATCAAATTTTATATGGAATGTGGACATTATAGAAGAAAATAATCAAGAATTAGAGAATATATCAAAAGATATTGAAAATGCGGGTTTAAAAATTGGAAAGTTAAAATCTAGTATTGATACTAAAGAAATTATTAATGCAATTAGATTGAAAAGGGCAGATGTAGCTTGGGTAGGAATTGAATTAAAAGGAACTAATGCAATTGTAAAATTAGTAAAAGCAGATCAAAAACCTCAGATAATTGATGACGAAGAATATTGTAGCATAATATCAGATAAAGATGGAATTATAACAAAAATAAATGCACAAACAGGAACTGCAAATGTAAAAGTAGGAGATATAATAAAAAAGGGAGATACATTAATAAATGGATGGATGGAAGGAAAATATACTGGAATAAGATATGTTCATGCAAAAGGTGAAATACAAGCAAAAGTGTGGCATACAAAATATAAAAATATTTCATATAATACTGTAGAAAAGCAAGAAACAGGAAACTTTGAAAATAAATATTCAATAAAATTTAACAAATTTAAAATAAATTTGCATAAGGGGGTTTCAAAATTTAAAATTTATGATACAATAGAAACGGAAAACAAAATGAAATTATTTTCTGATTTTTATTTACCAATTTCTGTCATAAAAACTACATATAAAGAAATAGAGGAAATACAAAAAACATATGAAATGGAAGAAGCAAAACAAATAGGAATAGAGCAACTGAAACAAGAACTAGATCAAGAAATTGAAAATAAGGAATCTATTGTAAATACAAACATTAATACATATGAAAAAGAAAATAGTATTGATGTTTATGTTACATATGAAGTTTTAGAAAATATAGGGACAAATGAAAAAATTGTATTTTGAAGGGAGTTTGACATGGAAGAAAGAAGTTTAAGAATAACAGGGGCAGACAAAACCTTTTTTAATAAAATAACAACAACTTTAACAAGAATGTTAATACCTACAAAAATAGGACTTAATGGAATGTTAATTTCTATGAAAAGGAATAATGTAATAAAAGCATTTGAAAATTATAAACTAAGTACCAAAGAATATAACAGCGAAAATGCAGAAAAGAAATATGATGTGGCTTATGAAGCATATTTAGGGGTATTAGACAAATATGTTATGGATTCTATATATAAAAAAGTAAGAAATAACACAGCATCAGAATTTGAAAAAAATGCATTATCAAAATATTATGAAGTAACCAGCTTAAAAGAAAGTGAATACATAGAATACAAATATAGAAAACAAAAATATTTATTAGAGTTAGATTATGAAGGAATAAAAGTAAATACAAAAGAAAAGCTAATTGAAAAATATAGCAAATTTTATATATCAAAAATGGATTCATTATATAAGGCAATATTAAAAAATTATTCTATAAAAGTAGCAGATAATACAAATGAATATGATACAGCAAAAGAATGGGTGTATACAAAAATCTTTTATACACTAGAAGATTATATTCAAAACATATTATCATTAAAAATAGAAAATGGTGGAGATGAATCTATAAAAGAAGTAGTATCTGAATATGAAAAATATGAGACATATACTGTAGGAAAATTAGACAGTAAAGATAACATAGAAAAAAATATGATATTACTCTCAATAAGTAGAAAATTATTTACACATAGTTTACCATTAATAGTAGCAGAGCAATGTTATGATAAATTATTGAAAGATGCAAGAATTTTAATACAAGATACAAAAATTGCACAAAAAAGGGAAAAAATTTATTCAATGTTAATAAAATTAATAGAAGATTACAATATAAAACTACTATCAACAAAAGTATATTGGGATTCACCTAAAGCAAGAGAAGAATACAAAGAATTTTTAGAAAAATATAAAGAAATTGCAGTATTAAAAGAAATAGATTTTATAGAATATGTAAAACAAAAGGAAATATTATTTATAAGAAATGATATGAAAAAAATAAAAGATGACAAAATAGATTATTCAAAAATTTTGAAATATTATAAAAGAAAATTAGTAGACTTTGGAGTATTAAGATTTTTAAAAAATTCTTATATTTCAAAAGGAAAATATACAAAAACTAAGGAAGTTGCATAAATATGTATGAAATAGTATATCAAGAGATAAAAGAAAAAGATGAATATGAACAAATAGTAAAGAAAGTACTAACACAGTGTTTTAAAGAAGAGAAACTAGAAAACTCGAAAATGTGTATAACAATAATATTAACAAATCCAAAAGAAATACAAAAAATAAACAAAGAGTTTAGAAAAGTAGATAAAGCAACTGATGTACTTTCTTTTCCTGTATTTGAAAAAGAAGAAATATCAAAAAAAATAGAAGAAAAAGACTTTGAACATGAAGATGTTTTAGGTGATATTATAATATCAGTAGAACAAGTAGAAGTACAAGCTAAGGAATATAACCATAGTTTTGAAAGAGAACTAAGTTACATGGTAGTACATGGATTTTATCATTTATTAGGATATGATCATATAGAAGAAGAAGACAAAAAAATAATGAGGCAAAAAGAGGAGAAAATATTAGAAGTTTTGAAAATAGGAAGATAAAACATGTACTTGTATATTATGCACAATTAAGAAAGAGGGGAGCCTAGATGAAAAAAATGTTAGAAAACAATAGAGGTGGAGCGAAAATCTTAATTGTAATTCTAGCAATAGTAGTAATTGTAGCAGGTATAGTATTAGGCAATAAAATTGTTAAAGATAAACAAAATGTATCAGAAGTATCAGAAGAAAGTATAGTAGAAGAAAATGTAAAAAAAGAAGAAAAAAAAGTTCAAATTTATCAAGGTAAAGATAGACCAATAGCTGTAATGATAGATAATCATAATGGAGCATGGCCTCAAGCAGGATTACAAAAAGCATATATGATATATGAAATTATAGCAGAAGGTGGAGAAACCAGGTTAATGGCATTATTTAAAGGTGGTAATATAGAAAGAATAGGACCAGTAAGAAGTGCAAGACATTATTTTATAGATTATGCAATGGAAAATGATGCAATATATGTACATTTTGGAGAAAGTCCACAAGCTGCTAGTGATATGAAAAGATATGCAATAAATAATATAGATGGAATAGCAGAAGATGGAGTAACTTTTTGGAGAGTAAAAGATAAGGCTGCACCACATAATGCTTTAACTAGTACAGAAAAAATATTACAGTCTGCTAAAAATAAAAAATATAGAACAACATCTAATGAACAAAGTGTATTAAAATATTCAACAGAAGAAATAAATTTAGAAGATGGACAAGAAGCAAAAAATGTAACAATACCACATTCTCAATTACAAGTAGTAAGATATGAATATGATGAAATAAATAAAGTATATAAAAGATATGCTAGAAATAAGATCCAAACTGATTGGGATACAGGGAATACATTAACTGCTAAAAATGTTATTGTAACATTTTGTGATAATTATACTTTAGATGATTCAGAAAATAAAGGGAGACAAGGTCTAAGAAATGTGGGAACACATGATGGTTATTATATTACAAATGGTAAAGCAATGAAAATAAAATGTGTGAAAAATGCTCGAGTTGAAAAAACAATATATCAAGATTTAGATGGTAATGAAATTAATGTTAATGATGGAAATACATTTGTAAATATATGCCCAACAACTGCAAATTTTACAATTGAATGAAATTTTGAGCATTAGAAAGGAATGGTGGAAAAAATGAATATTTATGATACAGCAAATAAATTAGCACAGGAAATAAAACAATCAGAAGAATATATGAATTATAAAATGGCAAAACAAGCTTTAAATTTAAATACAAGTTTAAAGGAAAAAATGGCTGAATTTGAAAAGGTAAGATATGAAGCACAAGTTGAAATGCTAAAAACTGGAAAACAAGATGAAGAAAAATATAAAAAAGTACAAGATTTATATGCAGAATTAATTCAAATAGATGATGCCAAAAAATTTTTTGATGCAGAAACTAAGTTTAATGTTGTTGTTGCAGATGTAAATAAAATTATAGGTGAAGCGGTAAGAGATGTAATGCAATAATAGAAAAACCATGAAATTTGTTTTTAATAAAACAAATAAATCATGGCTTTTTATATTTTATTTATCATCTAATAATAAGTTTAAAATTTTAGGATAAATGCTAGGTGCATTATTATTCCAATTATCAACAATTTTTTTGGCTCTATCTCTTGAACCAGCAAAAGTTTTAACTTCAAAAATGGTTTCATTATTTTCAATAATTTTGCATTTTATTGTGTATTCATTCTCATTTTTGGGAACAAATTCAGAGATTATAGAAGAGTTTTCTGCTATTGAAGAAAATTCTTTTGCACAAATATTATCAGCTTTTAATTTTGTGAGTCCAGGTAATATATCATTTGTTAAATTATACGAATCTTTGCCTTGAGAAGTAATTTGTATGATTGTTTCGTTTTCCTTTGTATAACTGGCTACTAAATTGGATTCTATTAAATCTGTTAACACTTGTTTAAAGTAAAAATAATTAATATCATTAATTGAAGAGATAATTTTAAATAAATCATCTTGCTTAAAATCTTTGTTACTAAGATTTAATATATATAAGATTAATACCTTATTTTCAGCCAAAGTAGCAGTAGAATCTGAATTTGTGTTCATTCTAATTACACTCCTTACTTTGTTGGTTTTTGTGATTATATCATAAAAATTGTAAAAAGTAAATTATTTTCTTGTATTGTGTAATAAAAAACGAAATCAATATTTTCTGAAAGTTCACTGGTAAATGGTACAAATGGTCAATGATAATATATTATTTATTTGTAACTCCCAACTGCATACAGATTGTATCTAAAATTTTATAATAAATTATAAAATTTTATTAACAAGCTGTAATTTGTTGGTCCCCCCGAATTGTTACTGCATAAATAATATATTATCATTGACTAGTGAATTGTAACTAGAAATATGTTTAACTAAAATTGTAACTACCTTACATAATATATACAAAATAATCTTGCTAAAAAAATATTTTTATGATAAACTGAAAAATAAAAATGATGAAAAATGTAAATATTAAATATAAAAAAGAAAGGAAAAACAAATGGAGATAATCGGAGAAATAGAAACGATAATATATAAAAATGAATCCAATAGTTATACAATAGCACAATTTGAAACAGAAGAAGAAAGTTTTACAATAGTAGGTTATTTGCCATTTGTGAATAAAGGGGATGCTTTAAAGCTAATAGGAAAATTTGTAGAACATAAAGACTATGGTAGGCAATTTAAAATAGATACATTTGAAAAATTAGTTCCACAAACGATAACTGCAATAGAAAAATATTTGTCAAATGGTAATATAAAAGGAATAGGAGAGTCAATAGCGAAAAGAATAACTAAAAAATTTGGAGAAGAAACAATTTATGTATTGAAAAATGAACCTGAAAAATTATCACAGGTAAAAGGAATATCAGAAAAAAGAGCACAAGAGATATCAGAAGAATTTGTACAAAATTGGGAGGTATGGCAAATAGTAGGATTTTTAGAAAGATTTGGAATTGGTGCGGAATATGCTAAAAAAGTGTTTGATTTGCTAGGAAAAAATGCGATAGAGCAAATTGAATCAAATCCATATATGTTAATAGATATAGCAAGAGGAGTGAATTTTAAGCAAATTGATAAGATGGCATTAGACTTAGGAATCAATTATGATAACGAAAAGCGTATATCTAGTGGAATTAAATATGGATTAATAAAAAGTACCTATAATGGAAATTCTTGTGTATTAAAAGCAAATTTAATAGAATTTGTTATTTCACTTTTAGATGTGTCAACAGAAAATGTTGAAGATGGTTTAATTAATTTAAGAGTAAATAATGAGATAGTTATAGAAGAAAGAGAAAAACAAGAATATGTGTATTTATATGAATTTTACACTGTAGAGTCAGAAATAGTATTTAGAATAAATAGATTACAAAAAGCAAAAAATATGAAGAAAATATCTGATATTGAAGATGAATTAAAAAAAATAGAAAAAGTTTCTAAAATAAAATTATCAGAAAAGCAAAAAGAAGCAATAAGGCAAATAAATGATAACAATGTTGTTATAATAACAGGTGGACCAGGAACAGGAAAAACAACAATAATAAAAAATATAATAGACATTTATGAGACAAAAGGAAAAAAAGTAGTATTATGTGCTCCAACAGGAAGAGCAGCTAAGAGAATGACAGAAACAACAGGAAAAGAAGCCTCTACTTTACATAGATTATTAGAAATAGGAAAAATAGATGATGATAGTCTTTATAAAAATACGTCAGATTATGAAGGTGCTCCAATAGATGCAGATATAATAATAGTAGATGAAATGTCAATGGTGGATATGTTTATAATGAATTATTTATTAAAATGTATTTACCAAGGTACAAAATTAATATTAGTGGGTGATGAAGATCAACTACCATCTGTAGGACCAGGAAGTGTATTAAAAGATTTAATTCATTCTGAGCAAATAGAAACTACACATTTAGATAAAATTTTTAGGCAAGCAGCGAAAAGCAAAATTGTTTTAAATGCACATAGAGTAAATAATGGTGATAAATTTTTAAGTAAAGAAGAAGAAATGTCTGAAGAATTAAATGAAGACTTTTTCTTTATAAAAGAGATTTATGAAGAAAAAATATTAGAGCAAGTTATTTCTTTATGTACAGGAAGATTAAAAAAATATGGAAATTATGATTTTTTTCAAAACATACAAGTATTATCACCAACTAAAAAGGGATTATTAGGAACAAAAGAATTAAATAAAGTATTACAACAGCAATTAAATCCTAATATTAATAATTTACCAGAAAAAGCAAGTATGGGTGCTATTTATAGAACTCGGAGATAGAGTAATGCAAATAAAAAATAATTATGATATTTATTGGGAAAAAGAAATTAAAGGCAAGGTAGAAATGGGAAGCGGAGTTTTTAACGGAGAAATTGGAACAATAACAAAAGTTGATGAAAGGGAAAAGCAACTAGAAATCAAGTTTGATGACGAAAAAGTTGCATGGTATGAATTTTCAGATTTAGATCAAATTGAACATAGTTATGCAATTACTATACATAAATCACAACGGAAGTGAATTTGATGTAATTATTATGGTAATTCCACCTACAGCTCCAGTGTTGATGACGAGAAATTTACTTTATACAGGAATAACAAGGGCAAAAAAATTATTAATAGTTGTGGGAATAGAAAAATTAGTGGAATTCATGATACAAAATGTAGATGTGAAAAAAAGAAATACAGGATTGGAATATAAAATGAAAAATAATTAATTTATATAAATATTAAAATTATTATAAAAATAAAAGGCAAAGGAGAGAAACATAATTTTTGATCAATTTTTAAATTTAATATTAAATTTAATTTATCCACCTCAGTGTGGAATTTGTGGAAAACTGAATGTTAAATTTTTATGTAACAAATGTCAAAAAGAATTAAAAGAACATAGTCAATTTAAAATTGAAAAAAATAAAAATACCAATAATTACTTTCAAGAACATTTATATCTGTTTAAATATCAGGGAATGATAAGAAAAATACTGTTAGATTATAAATTTAACAGTAAATCTTATTTATATGCTACAATTGTGAATTTTTTGTTAAAAAATGAAAAGTTCTTTGAAATTTTAAAAACTTATGATACAATAATTCCAGTTCCAATAAGCAAAAAAAGATATAAAACTAGGGGATATAATCAAAGTGAATTAATTGCCAAAGAATTAGTAAGAAAGCTTTTAGCATCTGGGATACAAATAAAATATAATAATAAATGTCTTTTTAAAATAAAAGATATAATTGAACAAAGTAAGCTAAATAAAGAAGAAAGACAAAAAAACATACAAGGAGTATATAAATTATATAATAAGCAATTATTATATAATAAAAAAATATTACTAATAGATGATATTTATACGACAGGAAGTACGGTAAATGAGTGTTGTAAAGTATTAATTGAAGCACAACTAAAAAAGATAGGAATATTAACAATAGCTAAAGATTAAGAAGAGAGGAAGGAAAAAGGTATATGGAAGATTTAGTGGAAAGTATATTAGACTATGTAAGATCAGACTATACAGATTATGCAATAATGCTAAATGGTGAATGGGGATCAGGAAAAACATACTTTTGGAATAATAAAATTAGAAATAAAATAGAATCTTTACAATTAAATGGAAAAAGATATACAACAATATATATGTCATTATATGGTATATCAAACTTAGAAGAAATAAGTAAAAAAATATTTATAGAAACGACACAATTAATGGATAAAAACTTAAGAAAATTTATGGAAGCAAATGGCCAAACAGCAATTCCAGAATATGCAAAAACAGGAATTGATATGGCAAATTTTTTTGGAGTAACGCAAAATGGTGACAGAGTAGATTATGCTGAATTTTTTTCTACTGATGATAAAGTATTATGTTTTGATGACTTAGAGAGAGCAAATGTTGATGTTATAGACATATTAGGATATATAAACAACTTTGTTGAACATGATCACATAAAAACAATTATAATTTGTAATGAAAAAGAACTTTCAACAAAATTAAAAAGTTCAAATTTAGAGATGAAAACATTTATAGCAACATATTTATTAGATAAACAAGATGAGCTAAATAAATCAGATAAGCCAATGGTAGAAAAAATTAGAGACAAAATTGAACATGTATTTGACAAAGCAAATGATTATGAAAGAATAAAAGAAAAGTTAATAGGAGAGACATTTGACTATGCTCCAAAATTTGACTATATAATAAATGGAATATTAATGAGATATGAAAATAATCCAGATTTAATAAGATTTCTAAGAGAAAATACAGGACTTATAATATCTACTTTTAATAAAAGTGGAACAAGAAATTTAAGAATTTTAAAACATGCATTAAATGACTTTAGAAAAATTTATGAGATGGTAAATAAATCATATGCAAATACAAACCATAGGGTAATGCAAACAATGCTTATATTTACAATAGCAGTTTCATTTGAAATAAAAGCAGGAAAAATAACAAAAGACAAGTTTGTAAATATAAAAGATAATGAGGAATATAAATCAATATTAGTTTCATCAAGAATATTAATGGATAATAGGCAATTTTATATAAAGGAATTTGATAACAACTATTACTATAATTTTAAATCTGAATATCGATTTTTTAAATTTATAGAATATTATGTAAGAACACGTATCTTTGATATGAAATTATTTAAGGAAAATATGGAAACAATAAGAAATACTGTTGATACAGAAAATTTACCAGGATATAAAAGATTACTTACAGAAGAATATTGGAAAATTTCTGATGACCAATTTAATGGAGTAATAAAAGAAGTAATGGAAGATGTAAAAGCAGGAAGACTAAGTTTAATAGATACAGTAAAATTATTTGCATATTTTAGTTATTTTTCTCGAAAATCACTAATAGAATATGACTTAAAAACATTAAAAAATGTGTTTTTTAATGGAATGAATATAGCATCATTAACATCTGAGTATTGTCCAAATCCACAAGAAGAATTGGGAAAAATTGCAATTGAAGAAGTAGAAGAAGACATGGAAGAGATATTAAAGCATTTTAATATGTTAAATGAGCAGTTATTAGAAAAAATGTACAAAGAAAAAGCAGAAGATATTATGAAATGTATTCCAATGAGAATGGAACAATTTTACGAAAAATTTGATAAAGAGTGTATGGATTTACCAATTTTTAAATATTATGATCCTTTCCAATTGTTTCAAAGAATTTCTTGTGCAAGTAATGAAGATATAGTGTTAATAAAAGAAAAACTTATTGATAGAGCTAATAGATATACAAAACAAATAGAACCAGAAATGAAAAATATTAAGCAACTAAAACAGACAATTGATGATTATTTAAAAGGTAAAGATCCTAGTATAAAAATAGTTATGTTAAAAGAATTTTCAAAAGATATTGGATATATTTTGGATAAATATAAAATAAGTTTTTTACCTAGAAGAGAAGAAAAAGTAGAACAATCAGAAGAATAAAAAAAGGACTTTTTAATAAAGTCTTTTTTTTATGTATATTTTTTTCCTTATTTGTCATAATAAAAATATAAACAAAAAATAATGCAAGGAGGAAGATTATGAAAGCAACTGGAGTTGTAAGAAGAATAGATGATTTAGGAAGAGTTGTTATTCCAAAAGAAATAAGAAAAACATTAAGAATAAAAGAAGGAGACCCATTAGAAATATTTACAGATAGAGAAGGGCAAGTAATATTGAAAAAATATTCTCCAATAGGTGAACTTTCAGAATTTGCAGCAGGATATGCAGAAACCTTGTCAAAAACAACGGGACATATAGCTTGTATAACGGATAAAGATACAATTATAGCTGTATCAGGAGGTTCTAAAAAAGAATTTTTAGAGCAAGATATAAGTCAAGAATTAGAGCAATTGATGGAAGACAAAGAAGTGTATACAAGTACTGAAAATAGTAATAAATCAATGCCAATAACAAGAAATGATAATCAAGAAAGAATAAACAATGCACAAGTTGTATATCCAATTATTTCTAATGGAGACACAATAGGAACAGTTATTTTAATAGCAAAAGAACCAAATGGCAAAATGAATGAGGTAGAAAAAAAGGTTGCTCAATCAGCAGCAACATTTTTGGGAAGTCAAATGGACATATAAGTACATTTTGAGTCGGCATAAATATGTCAAAAGTGTAATATTAATTACTTGTAAGTAATTATATTGCACTTTTTTATATTTTAGGAAATTCATTGTTGAAAAAACGATAGACTTTCCGTAGAAGATAAATATGAGGAGTTTAAATTTTCTTAAAAGCGTGGCTTTTTAGAAAATATTAATTCCGTTTTTTAATTTTTACTATTTTATGTTGATAAAAAGTCACAGTTTACTTGATACAAATGGTCAAAGATAATGTATTATTTATGCAGTAACAATTCGGGGGGACCAGCAAAGTACAATGTGTATGCAGTTGGGAGTTACAAATAAATAATACATTATCTTTGACCATTTGTATCAAGTAAATTGTGACGACAAAAAACAAGAAAATTGCTTTATTCTCTTGACATAAGCAAATAAGCAGTGTATAATATAAAAGCATGAATAAAGCGAAGAAGCCAAATGTGGCTACATCACTACGGAAATGTAGGATGGAGGGAACTTTGGTGGAGTATGTTATGGCAGAGACCAGGCGGTAAGAAATGTGCTTATCCCAAAAGTATCATGCGTTTTTGGGCTTTTATATAGGTGAATTACAAAACACCAGAGTACGTTTTAACTTGCCAAGGTAATTTCGGTAGCAAATCATGCTATCTCAGGCAAAAGCCAAAAAAAATAAAACAAAAAAGAAGGAGGGAAAATTACAATGGCAAAAACAATAGCAACAAGTGAAAAGATAAGAATAAGACTTAAAGCATATGACCATGTAGTTTTAGATCAGTCTGCTGAAAAAATAGTAGATACTGCTAAGAAAACAGGAGCAAAGGTTTCAGGTCCTATTCCATTACCAACACAAAAGGAAATAGTAACAATTTTACGTTCACCACATAAGTACAAAGATTCAAGAGAGCAATTTGAAATGAGAACACATAAAAGAGTTATAGATATACTTTACCCAACACAAAAAACAGTTGACAGTTTAATGAAATTAGAACTACCAGCTGGTGTTGACATTGAAATAAAATTATAATTAACGAGAGATGACTACATATATATGTAGCAGTAAACCAAGCTGGTAAACATTTAAAATAAAAGTGAAATGTAATATAAATGCCAGCCAATAGTTTAAGTTATTTTAATAATATTGGCAACAATTATTAAATAAAATAACTTATGCGTAAAAACATATAGGAGGGAATAAAATGAAAAAAGGAATTATAGGTAAAAAAATAGGTATGACACAAATTTTTGATGAAAAGGGAAATGTAATACCAGTAACAGTAATCGAAACACAAGGAAATGTAGTAGCACAAATAAAAACAGAAGAAACTGATGGATACAATGCTATCCAATTAGGATATGGAGAAATAAAAAATAAACATATAAATAAACCAGAAGCAGGACATTTTGCAAAAGCAAAATTAACCAATAAAAAACATTTAAGAGAATTTAGATTAGATTCAGTTGAAGGATATAAAGTTGGAGATGAAGTAAAGGCAGACATATTTGCAGCTGGAGAAAGAGTAGACATACAAGGAACTTCAAAAGGAAAAGGTTTTCAAGGTGTTATTAAAAGACATGGACAACACAGAGGACCAATGGGACATGGATCTATGTATCATAGAAGACCAGGTTCAATGGGACCAACATCAACACCAGGTAGAGTATTTAAAGGTAAAAAATTACCAGGACATATGGGAAAAATTACAGTTACAATACAAAATTTAGATGTTGTAAGTGTTGATATGGATAAAAATGTAATTTTAGTAAAAGGAAGTGTTCCAGGACCAAAAGGAGCAATTCTAAAAGTAAAATCAACTGTAAAGGCTACTAAATAGAAGGAAGGAGGAAAAGTAAAATGCCAAAAGTAGATGTATATGATTTAAAAGGTAAAAAAGTAAGTGATATAGAGTTAGCTGAAAGTATATTTGGAATTGAACCAAATGAAAACATAGTACATAGTGTGCTAGTTAATTATTTAGCTAATCAAAGACAAGGTACACAAAGTACAAAAACGAGAGCAGAAGTTTCTGGTGGTGGTAAAAAACCATGGAGACAAAAAGGAACAGGTAGAGCAAGACAAGGTTCAACAAGAGCACCACAATGGATTAAAGGTGGTATTGCATTAGGACCAAAACCACGTTCTTACAGATATAAAATTAATAAAAAAGAAAAGAGATTAGCAATAAAATCAATTTTAAGTTCTAAAGTTATAGAAAAAGAATTAACAGTAGTAGATAAATTAGAATTAGAAGAAATAAAAACAAAAACAATGGTAAAAGCATTAACAGATTTAAAAATAGAAGGAAAAACATTAATAGTACTTCCATCAAATAATAAAAATGTGCTTATGTCATCAAGAAACATTGAAAATGTAAAAACAATTACAGCAAATAATATAAATGTATTTGATTTATTAAAATATACAAATCTAATCTTATCAGTAGATACTGTTAAAAAATTAGAGGAGGTGTACGCATAGTATGAAACCAGAAGATATAATTATAGCACCAGTTGTTACTGAAAAGAGTAACGATGAATTACAACAAGGAAAATACACTTTCGAAGTAAACAAAAAAGCAACAAAAGTTGAAATAGCAAATGCTGTTGAAAAACTTTTTGAAGTAAAAGTATTAAAAGTAAATACAATGAATGTAAATGGTAAAAAGAAAAGAGTTGGATATCACCAAGGTAAAACATCAGATTGGAAAAAAGCTATTGTAACAATAGATACAAATCCAGGAGAATTAACATATCTTGCAAAAGGTGGTAAAGCAACTAAAATTTCTAAGAAGTATAAAGATTCAATTGACGAATTTATGGGTGCTTAGAAATTATAAGTATTATCTAAATTTGTTAAATAATATCTGGAAAATACCAGGAAAATAAAGAATATCTGTTATGTAGAGCAGGAAAAAAATCTACAAATTTGAGGAGGTAAAATATAAAATGGGAATGAAACACTTTAAACCATACACACCATCAAGAAGAAATATGACAGTTTCTGACTTTGCAGAAATAACTAAAAAAACACCTGAAAAGACATTATTAACAAAGAAAAAGAAAAATGCAGGAAGAAACTCATATGGAAGAATAACAGTAAGACATCAAGGTGGAGGAAATAGACAAAAATATAGAATAATAGATTTTAAAAGAAGAAAAGATGATATGCAAGCAACTGTAATAGGAATCGAATATGATCCAAATAGAAGTGCAAATATAGCATTAATCCAATATGAAGATGGAGAAAAAGCATATATATTAGCACCACAAGGGTTAAAAGATGGAGACAAAGTAATATCAGGAGAAGCAGTTGATATTAAAGTAGGAAATTGTATGCCAATTAATTCAATTCCAGTAGGTACTTTAATTCACAATATAGAATTAAATCCAAACCAAGGTGGAAAATTGGTAAAAGCAGCAGGACAAAGTGCACAATTAATGGCAAAAGAAGGAAAATATGCACATGTAAGACTTCCATCAGGAGAAATGAGATTAATTTTATCAACTTGTAGAGCAACAGTTGGTGTAATAGGAAATAGTGATCATGAAAATGTAAAAATTGGTAAAGCTGGTAGAAAAAGACATATGGGAATTCGTCCAACAGTAAGAGGATCAGTTATGAACCCAGTAGATCACCCACATGGTGGTGGTGAAGGTAGAGCACCTGTAGGACATGCAGGACCATTAACACCTTGGGGTAAACCAGCACTTGGATATAAAACAAGAAATAAGAAGAAACAATCTAGTAAATTTATTGTTAAGAGAAGAAAATAAAAAATAAAAACCTAAATTAAAGAAGGGAGGACATTTGAGTATGTCAAGATCAAGCAAGAAAAAACCATATGTAGCACCTGAACTATTAAAAAGAATAGAAGCTATGAATGAATCTGGAAATAAAGAAGTTTTAAAAACATGGTCAAGAGCTTCTACAATATATCCACAAATGGTTGGTCATACAATTGCTATACATGATGGAAGAAAACATGTTCCAATTTATATAGCAGAAGAAATGATTGGTCATAAATTAGGTGAATTTGCTCCTACAAGAACATTCAAAGGTCATGCAGGAGACAAGAAAGCAGGAAAATAGAGAAAATAAAATAAAGCAAGGAGGTAAGTAAAGTGCAAAAGCAAGAAACAGCCGTTATAAATCAAGCAGTAGCAACTTTAAAATATGCTAGAATATCAAGTAGAAAAGTTAAAATAGTAGCAGATTTAATTAGAGGAAAAAATGTAGAAGAAGCTCTAGCTATTGTGAAATTTACACCAAAAGCATCATCAGAAATTATAGAAAAATTATTAAAGTCAGCAATAGCAAATGCTGAAAATAACCATCAAATGAAACAAGAAAATTTATATGTTGCTGAAATATATGCAAATCAAGGTCCAACATTAAAGAGAATAAGACCAGCTGCAAAAGGTTCAGCAGTTAGAATTAGAAAAAGAACAAGTCATATTACAATAGTTTTGAAAGAAAAGGAGGACTAGAAAACAGATGGGACAAAAAGTACATCCAACAGGAGTAAGAGTTGGAATTATAAAAGATTGGAACTCTAAATGGTATGCAGATTCTAAAGATTTTGCAAATTATTTAGTTGAAGACCAAAAGATTCGTAAATTTTTAAAGAAAAAATTATATCTTGCTGGAATTTCTAAAATAGAGATTGAAAGAACAGCTAAAATGGTTAAAGTTAATTTACACACTGCAAAACCAGGAATAGTAATTGGAAAAGGTGGAGCAGGAGTAGAAACTGTAAAAAATGAATTAGCAAAAGTAATAGGAAAAGATGTTAATTTAAATATTCAAGAAGTTAAGAATGCAGATGTAGATGCTCAATTAGTAGCAGAAAATATTGCAGGTCAATTAGAAAGAAGAATTTCATTCAGAAGAGCTATGAAACAATGCATGCAAAAATCTTTAAAAGCAGGAGCTTTAGGAATTAAAACAGCAGTATCAGGAAGATTAGGTGGAGCAGACATGGCTAGAACTGAATTCTATAAAGAAGGAAATATTCCATTACAAACTTTGAGAGCTGATATTGATTATGGATTTGCAGAAGCAGATACAACTTATGGAAAAATCGGTGTAAAAGTTTGGATTTATAAAGGAGAAATTCTTCCAGAAAAGAAAATGGAAGGAGGAGACAAATAATGCCATTAATGCCAAAAAGAACAAAGCATAGAAAAATGCAAAAAGGTAGAATGAGAGGAAAAGCAACAAGAGGAAATAAAGTTACAAATGGAGAATATGGAATTCAAGCTGTAACAGGAGCTTTAATTACAGGAAATCAAATTGAAGCAGCTCGTATTGCGATGACTCGTTATATAAAAAGAGGTGGAAAGGTTTGGATTAAAATATTTCCAGATAAGCCAATAACAGCAAAACCTATTGGTACTCGTATGGGTAAAGGTAAAGGTGCACCAGAATATTGGGTAGCAGTTGTAAAACCTGGTAGAGTTATGTTTGAAATAGCTGGAGTACCTGAAGAAATTGCTAGAGAAGCATTAAGACTTGCTATGAACAAACTACCTAACAAAACAAAATTTGTAGCAAGAGAAACAGAAAAGGTAGGTGAAAATGATGAAGATAAATAAGATAAGAGAAATGTCTTCACCAGATTTAGAGAAAGAATTAGGTGAACTAAAAACAGAGTTATTCAAATTAAAATTTAGTTTAGCTACAAATGGATTAGATAATCCAATGAAAATAAAAGAAGTAAAAAGAGATATAGCTAAAATAAATACTGTATTGACAGAAAGAAAAATAGCAGAAAGCAAAAAAGCTAACTAATAAAATTTATTTGAGTTATTAATGATGTAATATATATAAATAGTAGTTATAAATTATTAAAAACTTGTTAAAAAGAGGAAAGGAGAAATTCTAAATGGAAGAAAGAAATCTTCGCAAAGTTATGATTGGAACAGTATTATCTAATAAAATGGATAAAACGATTGTAGTAGCTGTTGAAACAAGTGTAAGTCATAAGATGTATGGAAAAACAGTAAAAAGAACATACAAATTAAAGGCTCATGATGAAGAAAATGTTTGCCAAATTGGTGATAAAGTAAAAGTAATGGAAACAAGACCACTTTCTAAAGATAAAAGATGGAGATTGGTTGAAGTTATGGAAAAAGCAGACATTAAATAGATAATAAAAATGTAAGAAAGGAGGAACCATTAAAATGATACAACAACAAACAATATTAAAAGTAGCAGACAATACAGGAGCTAAAGAAATTATGTGTATTAGATGTTTAGGTGGTTCTTATAGAAAAACATCTAACATAGGTGATGTAATAGTTGCTTCTGTTAAATCAGCAACACCAGGAGGAGTTGTTAAAAAAGGTGATGTTGTAAAAGCAGTTATAGTAAGATCTAGAAAAGGATTAAGAAGAGCAGATGGTTCATATATAAAATTTGATGAAAATGCAGCTGTAATTATCAAAGATGATAAAACTCCAAGAGGAACACGTATCTTTGGCCCAGTTGCAAGAGAATTAAGAGAAAAGGACTATATGAAAATACTTTCATTAGCTCCAGAAGTTTTATAAAATCTAAAATATAAAAATCAAGAAAAGGAGGAAGGCTCCATGAAAATAAAAAAAGGAGACAATGTTCAAGTTTTGTCAGGAAATGATAAAGGTGCAAAAGGAGAAGTATTACAAGTTAATCCAAAATCTGATAAAATTATTGTTAAAGATGTAAATGTTAGAAAAAAACATGTTAAAGCAAGAAAACAAGGAGACGAAAGTGGAATAATTTCAGTAGAATGTGCTATACCAGTTTCAAAAGTAAACATTGTGTGTCCAAAATGTGGAAAAGCAACTAAAATAGGGTATAGTATGGAAAAAGATAAAAAAATACGTGTTTGTAAAAAATGCGGTGCAAATTTAAAATAAGATTATAGGAAAGGAGGATTAATAATCAATGGAAAAATTAAAAGAACAATATATAAAAGAAGTAATCCCAGCATTAATGAAAAAATTCGAATATAAATCAATTATGCAAGTTCCAAAACTTGATAAAATAGTAATTAATATAGGATTAGGAGATTTAAAAGAGAATCCTAAGGCTTTAGAGAGTGCAATGAATGATTTAATGCAAATTACAGGTCAAAAACCAGTAGTAACAAAAGCAAAGAAATCAATTGCAGCATTTAAAATAAGAGAAGGTGTTAATATAGGTTGCAAAGTAACATTAAGATCAGATAAAATGTATGATTTTGCTTATAAACTATTTAATATAGCACTTCCAAGAGTTAGAGACTTTAGAGGAGTATCAGCAAATTCTTTTGATGGTAGAGGAAATTATTCTATGGGTATAAAAGAACAATTAATATTTCCTGAAATTGAATATGATAAAATTGATAAATTAAGAGGAATGGACATTATATTTGTAACAACAGCTAAAACAGATGAAGAATCTAAAGAGTTGTTGAAATTATTAGGAATGCCATTTAAGTCAGCTGTATAGTAAAAAAGCTCTAAGATGATTTATATAATTCAAACGAAGTTGCATAACCAGATTAATTTATTAAAATGAAAGGAGAAAAACCATGGCTAAAAAGTCAATGAAGATAAAACAAGCAAGACCACAAAAATATAAAACTCGTGAATACAACAGATGCAAATTATGTGGAAGACCACATGCGTATATTAGAAAATATGGTATATGCCGTGTTTGTTTTAGAGAACTAGCTCATAGAGGAGAAATTCCAGGTGTTAAGAAAGCTAGCTGGTAATAAAAGTTATTATAATGAATGAAAAAGTTAAAGAAGGAGGTAAGTAATTAATGAATATTACAGATCCAATAGCAGATATGTTAACAAGAATTAGAAATGCAAACAGTTCAAAACATAAAACAGTGGATGTACCTAGTTCAAATATGAAATTAGGTATTGCTGAAATTTTATATAAAGAAGGATATATAAAATCTTTTGAAGAAATTAAAGATAATGCTCAAGGAATAATTAGAATTACTTTAAAGTATGACGAAAAAGGAACAAGAGTAATTGATGGTTTAAAAAGAATTAGTAAACCAGGTCTAAGAGTTTATGCTTCAAAAGAAGATTTACCAAAAGTGTTAAATGGATTAGGAATTGCTATTATTTCTACTTCAAAAGGTTTGAAAACAGATAAGGAAGCAAGACAACTAGGTGTTGGTGGAGAAGTTTTAGCTTATGTTTGGTAAAATGTTAAACGTATAGAGACAATAAAAAAGGAAGGTGAAAAAAGTGTCAAGAATAGGAAATAAACTTATTACAGTACCATCAGAAGTACAAGTAAAAATCGATGGACAAAAAATTACTGTAACAGGACCAAAGGGTACATTAGAAAGAGAAATACATAAAAATATTTCTGTGGAGATGCAAGAAAATGTAATTAAAGTTACAAGAAAAGATGATGAGCCAGAAAATAAAAGTTTACATGGTTTAACAAGAAATTTAATTAATAATATGATTATTGGTGTAAAAGATGAGTATACTAAGGAATTACAAATAAACGGCGTTGGATATAGAGTAGCAAAACAAGGTAATGATTTAAACTTGACTTTAGGATATTCTCATCCAGTATTGTTTGAAGCACCTAAAGGTATTACTTTTGATGTTCCAAATCCAAATACTATTATTGTTAGAGGTATTGATAAAGAATTAGTTGGTCAAACTGCAGCTGATATTAGAACTAAAAGACCACCTGAGGTTTATAGAGGTAAGGGAATTAAATATGCTGATGAGGTTATTAGACGTAAGGTTGGTAAGACTGGCAAGTAAATTTTGATGAAATCACTTATCTTACACATTTTTGCAATTTATAAAAAACATCGATGTACCAATGTACTATCTCAGCTTTTTATAAATCACAAAAATGCACAATATAATCAATTTCATCAAAATTGAAAAGTAAGTAAGAATCAGCATTTTCAACATTTTTTAGAAAGGAGTAAAAAAATGATTAAGAAAACAGATAGAAAAATGGAAAGAACTAGAAGACATATTCGTGTAAGAACGAAAGTGTCTGGAACTAGTGAAAGACCAAGACTATGTGTATATAGAAGTAATACTAATTTATATGTGCAAATTATTGACGATGTTGCAGGAAATACATTAGTATCTGCTTCAACATTAGATAAACAAATAAAAACAAAATATGCTAATAAACAAGCTGCCAAAGAGTTGGGAACTTTAATTGCTAAAAAAGCATTAGATAAAAAGATAGATACAGTAGTATTTGATCGTGGTGGATATGTTTATCATGGTGTTGTAAAAGAATTGGCAGAAGCTGCTAGAGAAGGCGGATTAAAGTTTTAAGTAAAGGAGGAAATCAAAACCTATGGAAGAAAAAAATGAATTAAAGGAAAAAGTAGTTGCTATTAATAGGGTTGCTAAAGTTGTTAAAGGTGGTAGAACTTTTAGATTTAGTGCTATAGTAGTAGTAGGAGATGAAAATGGTCATGTAGGTGTTGGAAATGGTAAAGCATCAGAAGTTCCAGATGCTATAAAAAAGGCTATTCAAGAAGCTAAAAAGAATTTAGTTGAAGTGCCAATAGTTAATACTACAGTACCTCATGAATTTATTGGAACTTTTGGAAGTGCAAAAGTTATGCTAAAACCAGCAGAAGTTGGTACTGGTATAATAGCAGGAGGTAGTGTTAGACCAGTTATGGAACTTGCAGGTTATAAAAACATAAGAACAAAAGTTATTGGAACAAATAATCCAAGAAATGTTGTTTATGCTACAATAGAAGGTTTAAAATCTATGCAAACAGTTGAAATGGTAGCTAAAAAAAGAGGTAAAAAAGTAGAAGAAATTTTATAGAAGGAGGTGCAAACTTTCATGAAACTAAATGAATTAAAACCAGCTGTAAGTAAAGTAAAAAGAAATAGAGTAGGTCGCGGAATTGCTTCTGGAAATGGAAAAACTGCAGGAAGAGGACATAAAGGTCAAAAAGCAAGAAGTGGTGGAGGAGTAAGACGTGGTTTTGAAGGTGGTCAAACACCATTATATAGAAGATTACCAAAAAGAGGATTTACAAATATTCATGCAAAGCAATATACTGAAGTAACATTAAAAATGTTAAATAAATCAAAGGCAACAGATGTTACAGCACAAACATTGTTAGATGAAGGAATTATTGATAAAATAAATTCTGGAATTGTGGTTTTAGCAACAGGAAAATTAGAAAAGAAATTAAATGTTAAAGCCAAAAGATTTACTGCAAAAGCAAAAGAACAAATTGAAGCTTTAGGCGGAAAGACTGAGGTGATTTAATTGTTTAAAACTATAAAAAATGCTCTTAAAACACCAGATGTAAGGAAAAGATTAATATATACATTATTGTTAATTGTAGTATTTAGATTTGGATGTTATATAACAGTGCCAGGAGTAGATAGTGTAGCATTAAATGATGCAATGGGAAATGCAAATGGAATAGCAGGATTAATTGATATGATTTCAGGTGGGGCATTTTCTAGATTTTCAGTTTTTGCTATGTCAATAACTCCATATATTACATCATCTATTGTTATTCAATTATTAGCAATGATAATACCATCTTTAGAAAAATTAACTAAAGAAGGTGGAGAAGAAGGAAGAAAGAAAATAAATCGTTATACGAAAATATTGACTGTTATTTTAGCTTTAGTAGAAGCTTTAGGTTTATATTTTACATATAAATCATCAGGAATATTTGTAGAAGGAAAATATACAGCACCATTAGTAATAGTAAGTTTATTGACAGGAACATCTATATTAATGTGGCTTGGAGAACAAATAACTAATAAAGGTGTGGGAAATGGAATTTCGTTATTAATTTTTGTTGGTATTATTTCTAGATTACCAGCTGGAATTACAACATTATGGGATTTAATTTTACCATCATCAGGGTTTAGTACAACAGGTGTATTACTTTCATTAGGTATTATAATTGGAGCTTTAATATTGGTTGCAGGGGTTGTATTTGTGCAACAAGCTGAAAGAAGAGTACCAGTACAATATTCTAAAAAAGTAGTAGGAAGAAAGATGATGGGAGCACAAAGTACACATATACCATTAAAACTTGCTATGGCAGGTGTTATGCCAGTTATATTTGCTTCTTCATTTATGACATTTCCAGCTTTAATTATTCAAATATTTGTATCTGATATTGAAAGTAGAGCAGGAGGATTTTTAGCGGGATTATATAAATTTTCAATAGCTACATCAACGTCAAATGTTGGTATAGGCTATTCAATAGCTAATGCTATTGTGTATTTATTGTTAATTGTTGGATTTACATTTTTCTATACTTTTGCAACATTTAATCCAGCAGAAGTATCTAATACTATTAAGAAAAATGGAGGATTTATTCCAGGAATTAGAGCAGGAAAGCCAACAACAGACTATTTAGCTTCAATAATATCAAAATTAACATGGTTTGGTGGACTTTTCTTAGCATTGATTGCAATTTTACCAATGTTATTAAGATTTACAAATCTTAATATAGCTTTTGGTGGTACATCAATATTAATTGTTGTAGGTGTTGCACTAGAAACAGTTCAACAATTAGAATCTTTATTAGCAATGAGACACTATAAAGGATTTTTAGAATAATATTAAGTATGTAAAAATTTATGAAAGTCATAAAAGTAATGTTACTATTCAGAGATAATATAAAATTATTTAAAAATGAAATACGTTTTTTATGTTTTAAAGTTTTTTGTTTTCTCTGAATGGTAACACTTAATAATTTTTGTCATGTTTATAAATAAAATGATAATTGTAGATATGATAAAGATTATTAACTTTGTTTTTTTGGCGGGATGTAAAAATAATCTGAATCTTATAGTAAAGGAAGTGTTGAATATGGTAATCATAATGTTAGGAGCACAAGGAACTGGTAAAGGAACGGTTGCTGGATTAATAAGTGAGCAGACTAAATTACCACAAATCTCTACAGGAGATATATTTAGGCTAAATATAAGTGAAAAGACTGAATTAGGTATAGAAGCTGATAAATATATATCACAAGGTAATTTAGTACCAGATGAAATAACAGTACCAATGGTAGCAAATAGGTTACAAGAAAAGGATGCAGAGGATGGTGCAATTTTAGATGGATTTCCAAGGACAATAGAGCAAGCAAAAAGTTTAGACGAAATTTTGAAAAAATCAGGTAAAAAAGTAAATTTAGTAATAAATTTATCAACTCCAAGAGAAGAAATAATCGATAGAATGTTAACAAGAAGGATTTGTTCAAATCCAGAATGCAAATTGATTTATAATACGAAATTACATCCACCAAAGGTAGAAGGAATATGTGATAGATGTGGAGCACCATTAAAACAAAGAGAAGATGACTTAGATCCAGTAGTTATAAATAAGAGATTAGAAACATATGAGACACAAACAGCACCATTAGTAGAATATTATAAAGAAAAAGGTGTATTAAGAACAGAAACAGTTAGTATGTCAATAAATAGAATGGGAAAAGATGTTGCAGAAGATATTATTAATAATGTTTTAAAAAAATAGTAAATATATCATTTTGAGGGAGAAGCGAAAAAAGTGGTAACTATAAAATCAAAAAAAGAAATAGAATTAATGAGAGAGGCTTGCAAAGTTGTTGCTTTGACATATGAAGAATTAGAAAAAAGTATAAGACCAGGAATGTCAACATGGGAATTAGATCAAATTGCAGAAAAAACAATGAGAAATTTGGGGGCTATTCCAGCTGAGAAAGGCTATAATATTGGAGTAAAAGGAATACCACCATTTCCTTCATCAATTTGTGTTTCTATTAATGATGAAATAATTCATGGAATACCATCAAAAAATAGAATAATAAAAGAAGGAGATATTGTAAGTGTTGATACAGTAGCATTAAAGAATGGTTTTAATGGGGATGCAGCTAGAACTTTTATTGTAGGAAAAGCATCAAAAGATGCTCAAAATTTAGTTGAAGTAACAAAACAAGCATTTTTTGAAGGAATAAAATATGCAAAAGTTGGAAATAGAATAGGTGATGTATGTCATGCAATTGGAGAATATGTACATTCACAAGGATATTCTGTAATTAAAGAATTTCAAGGACATGGAATTGGTAGAAAAATGCATGAGGATCCAGGGATACCAAATTATGGCAAAGCAGGTAGAGGAATAAGACTAGAGCCAGGTATGACACTTGCAATAGAGCCAATGGTAATACAAGGAAAACCTAATATTTTAGAACTAGATGATGGTTGGACAATAGTAACAGAAGATGGAAGCTTATCAGCACATTATGAAAATACAATTTTAATTACAGAAAAAGAGCCAGAAATATTGACAATACTTGAAAAATAGTATATAATACAATAGTTATAATGCAAAATAGCGATATTTTGCTTAAAAATCATTGAAATATAGAGCTCTTCGAGAAATTTTAAATTGTAAAGTAGAAAGGAAGGATATTTTAAATGGCAAAAGAGGATGTTATTGAAGTAGAAGGAACGGTTGTTGAAGCGTTACCAAATACTAATTTCAAAGTAGAACTTGAAAATGGACATCAAATATTAGCACATATATCTGGAAAATTACGAATGAATTATATAAAAATTTTACCAGGTGATAAGGTAAAAGTAGAATTATCACCTTACGATTTAACAAGAGGAAGAATTACTTGGAGAGCAAAATAAAATATAGAAATTAACCCAAAGACTTGTAACTAAGAGGAGGTGCAAAAAATGAAAGTAAGACCATCAGTAAAAAAAATATGTGATAAATGCAAAGTAATAAAAAGAAAAGGTGTAATTAGAGTTATTTGTGAAAACCCTAAACACAAACAAAGACAAGGATAATTAATATACCTTGAAATAAGTTTATAACACAAATTCGGTAGCGGCTGTGAACCTTAAATTAAAAGGGTTACATATCAATTTGTGTATATATATATGTCTTAAAAAGTTTAAAGAGGCTAGAGTAAACGCTAGTGCATTTCACCTTTAAAATTTTAGGACAAACAAAATAAAACAAACAATTATTAAATTTGGAGGTGCAAAAAAATATGGCTCGTATAGCGGGAGTAGATTTACCAAAGGAAAAAAGAGTAGAAATAGGACTTACATACATTTATGGAATAGGAGTATCAAGTTCTAGAAAAATTCTTGAAAAAGCAGGAATTAATCCAGACACTAGAGTAAAAGACTTAACAGATGACCAAGTAAATGATATTAGAAAAGCAATTGATGAATCATATACAGTTGAGGGTGATTTAAGAAGAGAAGTTGCTCTTAATATAAAAAGACTTACAGAAATAGGATGTTATAGAGGATTAAGACATAGAAGAGGGCTTCCAGTTAGAGGACAAAGAACAAAAACAAATGCTAGAACAAGAAAAGGTCCTAGAAAGTTAGTTAGTAAAAGCAAAAAAGATTAAAGTTAATTAAAAATGTAATAATGAAATAAGGAGGAAAAAAGCAAAATGGCTAAGAATGTAACAACAAAAAAAGTAGCAAGAAGAAATAGAAAAAACATCGAAAAAGGTGCTGCTCATATTCATTCTACTTTTAATAATACAATAGTTACAATTACTGATACACAAGGAAATAGTATTTCATGGGGAAGTGCTGGTGGATTAGGTTTTAAAGGATCTAGAAAAAGTACACCATATGCAGCAGGTCAAGTTGCAGAAACAGCTGCTAAATCTGCTATGGAACATGGTTTAAAAACAGTAGAAGTATTTGTAAAAGGACCAGGTGCGGGAAGAGAAGCTGCAATTCGTGCACTTCAAACAGCTGGACTTGAAATAAGTGCTATTAAAGATGTAACACCAATACCACATAATGGTTGTAGACCACCAAAAAGAAGAAGAGTTTAATAATGATATATAGCATAAAAATTAATGTATGATTTTTGTGTACCTTAAAAGAAAAATGAAAGGAGTAAGAAAATGTCAAGATATAAAGACGAACAATGCCGTAGATGCCGTAGAGAAGGACAAAAATTGTTCTTAAAAGGTGAAAGATGTTATACTGATAAATGTAGTATATCTAGAAGAAATTATGCTCCAGGTCAACATGGACAAAAAAGAGCAAAACTTTCTGAATACGGTAGTCAGTTAAGAGAAAAACAAAAAACAAAAGCATATTATGGAGTTGGAGAAAAACAATTTAGAAAATATTTTGAAATGGCTTCTAATAAAAAAGGAGTAACAGGTGAGAACTTATTACAATTATTAGAGAGTAGATTAGATAATGTTATTTATAGATTAGGATATGGAACATCTAGAGCTCAAGCAAGACAATTTGTAAACCATGGACAATTTGAAGTTAATGGAAAGAAAGTTGATATTCCATCTTATCTAGTAAAAGCAGGAGATATAATTACGATAAAAGAAAACAAAAAAGATAATGCTACTATAAAAATCAATGCAGAAGAGTCAAGCAAAAGACCTGTACCTGCATGGTTGGAAAGAGATAATAAAAATTTAAGTGGAAAAGTAATAAGATTAGCATCTAGAGAAGATATTGATATTCCAATCGAAGAACATTTAATAGTAGAGCTTTACTCAAAATAATAATGGTAAAAATTAAAAATGAAGTTTTAATCAAAACTATAAAATTTGTTTTTGAGAAGTATATCTCGAATATTTAGGAGGTAAAAATGATAGAATTTGAAAAGCCAAATATTGAATGTCTAGAGGTTGATGATACAAATAATTATGCTAAATTTGTGTGTGAACCATTAGAAAGAGGATATGGGGTAACAATAGGAAATTCTTTAAGAAGAATTTTGCTTTCATCACTTCCAGGATGTGCTATAATAAGTGTAAGAATCGATGGAGTATTACATGAATTTTCTACTATACCAAATGTAGTAGAAGATGTACCAGAGATTATAGTAAACTTAAAAAATGTAAGACTAAAATTTGACGGAAATGAAGAAAAATCTTTAAGAATAGATGTAAAAGGTGAAGGAGAAGTTACAGCAGCAGATATAATAACAGATGGAACAGTTGAAATATTAAATCCAGAATTACATATAGCTACAATTGCAGAAGGTGGAAGTTTGAAGATGGAGATGGTAGCAGATAAAGGAAGAGGATACAATTCAGCTGAGAAAAACAAAAAGGCAAATCAGGACATATCTGTACTTCCAATAGATTCTATTTATACACCAGTAAAAAAGGTCAACTATCAAGTAGAAAATACCAGAGTTGGTCAAATGGTAGATTATGATAAACTAATCATTGAAGTATGGACAAATGGTAGTCTAAAAGCACATGAAGCTTTAAGTTTGGCTGCAAAGGTAATGACAGGACATTTAGAATTATTTATTGATTTATCAGAAACAACAAAAAATACGCAAGTTATGATAGAAAAAGAAGAATCTAAGAAAGAAAAAGTATTAGAAATGTCTATAGAGGAATTAGAATTATCAGTAAGATCATTTAATTGTTTAAAAAGAGCAGGAATTGCAACAGTTGAAGATTTAACGAAAAAAACAGAAACAGACATGATGAAAGTAAGAAATTTAGGCAAGAAATCATTTGATGAAGTAGTTGCAAAATTACATTCATTAGGATTAGATTTTGCTAGTGATGACGAGTAAAGGAAGGTGAGAAAATTGGCTACAAATAGAAAATTAGGTAGAACAACAGATATAAGAATGGCAATGTTAAAAACATTAACAACAGATTTAATTTTACATGGAAAAATTGAAACAACAGAAGCAAGAGCAAAGGAAGTAAAATCAATAGCAGATAGTTTAATAGCACTTGCAATAAAAGAAAAAGATAATTTTGAAACAGTAGAAGTTAAAATTGTTAAAGCAAAATTAGATTCAAAAGGAAACAAGGAAACTGAATTAGTAAAAAGTAAAAATGATAAAGAATATTTAAAAGTAGTAAAAGAAGAAACTACTGAAAAGAGACAAAAAGATATGCCATCAAGACTAAATGCAAGAAGAAAAATGATGAGAAAATTAAATAAAGTAAAAGATAGTAAAGGAAATAATATTGATTTACCATCAAAATTATTTAATGAAATAGCTCCAAAATATGTTGGAAAAAATGTAGGAGGTTATACTCGTATTGTTAAAGCAGGACCAAGACGTGGAGATGGAGCAGAAGTTGCTATATTACAATTAATATAAAAAGATATAAAGAAACTGCCAAAAGGTAGTTTTTTTATATTTTAGGTAAGTCATCGTTTTTTACTTTTTTTGAGTATACTGTATGTGGCATTTTTTTATTAAAAACATATAATAAAACCATAGGAGGCAAGAAAATGGAATTTATATTTAGTGTAATCCTTTGGACATTAGCTTTGTATGGTTTATTTGAAATAATAAAGACAATAGTATATATATTTACATATACCAAATTTCAATCAGATGGAATTTATGTAATAATAGCTGTAAAAAATCAAGAAGAAGAAATAGAAGGATTTTTGAGGTCAAGTATGTTTAAAATATTGTATGGTAAAGAAGAATATCTAAAAAATATAATAGTAGCTGATTTGAAATCAGAAGATAAAACTAAAGAAATTGCTAAAAAATTAGAAAAAGAATATGATTGCTTAAAAGTAACAAGTTGGAAAGAATGTAGAGATGTTATAGATAATATTAATGAAGGATAAAATGTTACAGTCTACTTATCAATGATACAAATGGTAAAGGATAATATATTATTTATTTGTAACTCCCAACTGCATAAATAATATATTATCCTTTACCATTTGTATCATTGACAAGTAGACTGTATCTATAAAATAAGAACAAATAGTTTTACATAATTGACTTGTTCGCAAAAATTTGATAAAATAGAATTATAAACTTATAGGAGGTAGCAAGATGAAGCAGGTAAATGATTTTTATTATGAAGCACCAAGATTTGAGCCTGAGAGATGGCGGGGGTGTGTAGAGGCTAGTTGTTATGCGTATGCCCTGAATGTACGAGTAAACAAACTTGTCTTGATAGGAGACTTCATTGGGAGAAGATGTACTTCAGATACATCTGATGGCGAACTGGATGAAGTACTGATGGAAGAACTGGAATGTATTTTTGACTATGAGGCTGAGGAAATAACTGATGAGAAAGAGAGATTAAAAGCGGGACAGCGTAGAATTTTCATTGAAAAAAGTGTGCATACAGGTTTTTATCATATGTTCCGGGAAGACGAAGGCGGAATATGGTCTCATAAGATGCCTGGAGGCTTACCTCAGAGAGTGGATAGAATAGCATTGCTGAACAGGCTGGCGTCAGGTTGCACCACTGTCAAATGTTACTTGCTTACGAGAAAGGGATTGGCGTAATGCCGGTCCTTTTATAATTACAAAAATTAAGAAAACAATGTAGTTTTCTTGATTTTTTGGCTTAATTAAGGTATAATCAAAAGGATAAAAAGGTTTATAGATAAAACCTAAAAATCTAAATATAATATATGAGGAGGAAATGTTAGTTATAAACTAACATAACAATAAATGAAAGCAATAGAAATAAGAAATAAATATCTAAACTTTTTCAAAAAAAATGGACATGCAATAATACCATCAGCACCACTAATTCCAGAAAATGATCCATCAGTATTATTTACAACAGCAGGAATGCAACCATTAGTACCATATTTATTAGGAGAAAAGCACCCAGAAGGGACAAGACTTACTGATTATCAAAAATGTGTTAGAACAAATGATATAGATGAGGTTGGAGATAATAGACATTTAACATATTTTGAAATGCTTGGAAATTGGTCATTAGGAGATTATTTTAAAGAGGAATCAATAGCAATGAGCTTTGAATTTTTAACAAAAGAATTAGAGATTCCTGTAGAAAAATTATCTGTAACATGTTTTGCAGGAGATGAAGATTGTCCAAAAGATACAGTATCTGCAAATGTTTGGAAAAAAGTTGGAATACCAGAAGAAAGAATATACTTTTATGGAAAAGATGATAATTGGTGGATAGCAGGTGAGGAAGGACCATGTGGACCAGATACAGAAATGTTTTATGATACAGGAAAACCACCATGTTCTGATAATTGTCAACCATCATGTGATTGTGGAAAATATGTTGAAATTTGGAACAATGTATTTATGGAATATTTTAAAGAAAAAAGTGGATATTCAAAATTGACAAAAAGAAATGTAGATACAGGTTTAGGCTTAGAGAGAATGGCAATGTTATTACAAGGTAAGGAAACTCCATATGATACAGAAATATTTAGACCAATTATGGAAAAATTAGAAGAATTACAAAAAGAAGATTATATAGAAAGCAGAAGAATTGTAGCAGAGCATTTACGTTCTAGTATGATGATAATATCAGATGGTGGTAGACCAAGTAATGTAGATAGAGGATATGTCTTAAGAAGGCTAATCAGAAGAATGATAAGACATTTAAATAAATTGCAGATTAATTTAGAACAATTAGAAACACTAATTGACATTAATATAAATAATTTGAAAGAAATGTATCCAGAATTAGAAAAGAACAAAGAAATTATAAAAAATGTGATAATCGAAGAAAAAAATAAATTTGTAAAAACATTAGCACATGGGGAAAAAGAATTTGAAAAAGAAATAAAAAAGATGCAGGAAAATGGAATAACAAAAGTTGCAGGTAATGTTTTATTTAAATTATATGATACATATGGTTTTCCTCCAGAAGTAACTAAAGATTTAGCACAAGAAGCAGGATATGAAGTTAATATAGAAGAATTTGAAGAATTATTTAAAAAACATCAAGAAAAATCAAGACAAGGTTCAGAACAAAAATTCAAAGGTGGTCTTGCAGAGCAAAATGAAAAAACTATAGCATATCATACAGCAACACATTTATTAAATGTGGCATTAAAACAGGTGATAGGAAAAGATGCACACCAAAGAGGTTCAAATATTACAGTAGATAGAATGAGATTTGACTTTAACTGTGATCATAAATTAACAGATGATGAGAAAAAGGCAGTAGAAGATTTAGTAAATAAATGGATACAAGAAGGATTGGAAGTAACAAAGCAAGAAATGAGAAAAGAAGACGCACTTAAATCAGGTGCAGAATGTATGTTTATAGAAAAATATCCAGATATAGTAACAGTATATACTATAGGAAATATTTCAAAAGAATTATGTGGTGGACCACATGTAAGTAATACAAAAGAATTAGGAAAATTTAAGATAAAAAAAGAAGAGTCTAGCTCATCAGGAATAAGAAGAATAAAAGCTATTTTAGAATAAGGAGGAAATAAAAAATGGAAGATTGTTTATTCTGCAAAATAGTAAAAGGAGAAATACCTTCACAAATAGTATATGAAGATGATGAAATATTAGCATTTAATGATATTTCACCACAAGCACCTGTGCATATATTAGTAGTACCTAAAAAGCATATTATATCTTTAGCACATATAACAAAAGAAGATGAGACATTAATAGGAAAGATATATGGAGTGATTAATAAATTGTCAGATGAAAAAGGATTTAAACAAGATGGATATAGAGTTATTACTAATTGTGGTGAAAATGCTGGTCAAACAGTTAAACACTTACACTTTCACGTATTAGCAGGTAAAAAGCTGGGTGAAAAAATCGTTTGAAAAGCTGTACTTTTCGGACAAAATGTGATATAATTATTATAGAGATAAGAGAAATAGTAGATGAGGAGGTAAAAGGTTATGTTTGAAAGTAAATATAGTAAAGTATTAACTGTAATTTTAGCTATCGTAATTATTGCAATCTTAGGTCTATTAGGTTTCTTAGGATATGACTATTATCAAAAATATGCAATTACAAAAGATACTTCGGAGTTTGTTGATAACTTTCAAGGAGAAGTTGTAGCAGATGAACAAAATGATGGTGGAGCTTCTGGTCAAACATCTCAAAACAATGGTAATGAAAGTGCATTTGCAGGAATACAAGATGCAAACAATAATAATAATAGTGAAGGTAGCAGCGGTAGTGGTAGTGGCACAACAGCACCTAAAAAGAAGACATATCAAGGTTTTGGAGTTTTAGGAACAATTGAAATTCCAGCAACAGGTATAAAATATCCAGTGTTAGAAAAAGTAACAAAGAGATCAATTGAAGTAGCAGTAGCATTTCTTTATGGAACTGGACTAAATCAGCCAGGAAATAGTGTTATAATAGGACATAACTATAGAAATGGATTATTTTTCTCTAACAATAGTAAACTAAATCAGGGAGATGCAATTTATATTACAGATAATGATGGAAATAGACTAACATATAAAGTTTATAAGAAATTTGAAGCTGCACCAGAAGACACATCATTCTATCAAAGGGATACAGGAGGAAAACCAGAAATAACATTATCAACATGTACAGAAAATGTTCAAAAAAGATTAATTATACTTGCAAGAGTAGAATAGTAGACGATAGAAAAAGAGCCAAAGCAATCTTATTAGATAAAAATTTTAAGATGCTTTGGCTCTTATAATTATTTAAATTATTGTTACAGTTGGTCAATGATAATATATTATTTATGCAGTAACAAATTATTTAGGAGAATTTTAAAAAATTCTTTATTTTTTTTGTTAAATTGTATATAATAAGGAAAATAAAATTTGAGGTGCTAGTATGGATGAAAAACAAGCTAAAAAAAGGATAGAAGAATTAAGAAAAATAATTGAGTACCACGCAAAAAAATATTATGATGATGATAAACCAGAAATATCAGATTTCGAATATGATATGTTAATGGTAGAATTAAGAAATTTAGAAAAAAACTTTCCTCAATTTAAATCAGAAGATTCATTAACACAAAAAGTAGGAGGAAAAGTAAAAGAAGGATTTAAAAAAGTAACACATGAGGTACCATTATTAAGTTTACAAGATGTTTTTAGTATAGAAGAGGTAGAAGATTTTGTTTTAAAAACAAATCAGAAAGCGGAAGAATACAATATAAAAGATGTAACATATGTAGTAGAAACAAAAATAGATGGATTATCAGCAGCTTTAGAATATAAAAATGGAAGATTTGTAAGAGGAGCAACGAGAGGTAATGGTCAAGTGGGAGAAGATGTTACTCAAAATTTAAAAACAGTGAAGACAATACCAATGAAGCTAAAAGAAGATATAGATATTACTGTGAGGGGAGAAGTATTTATTTCAAAAGAAGACTTTGAAGTAATGAACCAAGAAAGGGAAGAAAATGAGGAAGAATTATTTGCTAATGCAAGAAATGCTGCAGCAGGTTCATTAAGGCAGTTGGATAGTAGTATAACAAAAACAAGACCTTTAGATATATATATATTTAATGTTCAAAAAATAGAAGGAAAGCAATTTAATTCTCATTTTGAAGAACTTGAATATTTAAATAAAATAGGATTTAATGTTAATCCTGTACGTATTTATTGTAAAAACGTAAAAGAAATAGAGCAAGCTATAAAAAAGATTGGAGAAGAAAGAGAAAAACTGACATTTGGAATAGATGGTGCAGTAGTAAAAGTTGATGATCTAAAATTTAGAGAAATATTGGGAAATACTGCTAAGACTCCTAGATGGGCGGTAGCTTATAAATATCCACCAGAAAAAAAAGAAACAAAACTAAAAGATATTATATGCCAAGTAGGAAGAACAGGAGTAATAACTCCTATGGCTATTTTAGAGCCAGTTAAAGTGGCAGGTTCTACAATCACAAGAACTACTTTGCATAATGAAGATTTTATAAAAGAGAAAGAATTAAAAATTGGAGATGTAGTTGTAATACAGAAGGCTGGAGATGTTATTCCAGAAATTGTAGAAGTCAAAAAAGATAAAAGAACAGGTGAAGAAATAAATTTTGAAATGCCTAAAATTTGTCCTGTATGTGGTGCAGAAGCTATAAGAGAAGAAGGAGAAGCAGCTATTCGATGTACAGGAATTGAATGTCCAGCTAAATTATTTAGAAATTTAGTACATTTTGTTTCAAGAGAAGCAATGAATATAGATGGATTAGGTGAAAATATAATACAACAGCTATTAGATAAAAAACTGATAGAAAATATTTCAGATATTTATAATTTAAAATTTGAAGATATTGCATCATTAAAAAAGAATGGAAAGAAATTTGCTCAAAATTTAGTAGATAGTATAAATAAAAGTAAAGAAAATGATTTATATCGATTAATTACAGCATTAGGAATTCGTCATGTTGGGGCAAAAGCATCTAAGCTATTGGCAAGAAAATATAAAACAATAGATAACTTGATAAATGCAAAATTTGAGGATTTAAGTATGATAACTGATATTGGACCTATTGTAGCAACAAGTATTGTAGAATTTTTTAATCAAGAACAAACAAAAGATTTAATAGAAAAATTAAAGCTTGCAGGAGTAAATCTTAAAGCATATGAAGATGAAACAATTGATAATAGATTTGAAGGGAAAACTTTTGTATTAACTGGTACACTAGAAGAATATACGAGAGGAGAAGCCTCAGATTTAATAGAAAAATTTGGTGGTAAAACTTCAGGGACAGTATCTAAAAAAACAGATTATGTATTGGCAGGTGAAGAAGCGGGAAGTAAACTTATTAAGGCACAAAATTTAGGAGTAACAATTTTAACAGAACAAGAATTTAAAGAAATGATTAATTAAAAAATGTAATTGAAAATAAAATAAATTAAAGAAAGGTAGAAATATGGAAAATTATACATTTGAAAATATGTGGGAAGACTTAAAAAATGGATATCAAATATATTATACCTATGTAGGCAATCGATACTTACTATTTAAAACAGCGGAAAATTGCTACACACAAAAATTACTTTCAGATAGTAAAAAAAATCCACAGCCTAAAATGTTGATGCTTACATTAAAAAGAGTAAAGGAAATGTTTCCATATATGGAAGATATTGAATATAAAGTAGGAACGCATGAAATATAATATTAAATGTTGTAATTATAGTATTAAGCAGAAAGGATGAAAGTTATGGCTAAAATTATTGATGGAAAAGAACTAGCAAAAAAAATAAGAAAAGATTTAAAAGAAAAATGTGATGGATTAAAGAAAAGAGGATTAAATCCAAAATTAGCAGTTATAATGGTTGGAGAAAATTCTGCATCAAAAGTATATGTAAGAAATAAAAGCAAAGCATGTGATGAAGTAGGGATAGAATATCAAGAATATTTTTTAGAGGAAGACACGACACAAGAGCAATTAATGGATTTAATAAAAAGATTGAATGAAGATAAAACTGTAAATGGAATTTTATTACAAAGTCCAATACCAAGAAACTTGGATATTAACTTAGCATTTAAAACAATTTCATTTAGAAAAGATGTTGATGGTTTTACACCATCAAGTATTGGAAAATTGACTATGGGAGAAGATACATTTATTTCTTGTACACCATATGGTGTAGTAAAAATGATTGAAGAATATAATATTGATTTAACAGGAAAAAGTGTTGTTATTTTAGGTAGAAGTAATATAGTAGGAAAGCCATTGATACAATGTTGCTTGGCTAAAGATGCAACAGTTACAGTATGTCATTCTAAGACTAAAAATATTGAAGAATATACGAAAAAAGCAGATGTAATAATTTCTGCGATTGGTAAACCAAAATTTGTAACAAAAGATATGGTAAAAGAAGGAGCTGTTGTAATTGATGTTGGAATTAATAGAACAGATGAAGGAAAAATAGTAGGGGATGTGGATTTTGAAAATGTAGAAAAAGTAGCAGGATATATTACACCGGTTCCAGGGGGAGTAGGACCAATGACAATAGCTATGCTAATGAATAATGTAATTAAGGCTACAGAAGAACAAAATGTTGAAAAATAATTACAATTTTGGCGTTGTCAAACATCATTTGAAATTTAATCAACGTACCAAATTAAATACGAATATTAAAGGGGCATTATTATTAATAATGTCTTTTTTATATTATGGGATATTGTATAGGAGGGTAAATGGTTACAAAAAATAAATTAGAAAAGAAAAAATATTGGATTTGGTTGTCAATGATACCTAATTTAAGTTGTATGGAGAAACAAAAATTATTAAAAATATATAAATCTCCAGAAGAAATTTATAACTTAAGTGAAAATAAATTATTACAAGTAAAAGGAATAAGTAATGTAAGTGTAAAAAATATATTGAATGAAAAAATAAAAGAAAATCTGGAAAGACATATAGAATATATGCTTAAAAATAATATTGATATTATATCAATTGTGGATGAGGAATATCCTAAATCATTAAGGAACATATATGATTTCCCAGTTAGTTTGTATTGTAAAGGAAATATCAAAATTTTGAAAGATAAAGTAATTGCTATAGTAGGATGTAGGGATGCAACAAATTATGGAAAAAATGCAGCAAAGTATTTTTCTTACAACATAGCAAAACAAAATATTAATATAGTAAGTGGATTGGCAAGAGGGATAGATAGTTATGCACATATTGGTGTTATTTGTGCACAAATTGAAGAAAATAGTGCTAATTCTATAAATAATTTAAAAAAATGTGGGAAAACAATTGCTATTTTAGGAAATGGATTAGATATTATATATCCAGAAGAAAATAAAAAATTAGCACAGCAAATTTTAGAAAATGGAGGATGTATTATGTCAGAATATCCTTTAGGTGCTAAACCAGAAAGAATACATTTTCCTGAAAGAAATAGAATTATTAGTGGAATTAGTGATGGAATATTGGTGATTGAAGCAAAAGAAAAAAGTGGAACTTTAATTACAGTAGATTTTGCTTTAGAGCAAGGAAAAGATGTGTATGCTGTTCCAGGTAATATAAATTCTAATAATTCGGTGGGTACAAATGAATTAATAAAGCAAGGTGCTAAAATGGTAACAAATTATGAAGAGGTAATTAGTGCTGATTGATATTTTTCAAAAATGGTAACAGTTCCTTGGTTCATGGTACAAATGCTCAATGATAATATATTATTTATGCAGTAACAATTCGGGGGGACCGACAAAGTACAGATTGTACCTAAAATTTTATAATTTATTATAAAATTTTAGGTACAATCTGTATGCAGTTGGGAGTTACAAATAAATAATATATTATCTTTGACCGTTTGTACCATTAATAAGTGAACTGTTACATTTTATGATAAAAAATATAATAAAAGTATTGACTTTTGATATAAAATGAGTTATACTTTTATTTGTGTTGGGAATAAAGTAAATGCTCCCTTAGCTCAGTTGGTCAGAGCAACCGGCTCATAACCGGTGGGTCCAAGGTTCGAATCCTTGAGGGAGCACCAACAAAGTATTTGTTTAGGTTATTAAGTAGATATAAAAATTAATTAATAAAAGGAGCACTGCAATAAGATTTATTGATAAAGTGCTCCTTTAAAAATATATCAAACTTGTTTTCCTAGCCAAAATTTAATTCTTTTCCAACCCAATTTGTGCCTTAGAAAGGAATGGTAGTAAAAGATGGATGATGAAGAAGTACAATTATTTTCAGATACAGATGAATATTTAGTAAATCAAATATGTGTAATATTAGATGAAAATGGAATACCATATATAAGAAAAGACGATGGAAGTGGAGCTTATATGAATTTATATATGGGAAAATCAATGCAAGAAAAAAGAATTTTTGTGAATAAGCAAGACTATGATAAAGCATTAGAATTAATTTCTTTTGAAAAATCAAACATTGAGAATAGTAATAATGAAAGTGTAATGGCAAAAGAAAAAAATACAGAATCAGATGATTATGGGAAGAAGTATAAGTTAATATCAAAATTATTGGTAGTAACAGTATTAATATTACCTGTATTAGTAATAATTTTGCTTATGATTGCTACGTCATTATAATAATAAAAATACCTCATTTAATGAGGTATTTTTGTTATGAAATTATAAAGTAACAATTTTTTTTGTAAAATCTAGGTTACTCCATGAATCTTCATCATAACCAATAGTATAAACATTAGATGCCCAAATATCTTTGTCTAGCATAGTCATTAAATTTTTACTAGAACTTTTATTAGAACTTTCATCAGTAAATTTTTTTACAGAAGTAATAATTTCAAGTTTTGGATTGGCTTTAGCAATTTCGGAAATTAAATATTTTCCTCTATTATTTAATCCTAAAACTCGAATATATGGTTGAATTTTTTTAGATAGAGCTATATCTTTTTTAGTAATATCAAGTAATGCATATAATAAAATTCGTTGAAGACGTGTAGTTGTATATCTTTTGGATTTGATAATATTTAAAAATTCAACAATAGTATTACAAGAATTAGCCGTATTTTTTATAGCTGATTCTAGTCCTTCAGAAACATCTGGTAGATTTGCAATTTCTTGAATGGTTAATTTTCTTAAGGCATAAATAATTTGTTTCTCAAATACAGAAATATCTGGAATAATGTGTCCAATCTTTAAGTTTTGAATGAGTGTAGAATAACTAGCTGAAGGCATTAAATTACGTAAAGCATTAAAACCATTATTTTTTACCATATTTCTAATAGCAGTACTGCTTGCAATGTTTCCAGAAAAGTTCAAATCGTGATATCCTGCTTCATGTCTTACTATACTTATAGGTTGTATATTACTTTTTAGTTTTTTTAAAGCTTTTAAATATTCAATTGCTAAAATATTATTAGGTTCAGAAAGTATGTTGACGTATTTCCTAATGTCATTTAAATACATCATTAAAGCATTTTCCCTTGCTTTTGGAAAAGATAATCCTTTTTTTAATTCATGAGATAATAAAGTTCTATATTCTTTAGGTTCATTATATAATACTTCTGCAAATTTGTTTAAAATGTCTAAATTTTCTGTTTCAGCACCAAAGGAAATATAATCAACTACTTTTAAGGAATCAAGAATTTTAACAGCACCTTCTGCAAAATTTTCAGCACTAGAAATAGAATACAATACTGGAAGTTCAATTACTAAATCTATTCCGCATTGTAGTGCAATTTCTGCTTTAGACCATTTGTCAATAAGAGAAGTACTACCACGTTGTGTAAAATTTCCACTCATTATGGCAACAGTGTAGTTAGAACCAGTAACTTTAAGCGATTCTTGTAAATGATATAAATGCCCATTATGAAATGGGTTATATTCTGCAATTATTCCTAAAACTTTGCCCATAAAAACTCCTTCTTGATTTAATTTTGTTTTTCATGCTATAATATTATCATAAAAAATTAAAAAAATCAAAAAAAGATAAAATTTGTAAAAATATAAATTTTGTGCCTTAGGAAGGAATGAGATTAAATATGGATAAAGTTATTATTTATACAGATGGAGCTTGTTCGGGAAATCCAGGTCCAGGAGGATGGGGAGCAGTATTAATGTATAAAGGAAATAAAAAAGAAATATCTGGAGGGAAAAAAGATACAACAAATAATGTAATGGAAATTACAGCAGTAATACAAGGATTGAAATTGTTAAAATATCCATGTGAAGTAGAAATATATAGTGACAGTAGCTATGTTGTTAATTGCTTTGAAAAAGGATGGATTTATAATTGGATGAAAAACAATTGGAAAACTTCAGGAAAAGATCCAGTTAAAAATCAAGAATTATGGAAAGAATTATATGATTTAACTAAAATTCACAAAGTAAAATTTAATAAAGTAAAAGGCCATAGTGATAATGAATATAATAATAGATGTGATGAATTAGCTAGAAATGCAATAAAAAAATTGAATTAACATTGACTTTCCTAGAATATAAAAAATGAAACTAAAAATTAGTAAATAATATGTATTAGTATCCAGAAATATATAGTGAAAATATTACAATTATGTAACATATAAAAAAAATATTGAAAAATTTTCCGAAATCTATTATAATAGAAATAGATGTAGAAAATGCCAGAATACATAAGAGGAGGAAAATAATGGAAACCTTCGCAGATTATATATTAAATGAAGAAGAACTAGGAATAAAGATGGAAATAACTTACTACCTAGCAAAAAAAACAAAAATATTTTTTGATAAATCTGTAGTATTTAAAACTGAAATAGCTAGATTATTTTTAAATTATGCTAAAATGGAAATAGATAAAAATTTTATTTATACAGTATGCTTATTATGTAATTGTAAAAGACAAAATAGTTATGAAAATATAGAACAAATACAAGAATATGCAAAAAAAGGTTCAGAATATTTAAGTGAATTAGGATTTGGAAAAAAATTTTGTAAAGTTTGCGAAGAAGTAAATAGATATAGCAACAGTAATCCAAGAGAAAAAGAAAGTGATATTATAGAACTAGTAGACCAATTTGGAGGAATGTTGTTAGATAGACCAGAAAGAATAGGATTTAAACCAGATGAAGCAATGGTATTATTAGAACATAGGAATTTGAAAAATGAATATAATAGATATTTAAATACTTTTATTGATTTTATAAATTTTATGCAAAAAATAGAAATGAATGAAGAAATGGCAATGACATCATTTAAAAGATTAGTAAAAATGTATAATGAATCTGATACATTACCTAAATTTATGCAAAAAGTTGTATATGAGTATGAACCTAAAGTAGATCGAATGATAAGAAAACAAGGCGAAGAAATTTCAGCTCAAATGTTAAATCAATCAAGTAAAGTGAATAATAGACCATTATTTAGTGAAGAAACAACAAAAAAAATTATGGCACATATGAACGGAGAAATAGGAGAAAGAAAAAATGTATGAAGTGTTTGCAGATTTACATGTACACATAGGAAGAAGTGAGAAAGGAAAACCAATAAAAATAACAGCTGCAAAATCTTTAAATTTTGCTAATATTGCAAAAGAATGTGCAGAAAGAAAAGGAATTGATATAGTAGGAATAATAGATTGTGCTTCACCTTATGTTATAGAAGACATTGAAAATTTTTTAAAAACAGGAGAAGCATATGAACTAGAAGATGGAGGAATTATATATAGAGAAAAGGTATGTATTTTATTAGGAAGTGAAGTGGAAACCTCAGAAAAAGGTAGAAATGGTAAATGTGGAAGTGCTCATAATATATGTTTCTTTCCTCATTTAGAAGATATAAAAAACTTTTCAAAAGAGATGAGTACACATATAAAAAATATTACATTAAGTACCCAAAGATCAGATGTATCAGGATATGAATTAATAGATATTGTAGAAAGATATAATGGAATTTTAATTCCAGCACATGTTTTTACTCCACATAAAAGCTATTATGGAAATTGTACAGATAGATTACAAGAAATATTTAAAGAAAAATATAATAAAATTTTTGCAATAGAATTAGGATTAAGTTCAGATACATATTTGGCAGATACAATTTCAGAATTAGAAACAAAAACATTTGTTACTAATTCTGATGCACATTCTCTTCCTAAAATTGCAAGAGAATATAACAAAATGCAAGTAGAAAATATATCATTTAAAGAAGTTGTAATGGCTTTAAAAAATGAAAATGGAAGAAAAATAATCACAAATTATGGACTAGATCCAAAACTTGGAAAATATCATAGAACATATTGTGATGATTGTGAAAAATCAATTGAAACTAAAGAACCTGTAGAAAATTGCCCAATGTGTGGGGGAAAAAATGTAACTTTTGGGGTATTTGATAGAATTGAGCTAATAAAAGACAAGAAAGAAACAAAAAGTCCTAAAGGTAGACCTCAATATATATATCAAGTACCACTTGGATTTATTCCAGGACTAGGTGGAAAAACTATAGAAAAACTATTAAATAATTTTGAAACTGAAATGAATATTTTGCACAAATTATCTAAGGATGATATAGAAGCTGTAGTTGGAGAAAAAATAGCTAATAATATTGTAAATGCACGACAAGGAAAAATGAAAATCCATTCTGGTCGGTGGCGGAAATTATGGAAAAATAGAAACGAAATAGTTCTAAAAAACTCCTTATTGAATACACATTATGTATAAGGTAAGGGAAATTTATTACACATAAATTAAGTTATAAACGATAAGGAGTTTTTTATGAAGAGAAACAAACGAATAAAATTATTAGAAATTATAAAAGAATATATTTTTAATAATAAAAAGGAATATATAATAGTTATATTATTATTTGTAATAGGAATTTTTTTAGGAGTGCTTTTTATAAACAATACAGGAGAAGTGCAAAAAACAGAAATTACTACATATATGAATAACTTTATAAATGAATTAAAAGAAACACAAAATTTAAATTATACGGAACTTTTAAAAAACAGTATTACACAAAATATATTATTAGCAATTATATTATGGTTTTTTGGAACTACAGTAATAGGTATACCAGTTGTTTTTGGAATGATTGTATATAGGGGATTTTGTCTAGGGTATACAATTGCAACTTGTATAACTATAATGGGATTATCAAAAGGTATATCATTTGTACTGATATTGTTGTTATTACAAAACATTCTATTTATACCAGCGATTATAGCTTTAGCTGTTAGTGGTTTTAAACTATATAAATCAATTATAAAAGATAGAAATAAAGAAAACATAAAAATGGAAGTTTTACGACATACAATATTTTCTTTAATAATGTTAGTAATAATGATATTATCATCTGTAGTTGAAATATTATTGTCAACTAATATTTTAAAAGGAGTAGTAAAATATTTTTAAAAAATATTAAAAATCTATTTACTTTTTTGATAATTTTTGATATAACTATATAGAATTTATGTAAATAAAGTATTTTAAAATATAACAAGAGGTGGGGTAATAGAAATGGAAAGACAGTTAAAGTATTTTTTTAATTTTTTAGAAAATGATAAGAAGTTGTCAGATAATACATTGCAATCATATAAAAGGGATTTAAAGCAATTTAGAAGATATTTAGAAGCTTGTGAAGTTCACTATAATAGAGTAAAAGAAGCTGACATAAAAGACTATATAAAAGAATTAGAAGAGCAAGGAAAAAAACCATCTAGTATATCTAGATGTATAGCATCTATACGTTCTTTTTATCAATTTGTATTAAAAAATAAGAAAATAAAAGTAGATCCAACACAAAACATACAGTCACCAAAAATTGAAAAAAGAGTTCCAAGTGTATTAACATCAAAAGAAGTAGAATTATTATTAAGTCAACCAAAAGATGTAGATTTAAAAGGAATTCGTGATAAAGCTATGCTTGAATTTGCATATGCAACTGGAATGAGAGTAACAGAAATAATTTCATTAAATATAGATGATGTTAATTTAGAAGAAGGGTATGTAAAATGTAGGCATGCTAGTAAAGAGCGTACAATACCATTAGGAACTATGTCTTTACAGGCTTTAAGAGAATATATTGAAGAAGCAAGAGATATTTTAGTAAAGACTGAAAATGAGCAAGCATTATTTGTAAATGTAAATGGAAGTAGATTAACAAGACAAGGATTTTGGAAAATTATAAAATATTATAAAGAACAAGCACATATTACAAAAGATATAACACCACATGTATTAAGACATTCTTTTGCAACACATTTATTGCAAAATGGTGCAGACTTAAAGGCAATACAAACAATGCTTGGACATTCAGATATATCTTCTACACAAGTATATATGCAATTTCAAAATGAGGGACTAAAAAACATATATAAAAAGGCTCATCCAAGAGCATAAATATAGAAATATAGAAAACGAAATTAAGATGAAGTGAAAATCTTAATTTTGTTTTTTATATTCTAGGAAAGTCATCGTTGAAAAACGATAGACTTTTCGTAGAAGATAAATATGCGGAGTTTAGATTTTCTTTAAAGCTTTGCTTTTTAGAAAATGTTAATTCCGTTTTTTTTAATTCCGTTTTTTTAATTATAGACAAAATAGTAAAATCAATGTATAATAATAATATAAATTTGGAAAGGAAGGAAATAATTGAGAACTTATATAGAAAAAATATATAGAAGAAGTAAGAAAGAATATTATGATTGTATAGAAAAAAGGATACAAAATGAGCAAAAAACTTTTATTATAACAGCAAATCCTGAAATATTGATGATGGGAGAAAAGGATGAAGAATTTAATAAAATATTATTAGATGATAACACACAAATTGTAGCAGATGGAATAGGTGTAATAAAAGGTGCAAAAATGTTTGGAATTGATATTCCAGAAAGAATTACAGGAGTAGAACTTTCAGAACATTTGATAGAATATTGTAATGAAAATGAAAAAAGCATGTATCTTTTTGGTGCAAAACCTGAAGTAATAAGCAAAATGAAAGAAAAAATAATACAAAAATATTCTAATGTAAAATTACTGGGAGTTCAAGATGGATATGTAGAAGATAAACAAAAAGTTTTTGAAGAAATTGAAAAATTAAAACCAGATGTAGTATTAGTAGCACTAGGGGCACCTAACCAAGAAAGATTAATATATCGAAATTTGGAAAAATTTGAAAAGGGAATTTTTATAGGAGTAGGTGGAACTTTTGATGTATTAAGTGGTAGTAAAAAAAGAGCACCAAAAATATTTATAAAATTGAATTTGGAATGGTTGTATAGAATAGCAGGTAGTCCTAAAAGATGGAAAAGATTTTATGAAGGAAGTATAAAATTTATATTAAAAATCAGAAAAGAGGTAAAAGAAAAATGATAAAAGTAATGATTATTTTTGGCACTAGACCAGAAGCTATAAAATTAGCACCTATTATAAAGGAATTAGAGAAAAGAGAAGAAACAGTTCCATTAGTATGTGTCACAGCACAACATAGAGAAATGTTAGATCAAGTTTTAGAATATATGGAAATAAAAACTGATTATGATTTAAACATTATGAAACAAGGACAAACATTATCAGAAATAACAACAAAGGCATTAGTGGGCTTGGAAGAAATTATAAAACAAGCAAAGCCAGATGTTGTGTTAGTACAAGGAGATACTACTACAACATTTTCAGGAGCATTAGCAGCTTTTTATAATATGGTACCAATAGCACATGTTGAAGCAGGATTAAGAACTTATGAAAAATATGTTCCTTTTCCAGAAGAAATGAATAGGCAAATGGTAAGTAGATTAGCAGATTTCAATTTTGCACCAACTGAAGAGACAAAGCAAAATTTGTTAAAAGAGGGAAAAGATGAAAACACTATTTATGTTACAGGTAATACAGCGATTGATGCTTTAAAATTAACAGTAAAAGAACAAATTGTGGAAAATGTAAAAGACAATGAAAAAATTATTTTACTTACTGTTCATAGAAGAGAAAATATTGGAAAAAATATGGAAAATATATTTAATGCTGTTAATAAAATTGCTAAGGAATATAAGAATATAAAAATAATATATCCAATTCATAAAAATCCAAAAGTAAGAGAAATTGCAAACAGGATGTTAAAAGATCAAAATAATATTGAAATAATTGAACCATTAGAAGTAATAGAATTTCATAATTTGTTAAATAAATCATATTTAGTATTAACAGATAGTGGAGGAATACAAGAAGAAGCACCATCACTTGGAAAACCAGTATTAGTATTAAGAGATACAACAGAAAGACCAGAAGGAATAAAAGCTGGAACGTTGAAACTAGTAGGGACAAATGAAAAAATTATATATGAAGAGACAAAAAAATTATTAGAAAATAAATATGAATATGATAAAATGGCAAAAGCATCTAATCCATATGGAGATGGGTTTGCAAGTCAAAGGATAGTAGATACTATAATAGAAAAATTAAAGGATAAGTGAGAATAGCATGCAAAAAAGAGTAGATGTGTTATTAGCAACACATAATGGAGAAAAGTATGTAAAAGAACAAATTGATAGTATTTTAAATCAGTCATATGAAAATATACAATTATTTATATCAGATGATGCTTCAACTGATACAACAAAAGAAATATTAAAAACATATGAGCAAAATAAAAAAGTAAAAATATTTTATCAAGAACAAAATTTGGGATATATTAGAAATTTTGAATTTTTATTAGAACAAGTAGAAAGTGACTTATATATGCTTTCAGATCAAGATGATGTATGGAAAAGAGAAAAGATTGAAAAATCAGTAGAAAAATTGGAAAAGGAAGATCTTGACTTAGTGTTTGGGGATTTAGAAGTTGTTGATGAAAATTTAAATACAATATATGATTCATTTGATAAATATATGAAATTAAGTAGAAAAATAGAGAAATGTATAGATAGTTACAAAATGCAATACTTATATAATTGTATTACAGGTTGTACAATATTATCAAAAAAGAAATATTTAGAACAAATATTACCTTTACCAAAGACGTCTAAATATATGGTACATGATTATTGGATCGGATTAATAGTATCATTAAACGGAAATGTTGGATATTTAAAAGAAACTTATATAAAATATAGACAACATGGAAACAACCAAGTTGGTCTAGGAAAAGAAAGCTATAAATTTAAAAAACTTGATCAAGTAAGAAATTTATTTATAGATGTAAAATTAGGAATATTTACAACTTATGTACAAAATGAAGATAGATTTCCAGAAATACTCCAAAAACAGAATAAACAAGTTTTAGAGTATTATAAGATGCTTCAAACGAAAAAAAATTTCAATTTTAGACATTGGGACATATTTTATAAATTATATAAAGAAGAGACATTTATGTATTTTATAGAGAATTTTGTAGTATTAAATATGCCTTTTTTTGCCAGAATATTGTTTTTTATAAGATATAAAATATTAAAAATTTTAGGAAAAAGATAAATATATTAGCAATTATATGGAAAAGGGAGATGGCATGATGGAAAATGAGAGAATAATAAATTCAAAACTGGAAAATAAAGAAGAAGAAAGATTAGAAAATTCTTTAAGACCTACAACTTTAGACGAATATATAGGGCAAACTAAAGTAAAGGAAAACATGAAGATATATATAGAAGCGGCTAAAAAAAGGAATGAACCTTTAGATCATGTCTTATTATATGGACCTCCAGGATTAGGAAAGACAACATTATCTAATATAATATCAAATGAAATGAATTCAAATATAAAAATAACGTCTGGACCTGCAATAGAAAAACCAGGTGATTTAGCATCAATATTAACAAATCTTTCTGAATTTGATGTTTTGTTTATAGATGAAATACATAGATTAAGTAAAACAGTAGAGGAAATTTTATATCCAGCAATGGAAGATTATACATTAGATATTGTAATAGGAAAAGGTCCGAGTGCAAAATCAATTAGGTTAGATTTACCTAAATTTACTTTAATAGGGGCAACTACGAAGGCAGGCTCTTTAACGACACCTTTACGTGACCGTTTTGGAATTGTACATAGATTAGAATTGTATAATATTACAGATTTAGTGACAATAGTAAAAAGATCAAGTAAAATTTTGGGTATAAATATAGATGCAGATGCAGCAAAAGAAATTGCGGGAAGATCAAGAGGAACACCGAGAATTGCCAATAGATTATTAAAAAGAGTAAGAGATTATGCCACAGTTTTAGGAGATGGAGATATAACATTAAAAATTGCTAAACATGCTTTAAATCAATTGGAAATTGATGAATATGGTTTAGATGAAATAGATAGGAAAATATTAGAAACAATGATAGTACAATATGGTGGTAGAGCAGTAGGAATAGAAGCTTTAGCAGTTAGTGTGGGAGAAGAAATAGATACAATAGAAGATGTATATGAACCATATTTAATCCAAATTGGATTTATAGCAAGAACTTTAAGAGGAAGAAAGGTATTGCCAGCAGCGTATAGGCATTTAGGATATGATTTACCAGAAGAAAGTGGAAACTTATCTGGGCAAATTTCGATTTAAAATTGAGAAATAGGATGTGAAAAAAATGAAATTGTTATTACATACATGTTGTGCACCTTGTAGTGTATATTGCATAGATTCTTTAAGAAAAGAAGGAATAGAACCAACAGTGTATTGGTTTAATCCTAATATACATCCATATATTGAATATAAATCACGTAGAGATTGTTTAAAAGAATATACGAAAAATATAAATGTAAAAGCTATTTTTGAGGAGAACTATGGTTTAAGAGATTTTTGCAAAAATGTAATAGAAGATTTAGATAATAGGTGTAAAAATTATTGCTATCTGGTACGCTTAGAACAAACTGCTAAATATGCTAAGGAAAATGGCTATGATTGTTTTTCTACTACTTTATTAGTTAGTCCATATCAAAAACATGAGACTTTGATTGAAGTTGCACAAACTATGGCACAAAAATATGATATTGAGTTTCTATATCGAGATTTTAGAATTGGTTTTCGTGAGGGACAAAATAAGGCTAGAGAAATGGGATTATATATGCAAAAATATTGTGGTTGTGTATTTTCAGAACAACAAATATTTATAACCCACACAAATACAAAGCCAAATTTACCAGAGGGATTCGAGTTTTTACCAGTTAAAAGAAATATTATAATTAATAAAGAAAAAACTGATAAAAAGCAATATATAAGTTTATTGCTTGAAGCAGATCCAAGTGAAAAGATAATAGAGAAATATTTAAAAGATGGAGATTTATTTGTTTTAAAATATAAAGATGATGTAGTTTGCATAGCAGTAGTAACAAAATTAGATAATGATACAGTAGAATTAAAAAATATAGTAACAAAAGAAAAGTTTAGAGGAAAAGGATATGCGAAAAAAATGATGAAATATCTAGCTGATAATTATAAACAAGGATATAAAAAAATGTTAGTTGGAACAACAGAAAATAATATACCATTCTATGTAAAACAGGGATTTGATAAATATGAAAAAACAATTAAGAATTTCTTTATAGATAATTATGATGAAGAAATATGGGATGGAAAATTAAAGTGTATGGATATTTTTTATTATTCTAAAGATTTAAAAAAGAAAGAAAATACTTAATGACAGAACTTTTGGATACAGCAAAACGAAATATAAGTTTATATATAAGAAATATTTTTGAAGAATAAAAAGTATTAATTTGAGAGAAATAGTATGGAAAATATAATTGAAGGAAAAATAGAATATGAGTCAAAGAAATATGGATTTTATTATCTGAATAATATTTTAACATTAATACCAGACGATTCTTTAGATAGCATATGGGACACTTTTTTTAAAACTTTGAAAGAGAGAACTATTGATGATACTTTAGTATTAGAAGGAATAACAAGTTCTGGTTATAGAATTACTTTTATAAATTTGAAATTGGTAAAGCAAGCAGGAGGAATTTATAAGGCATTTGTTCCAGCTTATATAATAGGAAATTCAAATGCGATAAGCCCATTACCGCAGATTGATAAATTTGACTCAATGATTTTTATAGATAAATTTTTTGACCCACAAAAAATTATAAATACAGAATTCAACGATAATAAGGACATAAAAATAAATTTTAATGTATTGGATAATAATGAAATTGAAATAGAGGGAGATTTGTTTTATTTTGGAATTAATAAAAACATATCAAGAGGCAAAAAAAACCCTAATACTCCTTTAATGATAAAATCATATTTAGAGATTAAATTTAAAAATAGAAAAAATATTGAAGATGTAATTGAATATTATAGAAAAGTTTGTGGATTATTTAAATTTTTATATAATAGAAAATATGTTAAATTTAGTGAGATTAAATTAATTTCAAAAGGAAAGATAAAAGACGATGAGATAATTAGAAATGTTGAAAATACTTTTGATCTTTATTGTTATGTTGAAGATGAAGAAAAGCTAGATTTACCAGATTCATTAAATTGTCTTCAGTATAAACAAATAGAAGGAAATATTAAAGATTTATATTTAATTGTAAATATGAAAGATACATATAAAAATTATTATAGCTTAAATAAAAATGATGAGTTAAAAATTACAATAAACAAATATTCAAATATTTCTTCTGCATTCGAGTCATGGTTTGATATAAATTTTCCAAATTATAAAAGCAATGCTGATGAAAATTATAAAAGGTTAAAAAATAAAGTTATTGATTTTATAGACAATAGTATAAAAGAAGAAAAGACAATTCAAAATAAAGAAATATTACATTGGTTTAAATCAGATATAGAGAAGATGGAAGGAAGTTTAAAAGAACAAATAAAATATACATTAAATTTATTTAAAGATTGTATAACTAATACTAAAAAGAATTTGATTGAAAATTATGGTATAAATTATTCTTCAGATAATGAATTGAACGAACAAATAGCAAATAATTTTAAAAATACAAGAAATAAAATATCTCATGGAAATATGAAAGACGAAATATTATTTTCAGATATAGATATAATAGCGTATGTTATTGTTGAAAAAATAGTAAGATGTTTAGTTTTATACAAAGCTAAGGTAAATGTTGAAAAAATAAAAGAAATAGTTGATGATAAGTTTTAATAATATTATAGTCTAATTTTATAAAAGCTAGGAGATGATTAAGAATGACTAATAATTCAGAACTTAATTTTAATGAAATTATCAATATGATAGAAACTAGAAGAAATAATGCTTATAAAAAAGTAAATGAAGAACTGATTTCTTTATATTGGGATTTTGGAAAATATATAAGTGAAAAGGTAAATGATTCTAATTGGGGAGAAAAAATTGTAAATAAGTTAGTAGACTTTATGAAAAGAGAATATCCAACTATGAAAGGTTTTAATAGAGCTGGGATTTATAGAGTGAAACAGTTTTATGAGACATATAAAGACAATGAAATTGTCGCTCCACTGGTGAGACAAATTAGCTGGACACATAATGTTATGATATTAGGAGCTACTAACACTATGGAAGAAAAAGAATTTTATATACGAATGTGTATAAAAAATAATTATTCCAAAAGAGAATTAGATAGACAAATTAGTAGTGGATACTTTCATAGATATATGCTTTCAGATGGAAAAGCAAATCAAAGTTTAACAAAAGCTACTGGAGAAGAGGATTATCCAAATACAAGAATATTAGATACTTATAGTTTAGAATTTTTAGATTTACCAAATAATTATTCAGAAAAAGACTTGAAAAAAGCAATTATTTCTAATATGAAAGATTTTATATTAGAAATAGGAAAAGATTTTACTTTTGTGGGAGAAGAATATAGAGTACAAGTTGGCAATGAAGACTTTTATATAGATTTATTATTTTATAATAGAGCATTAAGCTGTTTAGTTGCATTTGAACTTAAAATAGATAAATTTAAACCAGAATATATATCAAAAATTGATTTTTATTTAGAAGCTTTGGATAGACAAGAGAAAAAAGAAAATGAAAATCCAAGTGTTGGAGTAATTTTGTGTGCGAGTAAGGATGAAAAAGTTGTTGAGTATGCAATGAGTAGAACAATGTCACCAACTATGGTATCACAGTATACTTTAAAACTAATTGATAAAAAGCTTTTGGAGAATAAATTGAAAGAAATAAGTGATATGGTAGAAGAAAATAATAAAAAGTAAAAAATGTGGGTTTAAGTGTATTGTTCAGAGGAGATTTCAAATTATGACCACATTATTTCTGAACAGAAAGTCCGACTTCTTGAAAATAGACAAAGGGACGGGGGTTTTGTCTGAAGAAAAATTAAGTCTAGACTATTAAGAAATTATATGATATAAAAATATGGGGGCGAATTTTCTATAGGAGGTAATAGATTATGCCCCGTAAGGCAAGAAAAGAAATTAAAAGCAATTATGTTCATTTAATTGTACAAGGAATAAATAAAGAAAAAATCTTTCAGAAGAAAGAATGGAAAGAAGGTTATATCAGAATACTAAAAACTAAAATAGAAAGTATGAATATAGAAGTTTTAGCGTATTGTATAATGGATAATCATGCACATTTTTTGGTGTATTATGAGAAATTAGAAGAAGTATCTAATTTAATGAGAAAAGTTAATACTACATATGCAATGAGATACAATAAAATTAACAAGAGAGTAGGTTTTGTTTTTAGGGACAGGTTTTATACGCAGCCAATTTTGAATGAAGTACACCTATATAATTGTTTAGTATATATACATAAAAATCCAATAAAAGCAAGAATTTGTTTTGATATGAAGGATTATAATTATTCTAGTTATAATGAATATGTAAAAGAAAAAAAGTTAATAACAGACAATAGTATAAAATTATTATTTGGTAGTAACTATAAATATATGGAACAATTTAATGCTATACATAATAAATTACAAGAAATAGAAGACATAAAAGACATAGAGGAATATGAATATAATATTGAAGAACTATTAAAAAAATACGAAAATGAAATTAAAGAAAACTTAGTAGGAAATGAAGTAGAATTTGGAAAATTATTATTAGAGATAAGACAAAAAAGTGGAATGTCATTAAGAGAGATGTCAAATATATTTAAAATTAACAAAGATAAATTGAATAAGTATATTCATAAAATTATAGATAAAAATTAGAAGAGCAAATGTCTAAGACAAAAGCTCCGTCCCTTTGTCGGAGGAGGAAAATGAGATGGTAATTACAATAGATGGATTAGGAGTTAACGGAAAATCAACATTGGCAAAAATGATTTCTAAAAAAATAAATTTTAAAAATTTTAATACAGGTGCTATATATAGATGTATAGCATTAGAAATTATAAATAATAATTATGACATTAACAATTTAGATGCTGTAATAGAAGTTTTATCAAATATAAAAGTGAATTTTATTGATGAAAGAGTTTATTTAAATGATAAAGATATTACAAAACAAATTCAGACAGAGGAAATATCTGTTAAATCTACTAAATGGGCTACAATAATAAAAATAAAAGAAATAGTAAGAAAAATACAAAGGGATTTTATATTAAATAATGATACGGTTATGGAAGGAAGAGATATAGCAACTAGAATAGCACCTAATGCAGAGGTTAAGTTTTATTTATATTCAGATTTTGAAAAACGTGTGGAAAGATTATGGAAAAAAGATACCGGTGTGGATATAGAGACAATAAGAAATAATTTAAAAGTTAGAGATGATTTAGATATAAATGGTGGAAATTTTATTAAACCACAAAATGCTATAGAAATTGATACAACAAATTTAAATATTGATGAGGTTTTTGAAATAATGCTTAAAGAAATAAAAAATAAATGTAATATATTTGCAACATAAAATTAATTAACAAAAAAGAATTAGGAGGAAAAAGAAATATGAAAACAAATAAAAAGTTGATATTAATATTTGTTTTAATTGGTATATTGATAATCTTATTATTAATTATGAGATATTTTTATAGAAATGACAATGAAAGTAAGGAAAATTTATTTATGGTTAGTGATTATTTAAATAGTAAGTATAATATGGACTTGAAGATAAAAGATTATGAGTATTATGACAATGGAGATTTGGGAATTAATGCAGGAAAGCATTATACTTTTATATTTGAACCAATAAATGGATTTGAATTAAATGCAAAATTAGATTATTTACCAATAGAAAAAGAAAATCTAAATCATTTGATATTAAATATAACTAATATAGAAAAAGCTAGTGAATTAAAGAAATATGTTGAAGAAAATAGTAAATTAAAATGCAAAGTAGTAGAATGTAGAAAAGTGGAAAAAGAAAATAATAGCAATTACTATTATTTTAAAGTAGAATTAGATAATGACTCAAATTATTGGATAATAGGAAAGATATATAATCAAGAAAACTTTGAAGATGTAGGTGAAATAAGTATATCAAGTTCTTTAGAAGAAAGATATAATTTATCAAATATTGATAGTGTGAGTTTTCAAAGTTTACTAAATGAATTTTATGTAAATTCTAATACATAAAGTGTTACAGTCTACTTATTAATGGTGTAAATGGTAAAAGATAATATATTATTTTTTTGTAACTCCCAACTGCATACAGATTGTATCTAAAATTTTATAATAAATTATAAAATTTTATTAACAAGCTGTAATTTGTTGGTCCCCCCGAATTGTTACAAATAAATAATATATTATCTTTTACCATTTACGTAACCATAAAGTGATTAAATAAATAAAAAAATAATGACAAAAATGTAAAAATATGTTATAATAAATAAGAATTTATAATTATGTGCAAGAATGGGGATAAGATTTTTATGAAACAGAAAATAAGCTTTGGAATAGGATTTATAAGTGGGAGGCCTAATGTTTGTGAAATTATTAATAATTATGAATATTTTATCAAAAAACAAGTAGAAGAGTTAGAAATTGACGTAGACATAACAATATTTATTTTATATGATTTAAACTATGCAAACACGAAAAGGACAGATTTTTATAATATTTTACCCGAAGTATATAAAAATGTAAAAATAAAGTATATCACTCCAGAAGATGTGTTAGAATATCAAAAAATATTGATTTCAAAATATAATATATCAAGAGAATCAGCGGAGTTATTTATAGGAAAAGGATATGCAAAAGCAAGAAATACTATTTTATATTGTGCCTTAGAAAGGGGCATAGATTACATTCTTTTTTGGGATGATGATGAATATCCAGTAGCAAATGTAATTCAAGATGATCATATTTTATGGTTAAAGCAAAAAAATGTATTGCAACATATAAAACATATGGAAAATGCAGATATAACATATGGATATCGTTGTGGTATGATGAGTCCAATACCATATATACAATATACAGAAGATATTACAAAACAAGATTTTAAATGTTTTATTGATGGAGTAGAAAACGAAGCCATTACATGGAAAGAAGTACAAGAAATGAGAAAATGTGATAATTGTATTTCTTGTGCAGACTTAAAAATAGCCAAAGGTGAAGAAAAGCCACAATACATGGAGAATATTGGAAAAGATAATTGGGTTCTTGGGTCAGGTATTTGTCTTAATTTAAATAATTTAGATAAAATTCCAGCATTTTATAATCCTCCAGAAGCTAGAGGAGATGATGCGTTTTTTTCATGCTCATTAGGTACAAAAAATGCAAAAGTATTAAGAATTTCAACATATCATTTTCATGATTCATTTTTGCAGTTTTGCGAAATTATGAAAGAAAAATATCCAAAAAAATTGACTAAAGCCAAATTAGGTAATGTAGAAATAGAGCAAAGATTTTTGAAAACAACAATTGGATGGATTAGATATAAGCCATTATTAAATTTCATAATGGATAGGAAAAATTATGAAAATATTATAGAAAAAGCAGAAGAAAACTTGAAGAAAAGTATAGAAAAGATGAATACAGCATTTTCAACTTGTAATTTTTCAAGTTTACTTACTGAATTAGAAAAATATCATAAAGACGTAGAAAAACATTATCAAGAATATTTAAAAGTAAATGAAATATGGGATGAACTAAAATATAAAATTAAATAAATATGTATTTAATATAAGGAGGTACATATAAAAATTGATACAACTAAAGAATAAAGATAAATATTCATTAATAGCAACTTTATTTATAATAGCAAGTATATCATTTGCACTTCCATCAATTATATATTTAATAAAACATAAAACAGTATTAAAATTTGAACCATATTTTCATTTTTTATATGATTTACCAATAAGTAGAATAGTGCAAACTATAATTTATATATTCATATTGGCAATTCTTACAATATTATATTTTATGATAATAAAAAATAGACAAAAACTATTTTCAAATACAAGAAAAATGTTTATATATATAAGTATAATATCAGTAATATTTATAGCAGTATTACCTTTTACGTGTTCAGATGTATTTTATTATTTAGGAATTGGTAGATTAAATAGTCAATATGGACAAAATCCATATTATACAACTATAAAAAAATTTGTAGAAAATGAAAATAATAATAAATTTTTACAAACAGATACAGTGTTAAAGCAAGGTTATATGAATGATTGGGCAAATTCTAGTTCTGTATATGGACCAATTTGGACATTAATTTGTAGTATAGTAAGTAGATTATCATTTGGAAATATAGATGTAGGATTAATGCTTTTTAAAATTGTAAATGCAATTGTTCATATTCTGAGCTGTTATTTAATTTATAAAATATCTCATAAGAAAATATTTACATTAATATATGGATTAAATCCATTTATATTGATAGAAGGCATAGGATGTGTTCATAATGATTCTTTTGTAAATTTGTTTATTCTTTTAGCATTGTATTATGTAGTAAAAAGAAAGAACTTAATAGTAAGTACTGCGTTTTTAGCAATGGCAACAGCAATCAAATATTTTGCAATAATATTATTGCCATTTATAATAATTTATTATTATAGAAAAGAAAAGCCATTAATGAGATTTAAAAAATGCATATTATATGGATTATTATTTTTAGCAATTTTGTTTATTCCATATTTATTTTATATGAGAGATTTAAATATATTAAATGGAATTTTTGTACAGCAACAAAAACTTGCTAAAAGTTTTTATATTATAATATTGCAATATTTTAAGGAACCAAAAATATCAGCTATTGTAGTAAATAGAATATTAATTGTTACTTTTATTTTAATTTATACATTTGTGTGTATACAATTATTAAGAAAAAAGAAAATTACATTAAAAAAAGAGATGAAAATAGCAAATTACTTTATAATGGCATTTTTATTTTTATTAATAACAAATTTTCAACCATGGTATATTATGTGGATTTTTCCACTTATAATGTGGCAAAATGCAGAAAATATTTTATGGATTCCTCAAATAGCAATAATTAGTCAATTTGTCAACTCCATATTTTTAATATATGGAGAAGGCTGGCAAAATGGAATACCATTTACATTTATATTCATTGTAAGTAGTTTAATTATTTTAATAGCAAATCAAAAACTTAAGAAAATTACTCATTAGGTATGAAATACAAAGAAAAATATTCGGTTACAACATCGCTTACAGATGGAATTCCAGGAGAATTATATAAAAGTTTACAATTATTTAATTCGCGAAAATTATTACATATGATTAAATATTTACCGCGATAAGCATCTAAATTAGATAAAGCTTTTTCAATTTTTTCTGTATCATAAGCAACATTTGCACAATCAACATATTCATTATAAGAAATATCATATAAAGAATAACTTTTATCTAAATATGGAATGATTGATTGACCAATAATAGAGGCATCTATTAAAATAGTTGTATTTTTTGGAACATTATTATTTATGTAATCAGCCATTTGTTTAGCAAATGTATATGGATAAAGAACATCATTTATGGTAGTTCTAAGAAACCATAATAAGCTAGTAAAAATAGTAATAAAAATAAATGCAAAATATAATATGAAGTGTTTAATATCATCAAAACAGTCAGTGTCAGAAATGAGCATTAAATAAAATAATGCAAGTGCAAAAAATAATATATATCTTTGAAATAGAATTGATGAATATACAGTCATGTAAATGTAAATTTGGAACAATAGACCAATAGATAAAATAATGAATTCTTTATAATGACTTTTTAATACAAATATTGTGTAAAGTAGCAATGCAAACAACAACAATGCAATACATCCTGCAATATGAATTATATGAGAACTGAAACCAGCTGTATAATTAATATTAGTTGTACCATAAAGCTCAAAAATAACTATTAAAGTGTTAATAATAATTAGTAATAAGCCTATAATAATAGGCTTTATATTATTTTGTTTGTTTTTTAAATATAAAATAATTTCGTAAAAGTGAAAAGTAATTGTAAGTCCAGCTACAATTCCCCAAGCTAATGAATGAGTATGAATTAACAGGCAAATTAAAATACTATAAACAATAGGTTTTTCAGTTCTTTTTGGATAATAAATGCCAATAATAGTAAGTAAAAGAATAATGCAAGAATAATTTCTAGCAATAGCACTGTAAGTGTATGTAAAAGGTATTGTAAAAATGGCAAAAATTTTAAGTGCGAGAGGTAATTTTGTTTTAAATAAAAATAGCCAAGCACTTACTAATAATATTATATAACTAATTATATTTAAAGTTATAATTGGAAAATTTAATTTAGCAAAAGGCATAAGTAATAAATGCCATAAAATAGGGTGACCATCAAATTTGCTTTCTATAAATAAATTTACAACAGATAGTTCTTTAGACATAAGCCATGCATGAATTTCATCACGCCAAGGTTCATGAAGCATTGTTAAAATAAAATTAATAATAGCATATAAAATAAAAATGCCCCAATAGACTATTTGTTTATGTTTTTGAAAAAAATTTTGTTCTTTCATTTTGAAGCCTTTCCAGTATAATTATTATTTTTATACTTTTAAATTAATTAAATATAGTATATAATATGAAAAAATGTATTTCAATAATAAGAGATAAAAAAGTGGAGAAATTATTAAAAGATTATAAAAAATATAAGATATTTGTGCCTTAGAAAGGAAGGGGAGTAAAAATGAGAAATGAGAGACAAAAAAGAATAGATGATGCGTATAATAGAGCTATAGAAGTAGGAAATTGGGATAACCAAAATGAATTGTTTATTCCTATAAAAGATGTAAAAAACGAAGTTGAACAAATAGATAACTACTATGATAAAATAGTTTTAGCACAAATGGCTTATGACAGGCAAACTTGTCAAGAATTGATAAAAAATATAAAATTAACAGAAAATCAAAGAAAAAAATACTTAGAATTGAAAAGTAAAAATACAGAGGTTGATAAAACATTAAATTTTGAAATATTAGGGGATAAGTATTCTTTTTTAGATGAAGAAATGCTAATAATGTTTACAAGAGAAATAGGAATTCAACAAAGACTAATATCTTTAAATGATGAACGTTTAGAAATTTTTAAAATGTTATATAAAAAAATAATGTTAGAAGTTAGTAATCCTATTCCTATTATAAGCCAAGTCCTTTATTCAATGGGAACATGTCCAGATGAAATAATGTGGAAAGATCGAGCTTCAGATGAACTTAATGAATGTTTTGAGCCTTTTAATAAACAATTAGAGGAAAAAGTAAAAAAAGGTGAAAAATTAACAGATCAAGATTTAGATAAATTGTTATTTATATATAACTATAAAGCTTTTGATATTGAAGTTGATGTAGAAACACTAGAAGATATGTACAATATAGGTACAGAAAATACAATAGGATTGCAAGAGAGTTATGAAGTTTTTAAAGAGCATAAATCTGGAAAAACTAAAAGTATAGATGAATTAAAAAATAAGTTATTATATTTATCTTATGGAATTGATTTACCTTTTGCAAAAAGATTAGTAGAAAAATATAGTATAAAGGGAATAGAGGTTAGTAGTAATAGTGATATATTTAAGTTATATTATAGTATTTATAAAATAGTAGAAGAACAAAATATAGAAAAGTTAATGAAAATCTTTGAAGAATTAAAAGAAAGAGTACAACCATCATTTGATTATAGAATACCATATTTAATAGAACAAGAATTAAAAGATTTTTATTTGGAACAATATAATTTAAGTACATATAAGACTAAAGAAAATGAAGTGGCAATGGAACAAGATGGCATTAAAATTTATGATGCAGGGACAGACTTTAATATGATAATCCATTGTGTAGGGGCATATTTTGGAAAAGACCGTGAAGAAAATTATGAACAAGAATGGAATGTACCTAAGCTAAGTAGAAATTCACTTTCTTGTAGTTTTATTAATAATAGTAATTTATCTACTGCAATGGTAAAAAGTGTAATTTATGGATTTGAAAGTTTTGAAAAAGGTAGTTTAGTAGGATTATTAAATGATGATTTAGCTACAACAGAATATGATAGATATTTTTCAATAGATAGATATGCTGGAAGTAATTTTTGTTTACCAAAAGAACTAATTGATTTAACAAGAGGGTTATATAATGAGTTACAACTTGAAAGGAGAGATCTTTCAAAACAAAAGGAAAAATATAAAAAGCAACCAGATTATATAGTTTTTATTGAAGAATTTGAAGATGAAGATATAGAGAATTTGGATGAACAAAAGATAAATCTAGAGCCAGATAAAGAAAAAAGAGAATTATTAATGGAGCAAAAAAGATTATGGGAGGAAAGTAAAAAAGCAGCAAAACAATTTTCAAAAGTGAACGAAAATGGAGAAAAACGTCCATTGCCAATTGTTAAAATAAACAGAGAAAAATGTGCTATAAGTGAAGTAGAAAAGATTGTTCAGGAATTAGAATTATATGAAAAGGAAAAAGACATTAATAAAATATATAATATAATTACTAGATTTGCAAATAATAGTACTGGAAATAGAAGTCCACATGAATTTATAAGAAATAAGTATTTTAGTGAAGAATTTATAAATCAAATAATTGATAGAATAATAGGATCTATTAAAGAGATGCCTAATATTCAAGATAAAAAAGATCATATAAAAAGGTTAAGTATAATATTAAATGGTGAGATAGATAAAAAATTACATGCTAAAAATACTTGGCTGGCAAATGTTACAAATGGTATTGGAAAACAACATATTTCAAAAGTGGCAGAAGTAGAAAAAGAATTGATGATGGAAGGAAGATAATTGTATGAAAACAGAAAAAGAAATTGATACTGTAAAAAGAATTTATGATACGGCTGATATTTTGTGTGAATTATTTAAAAAATATCAAAATTATGATAATGAAGAGAAAAATATATATGATATAAATGAAGTATTTGCTAATAGAAATGAAAAAAAAACAAGAGAAAGTAAGGATATGATAGTGTACAAGGAAAGCAAAATTTCTCGAATTATACAAAAAATAAAACAATTTTTACATATAAAATAGTGTAGAAATGTATTTCAATAATAAAAAGGAGGCAAAGAATTGGGAAAGTTATTATTAGTAGATGGAAATAGTATCATGAACAGAGCATTTTATGGTATTATGGGAAGTAAAATGCTAACTACAAAAGATGGTCAATATACAAATGCAGTATATGGTTTTTTAGCGATAGTATTTAAAGTATTAGAAGATGTAAAACCAGAATATATGGTAGTTGCATTTGACTTAAAAGCACCAACTGCAAGACATAAATTGTATGAAGGGTATAAAGCTACAAGAAAAGGAATGCCAGATGAATTAGCTAGCCAAATGCCAATAATAAAAGATGTACTTAGAGCAATGAATATTGATATTGTTGAAATGGAAGGATATGAGGCAGATGATATCCTTCGGAACATTGTCACGCTATGGAGAGAGTAAAGGATTAGAAGTAATTATTCTTTCAGGAGATAGAGATACTTTTCAGCTTGCAACAGATAAAGTAACAATTAGAATTCCACATACAAAAGGTGGAAAGACAGAAACAGATGAATATAATAGAGAAAAAATTATTGAAAAATATGGTCTAGAACCTAAACAATTGATTGAAGTAAAGGGGTTGCAAGGAGATAGTTCTGATAACATTCCTGGAGTACCAGGAATTCGGAGAAAAAACAGCACTATCTTTGATTCAGAAATTTGGCTCAATAGAAAATTTATATGAAAAAGTAGATAATGGAGAATCTGAATTAAAAGGAAAGCAAAAAGAAAATATAGAAAACAATAGAGATTTAGCATTTTTATCAAAAACACTTGGAACAATTAATTTAGAAGTGCCAATTGAAGATACTTTAGAAAATTTTAAAATAGAAGAATGGGATAGGCCAAAAGTATTAGAATTATTCAAAGAATTAAAATTTAACCGTTATATAGAGAGATTTAACTTACAAGAAGAAAAAACAAAGACAGAAATAAAAGATATTTTTGAAATCAAAGATAAAACTAAAGACGAAATTATAGAAACAATAAAAAAACAACAGGAAATGTTTTTTTATATTGAAACAATAAGTGATAGTAATCCAGAAAAAATTGTAAAAGAAAGCATACAAGGAATATCTATATTTGATGTAAAAGATAAACAAGCAAGTTATTTAAGATTAGAAACAGAAGAAGAAATAAAAACATTTAAAGAGGTATTTGAAGAAAAAAACATAAAAAAGGTTAGTATAAATTTAAGTAAAATTTATATTTTATTAAAACAACTTGAAATAAATTTACAAGGATTAGAATATGATATATCAATTGCAAGTTATATATTAAATCCAACTAATAACAAGTTGCAAATAGAAGATTTAATAGAACAATATTTGGAATTAAACACTAAAGATTATGTTGGAGAAGAAACACAGAAACAAATGAATTTATTTGATGTAATGCGGAAATGAAAAAATAGATATAAAAGAAAAAGACAAAAAAAGAAATGCATTATATAGTTATGCTATATTTAAAATTAGAGAAATTACTTTGAAAGAATTAGAAAAAATAGGAGCAACAGAACTTTTCTATGAAATAGATATGCCAACAGTTGAAGTTTTGTCAGATATGCAATGGAATGGAATGTATGTAGATAAAGAAGAACTAGAAAACTTTGGAAAAGAACTTACAAAGCAATTAGAGCTATTAACAAAAGATATTTATGAAATGGCAGGAGAGGAATTTAATATAAATTCAACAAAACAATTAGGAGAGATTCTTTTTGAAAAAATGAAATTGCCAGTGATAAAGAAAACAAAAAGTGGATATTCAACAGATGTAGATGTATTAGAAAAATTAAAAAGAGAAGATCCTATCATAGATAAAATTTTAGATTATAGGCAATTAATGAAATTAAATTCAACTTATGTAGAAGGATTGAAACCATATATAAATCCAAAAACAAAAAGAATACACTCATTTTTTCATCAAACAATTACAGCAACAGGAAGAATAAGTTCAACAGAACCAAATCTTCAAAATATTCCAACAAGATTTGAACTAGGAAAAAGAGTAAGAAAGGTATTTGAACCAGAAGAAGGTAAAGTATATATAGATGCTGATTATTCACAAATTGAACTAAGAGTATTAGCACATGTATCAAATGATGAGCATATGATACAGGCATTTAAAAATGGTCAAGATATTCATAAACAAGCAGCATCAAAAGTGTTTAAAACTCCAATTGAAGAGGTAACAAAGGAACAAAGAAGTGATGCAAAAGCAGTAAATTTTGGAATAGTTTATGGAATAAGTGATTTTGGTTTAAAAGAACAGCTTCGGTATTACAAGAAAAAAAGCAAAACAATATATAGATGAATATTTAGAGCAATATTCAGGAATAAAATCATTTATGGAAAACATAACAAAACTAGCTACAGATATTGGATATGTAGAAACTTTATTTCATAGAAGAAGATATATACCAGAATTAAAGTCAAATAATTATATGGTTAGACAGTTTGGTTCAAGAGCGGCAATGAATACTCCAATACAAGGAACGGCAGCTGATATTATGAAAATTGCAATGATAAAGGTATATAAAGAAATAAAAAATAGAGATTTAAAATCAAAAATAGTTTTACAAGTTCATGATGAAATGATGATTGAAGCAGTACAAGAAGAAAAACAGGAAATTAAAGAAATTTTAAAACAATGTATGGAGTCAGCAACAAATTTAAATGTACCATTAATAGTTGATATATCAGAAGCTGAAAATTGGTATGATTGTAAATAAACGAATATAAGTAAAAAGGAGAGAGGAGAATTTTGAAATATAAAAAACTATGTATTATACTGTTATTATTAGTTTTAATAATAGTTTTCCTTATAGTTTTTAAAGAAAATTTACTAAAAATAATATATCCAAAAACGTACAATGAAGTAGTTGCTATATATCATGATAAATACAATATTGACGAAAATTTTATATTTGCTTTAATAAAAGCAGAAAGTAATTTTGATAATGATGCAGTTTCACATAGTAATGCCTTGGGACTAATGCAACTTATGGAGGATACGGCAAAAGATGTTGCATTGAAAAACAATATTGAATTTAATAAAAAAAATGCAAAAGAAGAACTTTTTGATGTTTATAAAAATATTGAAATAGGAACTTGTTATTTGTCTGCTTTATTACAGAGGTATAATAATAAAGAAGTTGCTCTTGCAGCTTATAATGCAGGTATAGGCACAGTTGATGAATGGATTAATTCTGGAATTATAAAAAGTGATGGATCAGACATTGAAAATATACCTTATAAAGAAACAAATAATTATGTACGAAAGATATTGCGAGATTATGAAATATATGAAAAATTATATAAGGAATAAAGGAGCGATAATTAAAAAAATTAGAATGTAAATGAATGTAGATTATTTATTAATTAATAGTCTTTTATGAAGACTGGACAAATTAAGGAAAATATATTAAAATTTGTTTAGCATAAAATAAAAACTTAAAAATTTAGGAGAAACAAAATGATAATAGAACAATTAATATTTACGGTAATTTCATTAATAATATTTGTATATATGTTTTTTCGTATGATTAGAAATAATGATACTACATATGTAATTATATTGGTGCTAGAAGCGATAGGAATAGCAATTAATTTTGTTGAAATTTTAGTTGTAGATAAAATTAATATATTATTTGTTATATTGAAGTATATGTTATCTATAATACTTCCTATAGGAATAATTGTATTAGAAAAAAGAAATATAATATTATTTGAAGTTGTGGCAATAAAAAAGGCACAGTTATATATATTTTTTGGAGATAATAAAAAAGCAAAACAAATATTGATAAATCTGGTAGAAAAGCGACAAAAATCTTATATGGGACATAGGATGCTAGCAGAAATTTATGAGCAAGAAGGTGGAATGAGAAAAGCGATTGATGAATATGTGCAAGCAATAGATATAGACAAAAAAGACTATAATTCATATTATAAAGTTGCAGAATTATTGAATGGACTGAATAAAAAAGATGAAGCATCAGAAATGTTATACAATTTATTGAATAAAAAGCCAGAAATGCTCCAAGCAACTGAGTTATTAGGAGAAATCTTATTAGAGCAAGAGAGATATAAAGAAGTAGTAAATATTTATCAAGAAGCTTTAAAATATAATCCAATAAGTTATGAATTAAATTATAATTTAGGAATTGCATATACAATGTTAAATGATTTTCAAAATGCTAAAATATGTTATGAAAAGGCAGCTGAAATTAATTCACTATTATATAATGCCAAATATTCATTAGCAGAGATTGCTTTGATATATAAAGACATAGAAGAAGCGGAAAAAAGATTTTTAGAAATAATTGAAGATGAAGAACTATCAGCATATGGATATTATGAATTAGCAAAAATATATTTAATAAAAGGAGAAAGAGATACAGCAATAAAATATGTGAATACAGCTATTGATGCTAATCCTAAAAAAATAGTTGATAAAGTAAAAAATGAGCCAATGTTTATACCAATAATGTCAAAAATTTCAATACCTTTTAATTTAGAAGAAACAGTAGTAGAAGATGATGAAATAGAAAAACAAAAATCAAAGAAAAAGTTAAAACCAAAAGAAATAAAAGCAAAAGAGCATTTAGAGCAGATGAGTGAAATAACTAAAAATTTGGGTTATAATGATATACAATTATTGAGAAAAAATTTAGCTGCAAAGTCAAATAACTTAGATGAAAAAAAAGAATTTGATAAGCAAAAGGAAATATAGGGGATATTCATAAAATATACTAATCTTTAATATATTGAAAATAAGGAGGATGTAATTTTATGAATAAAAACTATGCAGTAATTGGTGGAGATTTACGAATTATAGAATTAATTAAAATGTTTGCAAAAGAAGAAAATATGGTGTATATATATGGCTTTGAAAATATAGAAAATGAATTAAAAACATTAAAAAATATTGAATTTTGTAAAACGATGGAACAGGCTATAAATAGTGCTCAAACAGTAATAGCACCAATTCCATTTTCGATTGACAAAATAAATATAAATGCACCATATAGTAAAAGGAATATAAAAATAGAAGAATTAATAACTAAATTAGAAAATAAAACCTTTTTTACAGGAAATATTCAACCAGAAGTTTATAATTTAATTCCTAAAAGCACAAAAGCAATAGACATAATGAAAAAAGAAGAATTAATAATATTAAATATAATAGCAACTGCAGAAGGTGCAATAGAAATTGCAATATCAAATACAAAAAAAATATTGCAAGGAAGTAAAACTTTAATAATAGGATTTGGTAGAATAGGAAAAATATTAGCCAAAAAGTTAGAGGCATTATCATGTAAAGTAACATGTAGTGCTAGAAAAAGTGAAGACATGGCATGGATACAAGCTTATGGATATAATTATACTAATACAAATAATTTAGGTGAGAATCTATCAGAATATGACATAATAATAAACACAGTACCACACATAATATTAGATAAACAGAAATTAGAATATATAAAGCCAGATGCTTTGCTACTAGACCTAGCATCAAAACCAGGAGGAATAGATTACGAATATGCAAGAATGAAAGGCTTAAATACAGTATGGGCTTTAGCATTACCAGGAAAAGTAGCACCAGTAACAACAGCAAAATTTATAAAAGAAGGAATTGAGGGACATTTTTAAAGTTCATGTAAGATGGAAACTTAAAAATGTTTTAAAGTTTTAAGGGAGGAAATAAAATGTTAGTTGAAATTATAAAAGCAGTTATATTTGGAATAGTAGAAGGAATAACAGAATGGTTACCAATTAGTAGTACAGGACATTTGATATTAGTAGAGCAACTTATAAAATTTAAGGAAGTATCACCAGAATTTTGGAATATGTTTGAAGTGGTGATACAATTTGGAGCAATTTTAGCAGTTGTATTATTGTATTTTAAGCAGATATGGCCAATTACTAAAAAGAAGGAAAAAGCAATAAAAGAAACAGGAGTATTGTCACTTTTTAATAAAGACATTATGATATTATGGGCTAAAATTTTAGTTGCATGTGTACCAGCAGCAATAATAGGAATTTTGTTTGACGAGATATTTGAAAAATATTTTTATAATCCAGTTTGTATAGCTTTAGCATTGATTATATTTGGTATTGCTTTTATTGTAATAGAAAACTATAACAAAAAAAGAAATAAGAAACAGTTAAAAGAAAACAAAATGCAAATTACATATAAAGATGCTATAATAATTGGAATGTTTCAAGTACTAGCTGCTATTTTCCCAGGTACTTCACGTTCACGGGGCAACAATACTTGGAGGTTTATTAATAGGTTTATCTAGGGAAAATGCAGCAGAGTTTACATTTTATTTGGCTATTCCAACAATGCTTGGAGCAAGTTTGTTAAAGATTTTAAAATTTGGTCTTACTTTTACAGGAATTGAATTGATTGTTTTATTGGTAGGGATGCTGATTTCATTTTTAATTTCTATATTGATTATTAAGTTTTTAATGAATTATATTAAAAAACATAATTTTAAACCATTTGGATATTATAGAATTATTTTAGGAATAGTTGTTTTGTTATATTTTTTTGTAATGAAATGATGTATATGAAAAAATAGTGATTTTATATAAAATAGTATTTTTTACATATGTATTTTAATCCACAAAAACTCGGAAATTTTATCATGTACTTTAATAAGATAGTTTGCTATTATGTATAGTAGGTATACGCGAATAACATATTTAAAATTTGATAATTGAAAAGTATACTGGAAAAACAAAATGAGGAAAGGTGGAAAAATACAGATGAAAAAGGAAATATTTGAGCAAGAGGAAAGCAAAAAGAATAGAAAATCTTGTCGAAAGGAAAAAATGAAACGGAATAACATTAATAGCATTGGTGATAACAATAATAGTATTGTTAATATTAGTAGGAGTAACTTTATCAACACTATCAGGACAAGATGGAATACTAAATAAAGCAGCAACAGCAGCAGATAGGACAAATAAAGAAGCAATAAAAGAGAAGGCACAAATTCAAGTATATGGCTCATATAATACAACAGGAAGATTAGACATGGATGACTTGTCAACAAATATAAAGAATAATTTTGGAAATGAGCTAGAAGAAGAACCAAAATATTATTTGCAAAATGCTGAGGAGGAAAAACTAAGAGGATGTTTGAAATTTGTAGTAGATGGATATAATGTAAGAATAGATGGACAAGGAAATGTAACCTTATATAAGGATGGAGAAGAGATAGGATTACCATCAAACTCAGATGGAACAAAAATAGGAAAAGCAGGAGAAATAATACCAGTAATAAAAGATTCAACAGCCAAGAGAGTATATTGGAAAGAAGATGGAACAGAAGTAGCAGAGGGAACAGAAGATTTTGATGAAAACGAATGGTGTGATTATGGAAATAAAAAATGGGCAAATGTAAGACTATCAGATGGAAGTTATTTTGTATGGATACCAAGGTTTGCTTACAAAATAGATAATACAGCAGTAAATGATCAAGAGCCAAGTAATACATTAGCAGGAACAATAGATGTAAAATTTGTAGGAACAGATGTAACGGCAGAAAATGTAGAACAAATATTAGGAAAAGATTATATAGTACATCCAGCATTTTGTGATGAGAGCGGAAATGGATATGAAAATGGAGGATGGGATAGTGAGTTACAAGGAATATGGGTAGCAAAATATGAAATGAGTATGGAAGAAAATAATGTTCATAAGGATACAAATGATACTAACACTGGAAATGTAATAACAAATGAAACAATAAAAGCAGTAAGTAAACCCAATGTAAGTAGTTGGAGAAATATATCAGAAGCAAATTGCTATACAAATGGAAGAAAATATGACAGTAGTAAAGATAGTCATATGATGAAAAATAGTGAATGGGGGGCAGTAGCATATTTAACACATAGTGAATATGGAAGAAATGGAACAGAGGTAAGTGTGAATCAAAGTAGTAAATTTATAACAGGAGCAGGAAGTAGTGAAGAAGGAAAAATATATGGTTCAACAACATATGAGGACCCAACTACTGAACAGCAATATAATGGAAAAATAGGACAATTATCAAGCTCAACAGGAAATATATCAGGAATATATGATTTAAGTGGCGGAGCATGGGAAAGAGTAGCAGCATTTAATGATAAAGATACAAATAATAATGAGACACAATATGGAAGTTCATTTGCAGGAACAAGTCAAATGAGCAATCAATGGGCAACAAAATATAGTTCAGATGGTAATATACCGGCAGGAGAAAACTCAAAAGTAGGAGATGCAATATGGGACGTTTATGTAAATAGCAACAGGGGATGGTTTAACGACTATGCTGTCTTCGCGGTTCCTGATTTTCCGTTCATAGTACGTGGTGGCGTTTACGGTGATGGTGCCGGTGCTGGTGTGTTTGCGGTTAGCCACGGTGGTCGGAGCTTCCTATAAGAATGATTCGTTCCGTATAGTCTTGGCGGGTGTGTAGCATATGAGAGATGACCAGGAATATAAAAGTCACAATTTTATGCGAATTGCATATAAAACTAGACCTTGTCAAGTTTAGTGTGTAAATTTGAGCAAATTAACTTGAAAACTTTTGTTAGTTTTTGCTTGGTAATTTAAATCTTGTGTAAAAATAAAAAATATATTAAATAGTTTTTAAAGGTAAGAAAGAGTAATATTTAATTATTATTGAAAAATTAAATATTACTCTTTCTTTATTTTTGTTTGTGTATTGAAAATTAAAAAGAATATAAATGCATTTAATGTGGAATAGAAGATAACTTTTAACATATTGACATAAAATTAATATGAAAATAAAATAAAAAAAATATTTGTTAAATTTAATGTGTAGAGACAAAGGAGAAAAAAGATGGAAAAAAGAAGAAGTGTAGAAGTCAAAAAAATGGCAAAAAATGTAGATGAAAGCAAGAAAAAAGGAAAAGTAAGAGGAATAACATTAATAGCATTAGTAATAACAATAATAGTATTATTAATGTTGGTGGGAGTAACTTTATCAACACTATCAGGACAAGATGGAATACTAAATAAAGCAGCAACAGCAGCAGATAGGACAAATAAAGAAGCAATAAAAGAGAAGGCACAAATTCAAGTATATGGCTCATATAATACAACAGGAAGATTAGACATGGATGACTTGTCAACAAATATAAAGAATAATTTTGGAAATGAGCTAGAAGAAGAACCAAAATATTATTTGCAAAATGCTGAGGAGGAAAAACTAAGAGGATGTTTGAAATTTGTAGTAGATGGATATAATGTAAGAATAGATGGACAAGGAAATGTAACATTATATAAGGATGGAGAAGATATAGAATTGCCATCAAATCCAGATGGAACAAAAATAGGAAAAGCAGGAGAAATGATACCAGTAATAAAAGATCAAGAAGCCAAAAGAGTTTATTGGAAAGAAGATGGAACAGAAGTAGAAGAAAAAAAAGGTGAAAATGAAGAGTTTGATGAAAATGAATGGTGTGATTATGGAAATAACAAATGGGCAAATGTAAAATTAAAAGATGAAAGTTATTTTGTATGGATACCAAGGTTTGCGTATGAAAAAATAAGTAGTATAGAATCTAGTCAAGAACCAGGAGATGAGGTAAAAGAAACAATAAAGGTAAAATTTATAGGAACAGATGTAACAGCAGAAAATGTAAAGCAAAGATTAGGAGATGAGTATATAGTACATCCAGCATTTTGTGACGAAAGTGTAAATGTATATGAAAATGGAGGCTGGAATAGTGAATTACCAGGAATATGGGTAGCAAAATATGAAATGAGCATGCAAACAGGTGAGAACCATACAGAAACAAGTGATGCTAAAGTAGGAGATGTAACAACGGACACTACGATAAAAGCAGTAAGTAAGCCAAATGTAAGTAGTTGGAGATGGATATCAATAGGAAATAGTTATACAAATGGAATGAAATATGATAGAAGTAAAGATAGTCACATGATGAAAAATAGTGAATGGGGAGCAGTAGCATATTTAACACATAGTAAATATGGAAGAGATGGAAAAGAAGTAAGTGTAAATCAAAGTAGTAATTATATAACAGGAGCAGGAAGAGGAGAAGGAGATAATGCAATATATAATGAAACATATGCAGAACCAAATGAAAAACAAAAATATAATGGAGAAATAGGAAAACTATCAAGTTCAACAGGAAATATATCAGGAATATATGACTTAAGTGGAGGAGCATGGGAAAGAGTAGCAGCATTTAACAATGCAGACACAAATGGTAATGAAAGTAAATATGGAAGTTCATTTGCAGATATAAATAAAACAAATACTCAATGGGCAACAAAGTATAGTTCAGATAATAATATACCAACACAAGAAAAATCAAAAGTAGGAGATGCAATATGGGACGTTTACGTAAAAAGTAATAGAGGATGGTTTAACGACGACGCTTACTTCGTGAAGCCTGACAATCCGTTCGTGGTACGTGGTGGCCATTACGTTGATGGAGCCGATACTGGTGTGTTCTCGGCCAGCAACACTAATCGGAGGTCCAAACGTGGATGGTTCGTTCCGTGTAGTCTTGGCGGGTGTGTAGCACTTATAAGTGGATCAAGATTTCTAACAAGATGAACAAAAGAGAGCTTTCTTATTTGCACTAGGCAGATAAGAAAGCTCAAAAAGACACCTCAATATTTATTAGTAAATAGCAAGAATATGATAAAATGCCTATCCTTTTTTTAAGAATGGAAAGAAAAATATGGAATATAACATAAAATTAGCAGACTAATTTTTAGATGAGCTTGAAGAAATAAAAGACTATATTTCTAATAAATTAAAAAATATAGATGCTAGATATATAAAAAGCTTTCTTATTAAAAATAAATAAGAAAGCTTTTTACATGCAATAAAAGAAATGTAATTAAATGCCATTAGTAATTTCTAAAATACCAGTAAAAATACCTTGTATAAAATTAGGATCAATATTAAAAGTTTAAAAAGTTGGAGCAAGTTTGTTAAAGATTTTAAAATTTGGTTTTACTTTTACAGGAATTGAATTGATTGTTTTATTGGTAGGGATGCTAATTTCATTTTTAATTTCTATATTGATTATTAAGTTTTTAATGAATTATATTAAAAAGCATAATTTTAAACCATTTGATATTATAGAATTATTTTAGGAATAGTTGTTTTGCTATATTTTTTTGTAATGAAATGATGTATATAAGTAAATAATGATTTTATATAAAAGTATTTTTTATATATGTATTTTAAACCACAAAAACTCGGAAATTTTGATATGTACTTTTATAGGTTAGTTTGCTATTATGTATAATAGATATACACAAATGACATATTTGAAATTTTATTAATGATAAGTGTATTGAGGAATAAAAATAGGAGAAAGGTGGAAAAAGAACGGATGAGAAAAAAAATTATTATGCAAAAGAAAAAAAATGATGACACAAAATTTTATAGAAAGGAAATAAAACGGAATAACATTAATAGCACTGGTAATAACAATAATAGTATTGTTAATATTAGTAGGAGTAACAATAGCAACGATAACAGGGGAAGATGGGATTTTAAAAAAAGCAACAGAAGCAAAAGAAGCAACAGAAAAGGCAGACGCAGATGAACAAGTTAAATTTGCAGTATTATCAAGTTATAATTCAAATGGAGAGATAGACATAGATAAATTAAATGACAATTTAAGAAAAATTCCCAAATTAACATATAACGGAAAAGAAATAGGAGAAACTGAAAATAGAATAGAAACGTTACCAGCAATTGTTAATGTAAATGGATATGACATATCTATAGATGAACTAGCAATAGCAGAAGGCGGGGGAACAGAAGGTGGAGAAACTGCAGAAAATACATGCCTAGCTAGAGATGTATTAAAAGTTGATGAAAAAAATAAAACAAGTCCTTATGTAATTTATCCTGCTAGAAATGGAAAAAAAGTACTATGCCAAGTGTTATATGGTGCTGATTCTGAATATGGAATACAGCTGATTACGGTTGAGACTGAAGAAAATTTTTCCATAGGGTCTAACGATGAGACAATAACTGAAGACGACTTTCCAGATATAGTTAGTGACAAAATAGATGAAGACTGTAAAAGAGCTATAGCTTCTTATAATAAGACAGTACAAAAATTAAATAATAAAGCAGAAGAATATATAAATCCAGAATATACAGATGTTGGAAAAGCAAGAATGATAGGAAGTAATCCGAATTTTAGTAAAAAGAATGATGTTGAGGATTTTGACACGAAATTTGTTACTGATTTTGAAAAAAAAATGTATGAGCTATTTCAATTACAGGGAGTAATAAAAGGAGTTCCATCAGAAATTTCTCAACAAGATGTAGAACAGCTTAAAAATATAAATTTTTTAAATGGTCAAACTGTAAATTTGGCATCGCAATGTGTTACGGAAACATTGAACGGAAATAATAAAGTGAGTTACTCAAGTTTGAAATTTTCGTGTTATCGAAACGGAAACTTGTCGGAGGAAGGAACGAGTATTGCTAATTTTCAGGTGTATATTCGAGATAATGAACAGTTCGACGCTGAAGGTAAAGGATATTCACATTCTTTCAGTTTTAGACCTGTTATACAATTAAAGCCTGGTACTATATTACATACGGTAAATGGAAATGGACAAACACCAGAAACAGCATATGAAATAGATGCAACAGAGAAAAAATTGGCTACAGAAGTATTAAAAATAGATGCAAATGGAAATAGCCCATATGTTAATTATCCAAAAAAGGAAGGAGGGAATTTACTGTGTCAAGTATTATATAATTCAGATTCAGGATATGGATTGCAAATAATGGCATCTGAAAAATTAGAACAAGTGACACTAGGAATAGGTGACGATGTAGACATTTCAAAATTTCAGTATGATGGTGAAATTGAAATGAGTGATGATTTAAAAAAAGCGATTGTATCTTATAATAATGCAATAAAAAAATTAAATGATAAAGCAGAAGGGTATATTAATCCTAAATATACGGCAGAACATGAAGCAAGAAGTATTGGTAGTTTACCAAACTTTGAAGAAAAAAATAAAGAAGGAGATATGTATAATGGAGAAAAATTAGATAAAAGTTTGGAGGGATTGTTTAGAAATCAAGATGAAAACTATACAGATGATTTTAATCAATTAACAACAATAAAAAATGGAAGATTATCTAGTTGGTTGGCGTCAAGAGTTGTCTATGATAATACAAGTACTAAGGCAATATTTTTTAGAATTAGGAAAGATATTGGTGGTTCGTTAGTATCGAACGATTCTTTATTTAGGATGTATTATGATGGCGAAAATGTGAATGGTGGATATACATATACAGCAGGTCTACGCCCAGTTTTAGGATTAAAAGATGAACTTTATATAAAATCAGGTATAGGAACAAAGTCATGTCCATATAGTTTTGAGGAAGTTTTGGAATAATAATGAGCTTTTAGAGTATATAGAAAGATTTGTGTAAAGTTTAAAAATAAACCTCCTTATGACAAAATAAAAATGTCATAAGGAGGTTTATTTTTAAACTTTACACAAATTATTCTATTATCTTATAAACTACTCTGCATGAGACCATGTAGCTTCATACACTGCATCTTCATTTACAATTTCTGCTACAGTTGGAGCCCAGCCTTCAAATTTGTAACCCTCGCGTATAGGAATAGCATCTGATATTCCATTAAATTTAAACTTTGGTGTTGCAGTTCCGCTTTCTACTTCATAACTCTGAGTAGCAAATACTACTTCATCTGGTACACCATCTGTATAAGTTACAGTATATGTTTTTATCCACATTGCTGTATATGTTATATATGTTATATTTCCTTGTACATTTTGTGCTCTATTCCAACCGTTAAATGTATATCCTTTTCTTTCAGGTAAATCTTTGTCATAACTTCTATCTTGATTAAATACTATATCATGTTCGTCAGAACTTTGATATGTTTGGTCTGCAAATATAGTTTCATCTTCTATACCATCAGTATAAGTTATTATAAATGTCATTTCATTTTCTTTATGTGTATTAGTTACGTCTTTTAATATTCCTAATTCTCGATTTTTATTTTTGTCTTTACCATAATATACTATTTTATAGCTTATAGTTTTATTTAATTCTTTTTCGTTATTACTTATTGTAGTTATTGTAGATATTGTAGCTATTTTTCCTATTTCCATTTCTGCTGGCTCTAATTTATATACATCATCATCTTCTCCATTTCCTACTGATAATTTTTTTCCAGTTAAAGCTACTGTGTTTATTTTATATCCTCCATTAATTGATTCTGTTCCTATAATGTTTCTTTTTTGTAAATATTCTATAAGGCTACTTTCTTCATTTTCCATCTTTTCTGCATAGTAATCTAAACATGCCATCTGCATACTCTCTAATATCGTTGCATGTGAATATTCGGTAATTGCTTTTTGTGAATTTGCTAGTATACCATCATCTCCTCTTACTATAGAAATGGAAACTCCAGCTAATATTAATAAAACTATTATTGTTATAACTAATGCAATAAGTGTAATACCTTCAACATTTTTTTTTAAAATTTTCATAATAAAATCCTTTCTTTGTCTTTTGTGAAAGACATACAATTTTTTAATAATAAAAATGATTTTTAGCAACAAAAAAACTATTTTTTCTTATATATCTTTGCATAATAAAGATGTATAAGGAAAAATAGCCTTATGCCTATATAAATGACTTATAAAATTAAGTATATATACAGCATTGATACTTTCAGTTATTTTTATCATTAAAATTTCATCCTTTATTATATAGTTTTTACATTTATAGTATAGCATTATACTATTTTTTTTTCAACAACATGTTCAAAAAAATTTTTACATTTGATTTTATAAATCAAAATTAAAAAAAGGAAAAATATTTATAAAAAAGTAAGTATATAAACTGGCTAATAAACCATGTAAAATTTTCCCATAAATATAAGGTTTAATGGACAAATCTGTTTTAGAAACAATACTCCAAACTTGAAGCATTATAGAAACTCCTCCAAAACCAAGTAAAAAAGCAGAAAAAATAATATTAATAGAAAGCTTTTTACATGCAATAAAAGAAATATAATTAATGCCATTAGTAATTTCTAAAATACCAGTTAAAACACCTTGTATAAAATTAGGATCAATATTAAAATTTTTAAAAGCAGGAGAAATGATTAAAACTAAAGCATTTATTCAACCAGAAGTTTATAATTTAATTCCTAAAAGCACAAAAACAATAGACATAATGAAAAAAGAAGAATTAACAATATTAAATATAATAGCAACTGCAGAAGGTGCAATAGAAATTGCAATATAAAATACAAAATAGAATATGTAAAGCCAGATGCTTTGCTACTAGACCTAGCATCAAAAACAGGAGGAATGAAGTATTACCAGAATTTTGGAATATGTTTGAAGTGGTGATACAATTTGGAGCAATTTTAGTAGTTGTATTATTGTATTTTAAACAGATATGGCCAATTACTAAAAAGAAGGAAAATGCAATAAAAGAAACAGGAGTATTGTCACTTTTTAATAAAGATATTATGATATTATGGGCTAAAATTTTAGTTGCATGTGTACCAGTAGCAATAATAGGAATTTTTTTGATGAGGTGTTTGAAAAATACTTTTATAATCCAGTTTGTATAGCTTTAGCCTTGATTATATTTGGTATTGCTTTTATTGTAATAGAAAACTATAACAAAAAAAGAAATAAAAAACAGTTAAAAGAAGACAAAATGCAAATTACATATAAAGATGCTATAATAATTGGAGTTTTTCAAGTTGAAAAAATAATGATTTTATATAAAAAGTATTTTTTACATATGTATTTTAATCCACAAAAACTCGGAAATTTTATCATGTACTTTAATAGGTCAGTCTGCTATTATGTATAGTAGGTACACGCAAATAACATATTTAAAATTAGATTGATGAAAAGTATACCAAAGAACAAAAATGGAAGAAAGGTGGAAAAATACAGATGAAAAAGGAAATATTTGAGCAAGATGAAAACAAAAGAAACAAGAAATGCTATAAAAAAGAAAGTATAAAACGGAATAACATTAATAGCATTAGTAATAACAATAATAGTATTGCTAATATTAGTAGGAGTAACTTTATCAACATTATCTGGACAAGATGGAATATTAACTAAAGCAGCAACAGCAGCAGATAAAACAAATAAAGAAGCAATAAAGGAAAAAATACAATTCGAAATATTTGACTGTTATGATAATAATAATGATTTTAGTATGGATAAATTACAAGGTAAATTATCAAAAAAATATGAAAATGTAAAATATTA